>NZ_JAMPLB010000002.1:0-400635 GCF_039962325.1 Leptolyngbya sp. PL-A3
CAGGAAGTAGGAGGGGCCTATCTATTCCCCAGGCTGAGTACCTCAGTTGCGCGTCAACCTCACTCCCACTCTCTGGATATTCCAGATTGACCTGCTCGTCTCCAAGATACAAGTTGCGATCCAGCAAGGAATAGCGCACTTCCTGCCAATCAACCTGATTAAAGTTGGGGTCAACATAATCGCGATTGACGATCTGCCATGCCTGATCAACAACCGCTTTGGGGCTGTCACGATACATGGCTCGTGCCGTTAGGGCACAAACAGAAACTCCGGAAAGGGCAATGGTGGAGGCTAAAACGACACGATGATGTAAGCGCAGCTTCATAAGTGAGGTGTGAAGGGATTCACGAAACGGATGCGAAGGCACGGACATAAGGAAATTTAGTTATAGAAAAGGCATAGCTGATTCAAGTTAGACGCTCTATGTGTCAGCTAAGTGACAAATGAATGTCTGCTGCGTGAAGACTCTATTACGCTGCATTAACTAACTTCGTGGGCGATGATAGCTTTGCCACCAGACGCACTCACACTCTTCGCCGTTTTGGTTAACACATCAGAAGGAAGCGCCCTTCTGATGTGTTAACCAAAATGGCTATTGCTATATGCAAATTCAATTGAGGAACCATAATGTGCAGTGGTGCAGGGCGCTGCGCTGCACCACTGCACATTATGGTTCCTCAATTGGAGGTCATATTACCACTCCAATCGCAACCCTTGTTTTACTAGATACGCCTGCACTTCAGATATGAGCCCGTTCGGAACAATATCCCCCGGGGTAAGCGTGGGAGATGTTTGCAGGTAGGCGGCGATCGCCCCTGCGGCCCCACCAACCGTCCATTCACCGTAATGAACGCGTGTTACTGCATTGACAATGTGCGTCACCGCAATGCTTTTGCCCCCAATGAGTAGATTGTCTACCCCTTGGGGAATCAGGCTTTCCAGGGGGATTTGGACCGGATGGATTTTAGTTTCGTGGGCCGGAGCAGTGCTAGCTTCTCCAGAGGGTTGCCAGTTGCGGTAGCGGCAGCCGTGCATATCGAGGTCATAGTGCGTGATGCCAATCTTGGTGGCACTGAAATCACGGCCTCCCGACATATCGCGTCGCAGGTCTGATTCCCGTATCATAAACTCCTCCTGGCCATAGGCCTTGCGCCCTAAAATCCGCCGTCCTTCACGGATGTAAGGCACCATGCTGAGACCGGATACCGTCCCCATTGGGCTATCCGCTCCCATTAAATAGGTCAATGGAAATTCAGGGTCAACCTGGGTTTCCAGGAGCCATTCGGCAAACAGGAGAGCATGGTCTTCCCCTTTGCGAAGTGCAATTTCCGAGATACCACCCAACCAATTTTGGCGTTGACCCGATGCATCCAATTGTTCATCAGTCAGAATGAGCGAAGGGTTCATCCAGTTCCAGTCATTCCCCTGATTCCAGTTCACCATGGTGACATCCCCCAGAACCGGCGTTGCGGTGAAGGGATCATTCCGCACGGAACTGACAATGCGCCTGTAATTGAAAAAGCTTTTCCCTGAGAACGTGGGCATGTTTTGCAGGTCATATTCCCGGCGGTGCTCATGCCGCCCATAAAGCGGCTGAACTTGACGCAGTTCGGAGTGGCTGGTTCCCCCGTCATCGTGGAGAGCAAGCGCAAACGGGTAGGTAAATGCCTGAGTACATTCTGGATTATCCAGAGATGCTGCATTGGCCTCCTGAGTAGTGGCCTTTGACTCTGACCCCAATCGATGGGGAATGCCTGCCCATCCCACCAGTTCTCCCGTATCCGTTGCATCAATCACCATCAACCGTTTACCTGAAAATGCCTCCAGGCGTAGCGGTATTTTTTCAAAGATGGCATCATCGGACCAGGAATACCAGTAAGCCAGCTCCTTGGAAAAGCGGCCTGCGGGCACGTAATCTGGACTGTGCGGCACCCGCCGGAGGGCATGGATAGCAATAATTTCTCGACCTGTGGCATCAAACGTTGCGCCTTTGAAGGCGATCGCCGTCTCCCATCGGCTTCCCGGAGCCTTTTTGGCAGCCGCTTCAAGCGCTTCTCGGGCCGCGATCGCTCCTGCTTTTGGCGGGAAACACAGCTTCCCGACCCAGCAGCTATTGCTTTCCTTCACTGTCCTGGATTCAGAGTGCTCTAACCATGCAGGCAAGTGTAGGGGCTGCTGGGCAATGCGCTGCTTAAATTTAAGCCAGCTTTGGGAGTGATTTTGCCGAGTTTGCATCGCCCGGGATTCGTCAATGGCCGAAACGCCTTGCGAACTAATCTGCCCACCCAGCCAGGGCGTGAGTTCGATGAGACAGGTGACAGCGCCCGCCTGCATCGCATGGGTAGCGGCAGCGATTCCTCCCAGAGAACCACCAATCACCACGACATCGCAGGCCCATACTTCCTCGGCTTCAGGTAGAGGAGAGAGCTGAGGTCTGCCGTTCTGGATGGCAGCAACAGGTTGAGCTTCCTGCTGCGAAACGACCTCTGTAGCTTCAGGTGGCTGAGAAGGGTTCCAGAAAACCGTCCCGGCTGTTAAGCCCAGGCTAAAGCAAGCGCAGGCCACCAGGCAGAGAGTTTTCCAGAGGGATCGTCGAGGGTGCGATCGCTTCCGGGCAGGTGAACGTTTTATCACGACTTCTTGACAAGGAGCGTCACCCAGAGTTTTAGCATGGAATTAGAATCATCGGTGGTATGTTGTGGCCATCCTCAAAATCTGTCCCAAAGCTTAGAAGGGTGATTTTTCTGTCGCGAAGCGACAGAAAAATCACCCTTCTAGTAATACTGGAGTTTGGACTAATTCTGTCTGCCGCGCAGCGAAACGTGCTCACAGAGCACGTTTCGCTGCGCGGCAGACTTTCGGGTTTCGCTTGGCTGAAATGCTTTCTACGCAAGCATTTCAGCCAAGCGAAACCCAATTTCGTTCAAAGTCGAGGTAATAAACGGCAGGAATCAAACCACCTCAAAGATGAGCAAGCTTAAGCTGTTGAGTACCTATGCTTCATCATGCCAATGGCAGGTGGAATGAACTACCAGGTTTTGGTTATTCAGGCCTTGTTGCTTCAGTTGAGGCCGGTAATGTGACTCGAAATAGGGTTCCAACATTGGGTGTACTTTCAACACGAATTTGGCCTTTGCACAGGTCAACACAGTTTTTAACAATAGCCAATCCCAGACCTGTCCCAGGGGTTGTTCCCACGTTATTACCCCGATAAAAGAAGTCAAAGAGGTGAGCCTGATCTTCGATGGGGATGCCAATTCCTTCGTCTTGAATGATGAACGTCAAGTTGTCTACATCTTGCTCAAGATCAAAGCGAATTAAGGTGCCCTGGGGGGAATATTTTGCAGCATTGGACAGCAGATTGGAAAGAATCCGCTGGAGCAGTTTTTGATCTAGAAACGCGTAAGGCCGGGTAATCTGGCTATCAAACGTAATCAGGTGTTCTCGGCCTACACTGTTTTGAATAGAGCTAGTCAGTGTGTGGCAAAATGTCACCACATCAAACCAGACTGGATAAACTTCCAGTCGGCCTCCTTCTGAACGGCCAATGAGCAAAATGTCGTCCAGCAATTGCGTCATGTGCTGCACCGTAGATTGAATCAGGTGCAATTGTTCCAGGCGTTCCTCCTCCGTCCAGGCGTGGCCGTAATGTTCCAGTAGTTCCGATGCCGACAGGATGGACGTGAGAGGTGTGCGAAACTCGTGGGAGGTCATGGATACGAAGCGCGATCGCATCTGGCTGACTTCGATCTGTTGCTGTAGAGTATTTTGCAGTTCAGTTTCAACCCGTTTGCGCTGATTGATGTCCCGTTGTACGGCAATCCAGTGGGTATAGCGCCCCTCCTGATTCATGACAGGAACCACACTCAACTCCACCCAGAATTCAGACCTGTCCTTGCGGTAGTTCAGCAATTCCACTACGGTCGCTTCCCAGTTATGCAGCGAAGTTCGCAGACGGGCCACGGTAGCCGGATCGGTATTGGGGCCTTGCAGCAGGCGGGGTGTCTTCCCCAGCACTTCCTCTGGCAAATACCCAGTAATCCGTGTAAAGGCAGGGTTGACATAGAGAATGCGAGGACCTGGCGACTCCAGGGGCTCCGCTTCTGTAATGAGGATGGAATCATTGGCGTGCACCACGACAGATTCTAGTAGGCGCAACCGTTCCTCTTGAAGCTGCTGTTCTGGACTATTGGCAGGGGGAGTTGGCAGCAGTGTTAGCAGGAAACTGCGATCGGGATAACCTGTGAGCTTCAGCCGTAGCGGCGGGGATTTTGAGTACCTGGATGCATTCAGGTTAATATCAGCGTTCGGTGTGAGTGGTTGATGGGGCGATCGCCAGGCCAGCTCCAATAACTGTTCCATTGTTTCCCGTTGCTCGGGTAACCACTGCTGCTGC
Organism: Leptolyngbya sp. PL-A3; assembly: GCF_039962325.1. Classification (NCBI taxonomy): domain Bacteria; kingdom Bacillati; phylum Cyanobacteriota; class Cyanophyceae; order Leptolyngbyales; family Leptolyngbyaceae; genus Leptolyngbya; species Leptolyngbya sp. PL-A3. The sequence continues at coordinate 4,397 of NZ_JAMPLB010000002.1, forward strand.
TGACTCACAGTTTGTAAGAAATCGGACCAGGTAGGCTGCGTTTGTAGCCATTCTGAATCCAACTCCCAACGCTTAACCAGGGATTGATTAAAGCAAACCAGCCGCAGATCTGCCGAGAAGAAGGCGATCGCCTCGTCCAGTTGATCCAGTAGCCACGGAGCCAGCTCGGACAATGCCACCGGAGGAGACGCATGGGTGAATGAAGTCATGAGGAACCCGCGGAAAACCGATAGAAGTTCACAGCAGAGGCGCTGTAGCTTTGTATTATTCCGCTTTAGAATTCCGCAAACCGCAAAAATCTTAACATTGAGTAATCACTATTATGGGGTGCATTCCACTTTTGCAAATTTGGAAATCCACTTTTGTAAGTGAGGCGGGCGAAGCCCGCCTCACTTACAAAAGTGGGATGCACCCCTATTACAGCACTTTGCGCTTGAAACAAGCAGATTTTATATGACTCAAAAATGCAGAATTTACCTACTTTTTGTTGGATGTGGGCTGGTAAAGAGCCCATACCCAACAAAAATCATGCAGTCTATCAAGCTTGCGTATGCCTTGAACGAGTAGTGCCTACTTGGATGAGCGGCCCGATGATGCACTTCCTGAATCCGACTTCAGTGCTTGATCAAGAATGGTTCGGGCTTCCTCAGCTTGTTCCCGAGCCTCACGGTAACGCAAGTTTGCCTGAGCGAAGGTCTTGAGTACCTTAAACCCTTCCTTTAAGGTATTGACCTCGTCTTCTGTGACTTCCTCATCCGTAAATAGCTTGTCAATTTGGCCGCGGATTTCTAAAGCTTCGGAACGTGACGACTGCACCTTCAGCTTTAACGTTGCTAGATTGCTTAATACTTGAACCGCTTGGTTAATTGAATCTTCGGCAGCAGGATTCAACGGAACACTCTCCTTCACTTCAATAAATTGTTGAGGACTGAACCCATCAGAAAGATCGGTGGGCAACTGGCCGGTTTCCATCAACTCGATGAGCTGATCCATGGCCTTCTCGCGGGCCTTGGCCGAATCTTTGCCAGCCACTGTAAGAATAACCTCAGGGCTTTGGGCAAGGGTGTATTGAACCATAGGAGTTTCAGTCTTGGTATTTATGTACTAATACCTATACTATCTAAGTATACCGCCAGTTTCCTTCGCTTAGTACTATAGCGCTGCGCGGGTTGATTAAGTACGGTGGTGTGGGGCACTTCGTGCCCCACACCACCGTTGCTGTACTTCACGCACTTGCACATTGCTATAAAACTCGCTGGACGGGTTATTTTCCCGAGTGTAAGACGCACGGAAAAACAACCATTACAAGAAGTCTCTAGCTAAGCGGTTCAGCGATCGCTCCATAGGTTAACCCCAATTGCTTGAGCCATTTCCGATAGGCTAGAGAGCCGCGATCGCAGGGCAGATGAAACTCAAGCTGAAGATCCAGGGGTAGGCGTTTGGGGTTGTGGGTTTCCAGCAGGACAAAATCTTCAACAATCAGGTGGTCCTGGAATTTCTGTACTTCCTCAGTAGGCGTGTCGTGGGCATAGTTCATCGCAACCCACATCCATCCCACACACTCCTCCTCTTCAACGGGGGTGACGTGGAACAAAATTGCCAGGCAGTTGCCATTGGGTGTTTCTTTGCGGAAGTAAGCTGTGAGAGGCCGAAAAGCCCGGTAGTTGTAGGTCACAAACTCACCCTTTCCCTGCCCGTCAGGGTCAGGTTGCCAGACGCGCACATTATGCAACGCCACACCATCCTCGTCTGTTGAAACGGTGTAATCTTCGACGGCTGTTTGGGCGCGATCGCCTAATGTACCGGGATGCACAAAGGGAAAATGGGATACATCCAGGAAGTTTTCGATCGCACGCAAGCCACTGGTATGACAGTGATAGGGGCCACTGAGACAGAGCCGATAGCTGGGATCATTCCACTCTGAAAAAACCGGGATTTCCCTGACCGGTTCACCTAACGAGGCATAAATCAACCCATACTGTTCATGGGTTTTGAATGCCTTAACACAGGCCTGTTTGGGTGGCGTATAGCCAGGATGTGCCGGAGCTTCGATACATTGCCCTACATCATTAAATACCAGCCCATGATAGGGACAAACCACAGTATCGTTCACGACTTCCCCCCCTGACAGTCGTACACTGCGGTGGGGACAGCGATCTTGCCAAACCAAAACTTGAGAAGCTGTATTCCGCCAGATAACCAGATCGACACCCAGTAATTTAGCCTTCGTTAATGTACCGGGTTGTACATCTTCTGAACGGGCAACAACGTGCCAGTCATTTAATAAAACAGAATCCATAGGATATAAGAACAAGTAAAGGAAGGTGATGAACGCTGTATGGCGAGTAATACTATCGCTGATAAAGGGCGGATTATGAACTACTGATTACCAGCAAAGCATCAATCCTGCTGAAAGGTACGCCCCAGTGAAGCCGGTGGTGAACTGTGAATCGTTTGGACGATCGCCCGCCCCATACCTGGAGGTAATAACTTCAATAAACGCTCTAACCACTCGCTTGAAGTCAGAACGAGAAACACGATCATCAAGGCAAAAGGAGCGACCGTGAATACTTGCGTAGGTACATTGGGGATAGTACTTTGCGCCACACTTGCGAGGGATTGAAGAATACCAAATAGATAGCAGCTAAACGCAACTCGTAAGGGATTCCAGCCACCAAAAATAACGATCGCCAGTGCAATCCAACCATAACCTGCCGTATGGCGATGGCTCCATCCAGCCCTGAAATCCAGCGAGAAGGCAGCCCCTGCAATTCCAACGAGAGCACCTCCCAGCAGCGTGTAGAAGTAGCGCATCAAGACCACATTGGTACCCCGCACAAAGGCTGCCGCAGGTTGTTCACCAATCGCCCGTAACATCAACCCAGGACGGGTGCGATAGAAAAAAATCCAGGTTGCAATGACTAAAACGAAACTCGCGTAGACCAGCAGATCACTCTGGAAGAACAGTGGCCCAATGACCGGGATGCTTTGCAAGATGGGGACCTTAAAACTGGGAACTGTGGGGCCGGGAATTCGCACAAAGGGATTGCCCAGAAACGAGGATAAATCTGCACACAATAGCGTCAGCACAAAACCGATCGCCACTTGAGATTGGCGTAGGGTCAGCGCCCCAAAAGCAACAATCAGGGCGATCGCCGCACCTGTCAATGCTGCCGCCCCAAACCCCAACAATAGACTGGGGACGGTACCCAACCCCTCCGCCGTTTTGGCGACGGCGAACCCCACCATGGCGGAAAGGAGGATGGTGCCTTCCACGGAGAGGTTGATGACTCCGGCACGTTCGGTGATGGTTTCGCCAATGGAGGCAAAGACCAGAGGTGTTGATGTGGCGATCGCCACCGACAATATTGAGATCAGTTGGGAAGTTTCCATAAGAGCAAAGCTAGGGTTCTTAGGCGGCTAATGGGTTGCGCAAAGAGTATCTCATTCTATGTTTTGGCGGCTTTATTCATTTCGCTAAACCCTCGGCCCAGTAGGGCAAATAGCACCAGGGTTCCCTGGATGACGCCCGATAGGGAAGACTCCAGATCCAGGGAAAGGGGAAGTTGAAGACTACCGATGTTGAGGGCACTAAAAAAGAAGGCGATCGGCAATAAGAGCCACGCATTTGAGCCTGCCAGCAGCGCAATCAACAGAGCCAAAAATCCCAAATTGCTGGAAATGCTGGGAATGAGGCGGTGAAACACGGCTAACACTTGCAACGAACCGGCAATGCCGGCAAAGACCCCACAAATAGCAAACGAGCTGAGCAACTGCCGAATCGAAGGAATACCCAGGACGTAGGAGGCCCGCAAGCTATGGCCCACGGCTCGGAGGCGTAAACCGAAATAGGTGCCCCGCATCACAACGATAGTCAGGATAAGCACAGCAAGGGCGATCGCTAACGCCACCGGACTGGCCTCTGTCTTCCCAAATGTTGGCAGCCAGATCGCCTCGTTAAACTGCTCAGTACCACTCATGGAAGCGACACCCGGCTTCTTCCAGGGGCCAAAAATTAAGTAGAGGGCCAAACCATCGGCCACAAAATTCAGTCCAACCCCGGCAAAAATTTCGTCAATGCGTCCATACACTTTGAGCGCACCGGCCAGTAAGCCCCAAAGCATTCCTCCCAGAGCACCTGCGGCGATCGCCAGCACAATCACCATTGGTGCTGGCAACACATCCTGAAACAGCCGGATCGGCACCATGGAGGCAATTCCTCCCAGCACAATCTGCCCTTCAATGCCCAGGTTATACAGCCCTGCCGTAAAGGTAAACAACAAACCGCTGGCACACAACAGCAGGGGAGCCAGGGTTGCTACCACTCGGGCAAACTGGTCGGCTGTGCCAAAGGCCCCCGACCACATATAGGTCACCACTTCCGTAGGCGAGCCGCCGACCAGCACGATGACCACAGCGATAAACACCAGAGACAGTGCCAGGGAAGCCGCTTGATAGTAGATAGATCTGGACATGGAGTAGGAGGGCAGAGGGCAGAAGGCGGAGGGCGGAGGGCGGAGGGCGGAGGGCAGAGGGGAAGGCATGTGGAAGGGGTGGCGACGATAGATGCAGTCGAGTAGTCCTTACCTGCCGCCCTCTGATTTAAGCTCGGCTCTCTTCTAAAGCAGGGGAATCATAATCAAGTTTGCCGCCGATCATCTGGCCTAAGCGATCGACCGTTAGTTCTTTCACATCTATCGGTTCAGATACGCTGCCGCCGCTGAAGACGATGACGCGATCGCTGTACTGCATGATCTCATCCAGGTCGGAGGACATGAACAGAATCGTGGTGCCGCCTTCGCAACGGGCGATGAGTTGTTGCCAGACCCATAGCGTTGAGCCAATATCTAAGCCCCGCGTCGGATGCTCCATTAGAAGTAGGTTGAGGGGCACGGGTAAAAGTGCCAGTTGGGTGCGTTGCTGATTCCCGCCGGAAAGCCGTTCGACTTTGGTGTTGGCCTTGCCCCGAATATTGAAGAGGGCGATCGCTTCTTGGGTCCGCTTGAGTGTTCCTTTCCAATCGACAAACCAGCCCTTCGGCGGAGTTTTGAGGGCAACATGCTCGTGAATCGTTAACCCCTGAACCAGACCTTCTCGCAGGCGATCGGCGGGAGAATATCCTACCCCAGAATTCAGGTACGCTGGGTAGGGTTTATGCGTCATATCCACGCCGTTGATCTGCAAGCGGCCTGTGCTGGCGTGCAGCAGACCGGCGCATAGTTGAAGGAGCAGTTGTTGACCGCTTCCTTCCAGACCGGCCAGACCGATGACCTCGCCTTCATGGGCCGTTAGGTGATCGATTTTGATGTTGAAGCGACCGCGACTCAAGGTCACTTTCTCAAGCACCAGAGCCACTCCAGATTTACGGGTGTGGGGCTTCACAGGGGGTGCCAGTTCCCGTCCAAAAATCAGCTCAATCAGCTGTTCATCAGAGGCTGGAATGGGCAAATCTCCGACCACCTGGCCCTGGCGCATGACCGTGACGCGATCGCACAATTCATTCACATCTTCTAACTTATGCGACACAAAAATGACGGATTTTCCCTGGCTTGCCAGTTGTCGCGCGGCATCAAACAACGCATCTTTTTGAGAGGCAGAAATGCCTGTGGTTGGCTCGTCCAAAATTAATGTATTCACACCTAACGACAATAGCCGGAGAATCTCGACCTGTTGCCGTTCCCCTACTGTTAAGTCACCAACGCGCTGATAAATATTCAGCGAAAAACTAAATTGGTCAGCTAATCGCCGGAATTCCTTGATCACCTGCTGTCGGCTGGTAAACAAGCGACCAGGCTTGCCCACCATAAAGTTATCCAGCACCGACAGGGGCGGAAAGTCGAGGGGGTCTTGATGCAGCATCCCAATCCCCATCTGCATGGCATCAGCCGGGGTTTTAATATCAACCTCGCGTCCATCCAACAGCATAAGCCCTTGATCCCGCGTGATAAAACCGCTCAGGATTTTGACCAGAGTGCTTTTACCTGCGCCATTCTCACCCAGCAACCCGTGAATGCTGCCTGCCTCAACGGTCAGCGAGACGTTGTCATTTGCCTGGACGCTGCCAAACCGTTTGGAGATGTGGTGTAACTCGACTTTCATAAGTCTGCTGCTCAATGTTAATTGACAGAGGAGTGCCGCGCAAAACGCGGCACTCCTCCGTTAGCTCGTTAGCTTATGTGCTTGGCCCTTCCATGCCTTCCAGGAGTTGAGGCATGTACCAGACTTGCTGATCCGTTGCCGTTTCTCCATCCTTCAGGAAGACGCTGCCATCTTGATAGTTGAGCGGTCCCTGGTAAGGGTTGATACTGCCGTCACCTAAGCCTTTCACAAACTCATCGATGTACTTCTGGTTTTCGCCCAGCGCTTTTCCGGGGAGGAAGCCAATCATCGAGGTTTCTGTGCTGTTAATGTCCTTCCAGTCGGGGCCGAGCCAGGTGAAGGGCTCCAACTGTTTGCCATCCAGTAGGTCTTTGAGAACGCTGGTGTAAGGCACATTCCAGTTGTAGTAACGCACACCCAGACAAGAATCAGGAGCCAGGTCACAGCCGCCCTTGAAGTCGATATGAACGTATTTCGCGGCTTTCCCTGCTGCTGCTGCCTTTTTCGCCTGCACAGCGGCCTCAGGAGTATCAATGCCTGACATCACGACATCATAGCCGCCGTTGTAGTAATCATCTGCAACTTTGGTGGGGTCAAGCGTTTTGCCGGGAATGTTGAACCAGAAACCAATCCAGGTCACTTTAAACTGCAAGTCATCCACGGGTTTCTGGCGATAGTTTTCCCAACAATGCTTAGCACCGAGATAGGCCGCCGAGGCATAGCGACGCGTTTCGTCATTGATGAGAGCACCCAAAAATCCAATTTTCCCAGTTTCCGACGAGAGAGCCGCTGCACATCCCCCTATCATCTCGCCATACTGCATCTTGCCCATGATGTTGGACAGATTCGCCTGATCTTGAAAGTTTTGGCCCTCCTTCCAGGAGTAATCGCCTGAGGCATGGATGATGGGAATATCAGTATGCTTTTTAGCGGCTTCTAGAGCATCGTCTTTGAAGTCATCGGAGTTGAAGATGACGAGTTTTGCCCCTTTGGCAATCAGATCATCGGCAACCTGGGCTCCAGTTACGTTAGGGCGATCGGCTGGGTTTACCTTATCGACGTACTCCAGCTTGGCACCCGGAAATTGTTTAATCGTCTCTTCAATACCCTCGTAGTGAGCCTGGTTCCACCCGGCATCGTTTTTCGGCCCTACTAACACCATACCAATCGTGAAGTCTTGCCCTGCTGCGGCTGGTGAAGATGACTCTGCTGGAGTTGGTGAGTTAGCCGATGGGTTACCACAACCCACAATTAACCCACAGGTTGCCACAAATAAGGCCAGCACCCGCCAATATCGCCGGAAGGACACCCGTAATGGGCGGAAAAGGGAACGTTTGGGAAAATCAGCCATTTTGTTCATAGTTCAACGGATTTAAGACAAAACTTCTCGTTCACATCACACACCTTGACGTTGATGGTTAGAGGCAATCCAGTTGGAACAGCAAAGCGATCGCCCATTCATCAACTCAAACACTGACAACTCGAAAAATCTGGCAAATTGAGGCATCTGGATGACGAGCAGCCTCCGGTTCCTACACTCTCCAGAAATCGCGATGAATTGCTACAATCTCTTCCTCAACGTGAGGAAGTGGTCCCCAAACTTTTATCTTTTTCTGACCTCGTTCAAATACCAATCGACAGGGTAGATCCAACGTAGGATTTTGCTCATGGTTCCCGGTTAGGATTAGCAATTGTGTTTCTGAAACACCGTAAACCAATCGCCCAATGTTGGCCCAATACTGGGTACCAGCACACATGACGCAGGGTTCTACCGTGCTGTAGAGTGTGCAGCCCCATAAATAACCAGGAGTAAACTTCTCCCAAGCCTGCCGAACGAGCACCGCTTCAGCATGGTTCACTGTATCCACGTTGCCCTGCTCGATTAGGACTGTTTCGTGATCTGGGGCTACTAAGAGCGCGCCAAAGGGATGGTGACCCGATTGAGCGACACGCATGGCAATCTGGTTGGCGTGCCGCAAATGCCGAACCATTTGTTCACGGGTGGGATCAGCCCCCGGGGGCGGGAGATGATAGGGAGATGGCTCTGAAGGAACAGTTTCCACCAGAGGATCGCTCACACTCTTCTCCTTGCGAATACGATAGGCAACATTAACAGTGGAGAACACAACATGGAGGCAACCAAGTATCTGCTTTCCAATTAAGGCGATCGCCGTCCCAGACAATGTATCTTATGTAACAAATAACGTACAGTACTGAGTTCTTAATTTCGTTGTAAGCATTTTTCCGTATAGTTGTGTCCGCTTCATCTGATAAAAAGTGGTGGGGCGCAAAGCGCCCCACCACTTTTTATCATCGGCATTTAACCTTACTTGTTATTAGAACACTATGACTCACTGGAGTTTGGACTAACCAAGTACTTGCAATGCGATCGCCCTCCTGAGCCATGTTTCAAATTCATGAATGGGATGTGGTGAAAGGGGCACTTCATACCCCTTTCACCACATCCCATTCACACGTCTAGAACACTATCCTCCCCGGTAGAGTGTGCTTGCTGAATAGCAAACACACCCTACAACGTGAGTTATTGCACTAAGCGATTTCAACTAGCTGAATATCAAAGGTCAAGTTCTCACCGGCTAGCGGATGGTTCGCATCCAACGTAACGGTTGAGTTCGAAACTTCTGTGATCGTCACAGGAATAAGTTGACCATCTGGTTGCTGAAGATGAAGCTGTTGCCCAACCTGAGGTTCAATTTCAGCAGGCATCTGTTGTCGATCAACCGTCAAAACCATCTCGTCAATGTAGGGGCCATAGGCGTTCTCGCTGGGGATGGTCTCAGTCTTAGACTCACCCGTTGACATCCCAAGAACTGCCTGCTCAAAACCGGGAATAATTCCGCCTTCTCCAAGCGTGAACTCTAGTGGATCGCGGTCTACAGAGGAATCAAACACTGTACCATCATCCAATTTGCCAGTGTAATGAACCTTAACCGTATTGCCGCGCTGTGCTTGTACCATTCTATGTCTCCTTGATGACTCTCTCGCGTTAAGTATGGTCGATCGCCCAACGTCTGTCCCATTACTTAAGCTTGTTTTTTGATTGCAGCCTGGTTACTGCTTGTTTTACTTCCTTCATGTTAGATGACATCCGATTGAATGGGGAAAAGCCAGTGCAATGCGCCACAATACCTTCATTTAATCGAACTTGATATAGCCTTTATTACGTTAGTTGGGACACCAGAAGCGAGTGGAAGCATTACGCCTGATGCCCTAACTAACACAACATCAACAATAGTAATTGCAGTGATCGCTATCGGGTGGGATGCGCCAACATACATTTCGGTTATTAATAGAACTTATGCAAGTTCTCTATTACTGCATTCTTGTTGTGCGCTGTGCGAAGTACGCCAACGCAACAAGAATCTGTAAGTCTTGATTAAATTGGATGCAATGTAAGGATTGGATGATTGGTAATGAATGCTGAAAATCGAGTGGCGATCGTAACCGGGGGCGGTCAGGGCATTGGCAAGGCAACCGTGCTGAAACTGCTGCAGGCAGGATATCGGGTGGCGATCGCCGAGATTGACTCTGACGCCGGCACAGAAACGGCGGAGGAGTATAGCTCCCTGGGAGAGGCCCGTTTTATCCCCACGGATGTGAGTGATGAAGCCTCTGTTCGGCAACTGGTTACTGATACCATTGCCGCTTATCATCGGCTGGATGTTTTGGTGAATAATGCAGCGATCGCCCATCCCAACAATGCGCCCGTTGAGGAACTGGACTTGGTGCAGTGGAACCGTATCATCACGACGAATCTAACCAGTGCGTTTCTGACGAGTAAGTATGCTATTCCCCATCTCCGAGCCTGTCGAGGCAGTATCATTAACATTGCCTCAACCCGAGCTTTCATGTCGGAACCCCACACCGAAGCTTATTCCGCGAGTAAGGGTGGCATTGTTGCGCTCACCCACGCCCTGGCCAATAGTTTGGGGCCCGATATTCGAGTCAATTGCATTAGCCCTGGCTGGATTGCTGTAGAAGACTGGAAGAAGGCTGCGAACAGAGGGACGCCCCAGTTGACAGAACAAGACCATCAACAGCATCCAGCCGGGCGGGTTGGCGTACCTGATGATGTGGCCGCTATGGTGGTCTATCTTGCGTCGGAAGCGGCAGGCTTTATGACAGGGGAAAATTTCATCATTGACGGAGGGATGACGCGAAAGATGATTTACCTGTAGATTCTCTCTGAACAACTTGCTCAATCAGGTCTGCGGCCCGTTGAACGCCTCCCGCTTGCTGAATCGCTTGCTGTACCCTTGCGGCATTGGCAGCGTAGGTGGGAGAGTCACTTACCTGCTGAATGGCCTCTCGGAGCCGGGGCGGCGTGAGCTTCGTTAATGGAATCACCTCTCCGACACCTGTCCAGCGAATGCGGGCTCCCGTTCCTGGTTGCTCAAAGGTAATGGGAATCGCAACCAGAGGCACACCATAACTCAGAGAATCGAGCACGGTATTCATGCCGCCATGGGTAATAGTCAGGCTGGCTCGGGATAGAACTTCTCGCTGAGGAGCGTACTCAACGACCAGGGGATTGCCGGGTAGACTGGCGATCTGTGCAGCATCCATACCGCCGCCGTGGGGCATGACCAGTTGCACATCTAAGCCTTCACAGGCTGTGGCAATTTGGTGAAAGATTTCATACTTACGATTTTGAACACTTCCTAAAGAAGCGTAGATCAAGGGTTGGCCCGTCAAGCGATCGCTCGGAAATGAAACGGACCGAGGAGAACGGTTCCGCAAAGGGCCAACGTAATGAAAATAGTCAGGGAGGTTGGGGTTGGGCAGATCAAATGCGGCAACCTGCTGGCTCATGTGGAGCAGGCGTGTGTTGGAGCGATACATTTGCCGATAGGGGGGCAAATTCCAGCGATCGCGGTACTCATTAATCACCTGCAAAATCGGACGGCAATTGCGATCCAGAATGGTGTAGGCAACCTGATTACGAAGTCGTGCCCACCATTGGTCTTCGTAATTCCAGGGCATGAAAAAGGGAGGAATATCGGCCCGGCGGTGAATGGCTTGCCCACAGGAAACACAGATAAATGGGAGCCCCAGCCCTTCTGCTACGGTTTCTCCGGCAGGCTCCAATTGATCAACCAGCAGGGCATCAATGCCGAGTTGAGCGATCGCCGCCGGGGCATCCCGACAAATAATTTCCGTCACCTCGCGGCAGAATTTAACAGAGTACTGAAGTGCCTCAATTTCACTCAGCCGAGCCAGTTGCACAAAGGTTTGTGCGAGAGAACCGGGTTGATAGGTCGATTGCCCGATCGCATGAAAGCCGACTCCTTCCGATCGCACCAGAGGTTCCACGTCAGAAATTTGAAGCACCGTAACACGGTGACCACGCGACTGAAGTTCTCGTCCTAAAGCCGTCTGGGGATTTAAATGACCGGGATAGGGGGGGCAGATAATTCCAAAGTGAACCATAGGTCTACCGGGTAGGAAACTGGTCGATTGTCGCGGAGGCATGCAGAGTCAGCTTCTCGGGCATCGTCTCGATCTGCTGAATTTGAAAAGATGTGCCTCGCTGTTTGAAGTCTTGCAGGCTAAGAATTTCATTAATCGGAGACAGAATTGCAGTGGTTAATTCGGCAGGTACATCCTCTCCGGAGGTCGATTGCACAGCCAGGTTAACGATCTGTCCTTCAGATGCAATTTCTGGTGTCGTCAGCAGCGTACTGGACTGTACCGCTTCAATAGATGCCGCCGTCCAATCCAGATGAAGCTGAAGTTGATTCTCTGGCAGAAAGGCCGCATGAATTTGATGAAGTCTGTAGTTTTGAGTCGGGTTTGCAGAGGCTGAGGGTTGCGATCGCTCTCCCACAAATTGCAGGCTCAAAAAGTCAGAAAGCTGTTTCTCAAGGAGCGTCAGCGTGAGTTCTCCGGTAGATGGTTGAAGCAGTTGAATCGTACCCTTCATAGCCAGCTTTGGTAGGACAGTCACCTGCCCGATCTGAAGCTGAAAGGTTTCAATTCGCAAATTTTTCCGCGCTAAAAACTCTTGGAGTTCGATGGCTAGCCCATCAACCTCCCCACGCATCGCTTTGGATAGTGTTGCGTTAACCCAAACATCAACCCGCTCTGCTTCTACGAGCCTGGATATGGCAAGCCCAACAATCCGATTAACCGTTCGCGCCTTCCACCCCGCCTTTTCTCTTTCATCCTTCACAACGCTACCGATGCCAACGTCCGTAATGCACTAATATTGGTCTGGGACGGCAGGAATTGTATCGATCCAATGGCAGAAGCCCCAAGGGTCGCAACGAATAAACGTAGGGCATATAACACAATATGCCGTTTGGGTTATGTCTTTAATCTCTGAATAGAGTAGAACGCTACTCTATTCATCAATCCAGTATTCAGCAACTTCATTTGCCTAGATTTTAGTGCGCTCCGCACCCCCCATATCAAGGTTTCTTGTAGCGAATACGGGTGCTGTTTTAGTGATCTATCAATGTTCAAATGTGGGTTAACCCCACACTTGAACATAAAATTACCCACCACACCCTTGAAACCCAACCTGAGTAATGGAGATGACTTGTACGCTACTGGACAGTCATCTGCCCGAGAAACGCCTAAACTCAAAAATATAGAATTTACTCTATGAACGCCCAGCTAAGTTGGCTATCTGTTCATGCATAACCTTTCTGTTAGCACTACATCACCATCTCTAAAAGCAACAAATTTAGAAGATTTACTTAATCATCTCAAGCATGTTCAGAAGGCTGACCTGACGAGTTACAAGCGTTCTAGCTTAATGCGTCAAATCAAAAAGCGCATGCAACATGTTGGAGCGCAGCATTACCAGGAGTATCTCGACCACCTAACGCAACAACCTGATGAAGTTACACATCTTTTGAATGCTGTTTTTATCAACTGTACATTCTTCTTTCGCGATCGCCCCATCTGGGATTATCTCAAAAGCACCATCATTCCCCAAATTATTGCCAACAAAGCTCCAAACGAACTGATCCGTATCTGGAGTGCAGGGTGTGCGTCAGGGGAAGAAACGTATTCCCTGGCAATCCTACTAGCGGAAGCTTTGGGGGTCGAACAATTTCAGCAACGCGTGCAGATCTATGGCACTGATATTGATGCCGATGCGCTGTGGCAAGCGCAACGCGGCTGCTATTTCCCCTACAAAGTTACAGGAATTCCACCAGAACTTTTAGAGCGATATTTTGAGTGCACAGCCGAAGGTTATCGCTGGCGACAAGAGCTTTACCACTCCGTCACCTTTCATCAGCATGACTTAATTCAAAGCCCACCGCTATCACACATTGATTTGCTCCTTTGTAGAAACACACTGATGTATCTGATACCACAGGCGCAACTTCAAGCACTGGTTCGGTTTCATTTCAGTTTGCAGCAGCAAGGGTTTCTACTACTGGGTATGACAGAAGGACAAATTCCTTATTTACGACAGTCTCTCTTTGAATCGAAGAATTCAAAAGTAAGGTTATTTACAAAAGGGTCAACTATTCATGATTACTATTCATTACTCCCACTCTCATTTTGTCCTATACCTGCTGTAAATAATGCACTAACAGATATGAACGAGGCTGGTTTGAAACATCTTTCCGATTCGACTAACGCTTCACAAGACTATGAGCAGCAACACGTCCAGTTAGAAATGTTGCAGCTTGAAGTGAAGCGGCTACAAGATCAGGTGCGATCGCTTCAAGATGCACTCTCTGTGCAGATTCAGCAACGGCACGATATTGAGCAAGAACTACGGGCAACCCAGAAGGAATTGGAGCTCATGAATCAGGAAATTCATCGTCACCTGCGAGCTAAATCCGCCTGATTGCCTGCACACATCATCAGCTCATTCATACAGAAGAGGGTAGGGGCGTTGCCCTTACCCTCTTCTGTATGACGTAACAGCTTCTGACGTTACCAGGCGCACCAACATAGAAGCGATCTCCTCCAAGGGCAATACCTGATCTACGTTTCCAGTGGCGATCGCGGCCTGCGGCATATGGAAAGCTTCAGAAGTTAAATTATCCTGAGCGATCACCGTGCCTCCATGTTTCTTGATGGCTAGCACGCCCAGCGCACCATCAGACCCTCGGCCGGTTAGAACGACAGCGATCGCCCGCGATTTGTAAGTGTTTGCCACTGACATCAACAGTTTATCGGCAGCAGGACGCACAAAGTTCATCTTAGGTGCATCCGATAACAGTAGCGTACCATTGGGCTGAACTATTAAGTGGTGATCTGGAACAGCCACATAAACGGTGCCCGGCCGCAGAACATCTCCCGTTGCAGCACTTTTAACCCGAAGTTGAGTTCGCTGACTCAAGATTTGAACTAATTGGCTGGGAAAACTGGGGCTGAGATGCTGAACCACCAGAGTAGCAGCCGGGAAATCTGCGGGTAAGGTAGACACGATAGCACTCAACGCTTTTAACCCACCTATTGAAGTTGCCAACACGACAACATTAAATGCAATATTCGGAAAATGAGAAAGGATCCGAGATTGCGGTATGCAGGTGAGAGAGTTCATGAGAGTACGAACCAGGAAATTATCAGATGAAAAGACTGTACTTAGCCGTACACTCCTCTCTCCCTCTATTGTACTCTTTCGTACAAACCGCACCGAGAGCTATACTCCTCCCTATGCCAGAGGGCTCCTTACCAGCTTTGTGTTATCCCAGTGCATAGAGATCACCTAACTAACCATTAAAGTAGTGCGTGAAGGACTTTCAAATACTGTCAGAAATCGACTCTTGGCCAGCTTACCAATAGAAGAATACGAACGGCTTGCGTTCTACCTAGAGCCCGTTCCCTTAGAAATTAAACAAGAGTTATACCAACCCAATGAACCGATTGAGTTTGTCTACTTTCCGCTAGAAGGAGTTTGCTCGCTACTGTCGCTAACCGCAGCGGGTGATCTGATCGAAGTAGGAACAGTGGGCTATGAAGGCATGGTGGGGCTGCCTGTATTTCTGGGAGCTAAGCAAATTCCAGGGGTGGCAATGGTTCAAGTTCTGGGTAATGCTTTGAGAATGCGAGCCGAGGCAATGCGCACTCATGTCACCCCCGACACTGTGCTTTATAACGTTCTACACCGCTATACACAAGCATTGTTTAATCTCATTTCACAATCTGTAGTATGTAATGGGATGCATTCGATCGAGCAACGCTGTTGTCGTTGGCTGCTCTTGACCCAAGACCGGGTCGGAGATAACCAATTTGCACTAACCCATGAGTTTCTATCTCAAATGCTTGGGGTGCGCCGGGCGGGGGTCAGTGAGGTGGCCGCTAAGTTACAGAATGCAGGCTTCATTTCTTATCGATATGGCAAAATCACGATTCTGGATCGAGAGGGATTAGAAGCAACAAGCTGTGAGTGTTATTCACTGATCAAAGCCGAGTTTGAGCGCCTGATTGGTGGGAACACCATGATGTAATCGCAATGATTCAGCATGAGCCCTAAACAACACTGATTCTAGAAATATTGAGGAAAGACCATGACTTATTCTGGCGATCGCTCCAATGACGATGCCAATCCAGGGCAGCATGTCCTGCACTGAGGGCAAGATTAAACTCGGTTGATCTTTAGTGCACTTCCGACATTTGAGACCTGTTTGAAAGGTTATTTTCTTGTGCAAAACGCACGAGAAAATAACCTTTCAAACACGTACTAAAAATCAGCAGAGGTTAATCATACCAGCCCAAAATCGAACGCATCTGCCTGGCTAACTCACTTACTCTGAAGGGCTTGGTGATAATTCCAGCGATCACCAAGTGGGAAAATCGTTCTCGTTCATTAGCCTGGCTTCTTGTCATAAGTAAGATTATGGGAATGTGTCGAATGATTGGATTTGTTTGTATCTCCTGAGAAGCTATAATGTCATCCATTTCAGGCATCATCACATTCAGCAAAATAGCGTCGGGTTGCTCAGTTTCGGCAAGGGCGACTCCAGCCTGATAGGATTCTACTATTAGGGTTTCCCAGGAAGTTGTAACTTTAAGTGCAACTTGAACCATTAAGCGAATGCTAGGTTCATCGTCAATCAACAGAATGCGCCTCGTTGCCATCAGGTTTATCTTCTAAAACAGGTGTAATGAAATAGAAATTGCTTTCCTGCCCTAAAGTGCTATTCAGCTCGGTCTGCACCTTGCCGCGCTGCAAGTCGTGGGTGGTGTTGTGAAGGGGGCACTAGGCGGCCCCTCTCACAACAACCCATCACACGCCTAGAACAGCACCTACCTTCCAACGGTGACCAGGGTAAGCAAACCTGTGATGTAATATATTTCCTCTAAACAGAAGACCATTCAGGAAACACAGGTCCCAAGCAAATTGCTAACATAGGCTGCCTGAAAGGCCATCCGTAGATTCGCTTTACCCTGAAATCGCGTCTCTATCGTTCGCCTACATTTGGTAATTTTAAGGACAATGCCACCTATGGCAATACTGCCACATACCCGAATGGTAAGGGACAAGCAGGAGAGAAGTAAGCTTCGCGAACTACTAAGTTGGTTAGCCATATACCTTCTTTGAGTCTCTGGGTAGAAACAGGTGAGCCTGTTTCAAGTACCGATTGTGTTTCAAATACCCTCTTAGCCCATCGGGAATCTAAATTCCCTCTAAGCACTATATAACCTTTAGGCACCATTTCTAAAATCTTTGGTGCTGAACAAGCTTCAAGCACCAAAAAATCAGGAACTTAGCCGTACTATACGGGATTAAGACATTTAAATTCTTGATTTTTGAAGAGCTTGGGCATTTAGTTACTCGCATCTTCCTTATTTCAAGGCTTTCTGAGTATTCTGATATACCGCACAGAAACCAAACCCCTTTTCTTGTTTCTTCAAAGCAGGAGAAAAATAAGAACTATTTATCAAAGGCTATTTGAAAGGATTGGCTTTTCATACCTAGGTTGCACCAAAAATCAACCACCTCAAACAGCTTTCGAAGAATGGTAGGCTGAGGTAAAAGCTTAATACAAAGATTTTTAGGTATATTCGTTTTGACTAAGTCGAAACCAAGACTTACCCGAATCGAACATACCTGGTGCGTCTTTCGGGTCTGCTGAATTTGTAGGGAAACATCCTCTTAGCAAAGATCACCAGGTTCAACGTTCGGATCGATGCTTTCATAGCTGAAATAGCGGTCTGGTACACCGTTATAAATGATGTAATCGTCAAAGATATAGATACCGAGTTTGCCGTCAATTTCGGCGATCGCCCCGCGCAACGACTTGAGCTGCTCCACCGTCATTTCTAAAGGTCGTTCGTGGGGTTGATAGCTGGTACGAATTAAATAGTCCAATTTTGGATAGATGGACATTTCAATATGACAACCCAGAATATGAGCGATGGGATGTGTCTCACAAAAGGCAATCATCCGCTCGATGCTGTCAACAAAGTCAGCCCAGTCTCGCACATAGAGGCGACCAGGATAAAACAAATCACCGGTGAAGAGAAGTTGAGTATACGGATCGTAGATTGATACTTCCGCTTCTTCGTGCCCTGGGGTCGCTAATACCTGAAGTTGTCGCCCTCCCAGGTCAAAGCTCACCTGTTCCTGTGGCCAATTCTGAAAGCCATAAAACTCCATTGTTTCAGCTAAGCTTTTCCCAACGATAACGGTGTTGGGCCGGTCGAGAAATTGCGGATCTGCTTCATAGTGATCGCGGTGCAGATGGGTATGGGCTACGACCAAGGCGTAGTTTTCTCGTGGATACTTTTCTAGCCATTGGTCAATTAAAGCATCCACGGTTTGCCGTAGGGGAAAGTATTCAGGCGATCGCGTCGCTCCCGTATCCAGCAAAATAGCGCGATCGTTACCAAACAACAGAAACATAAAGGGGGCTTCTGGATGCACCGCCATGTTCTGCCGCATGATCATGGTGTGTTCATTATAGAGATGCACCTGGATATCCGGATCAGTATTATGTTTAGCTGAAACTGAACCATGAATCCAGCGCACATCCAAACTTCCAGGGGCAACTTCAGGAAGATGAAAGTTAATAGATTCAGCAACAAAAGAGGACATAAACTCAAACTCCCTTTCGATCAGCGGATAAAACATTCAACAATCCAGACAATACATAACCTGAGTTCGGGTTAAGGGCTTTTTCGAGTGCCGCGCTTCGCGCGGCACTCGAAAAAGCCCTTAACCCGAACTGAGACTAAGTAATTACCCAATGATTTTATAGGGTTACTCATTATGTCCATATTCGGCGTTGCTGTATTCATACAGGTATTTCCCAACCCCTATTGCTGAAACGGGAGGGAAAACCAATCGTTTCTCCTCCCGTTTCATTTCAGCAACGCCAATATTAATTACCGCCGCGCCCCAACCAATTGCACCATACTCAACGCAACGGCCTCTGCAACTTTGATGCCATCGATACCAGCCGAAAGGATACCCCCGGCGTAACCCGCCCCTTCCCCTGCCGGGAAAAGGCCTTTGGTATTCAAACTCTGATACTCATCGTTACGCTTGATCCGAATGGGCGAGGAGGTGCGCGTCTCCACCCCCGTTAGCACAGCGTCGGCCATGGCGAAGCCCTTGATCTGTTTGTCAAAAGCGGGCAGAGCTTCACGGATAGCGGCGATCGCATATTCCGGCAAACTCGTACTCAAGTCCCCTAAATGCACCCCCGGTGCGTAAGACGGCAGCACAGTCCCAAACGCTTCAGAAGGACGACCCGCCAGAAAGTCTCCCACCAGTTGACCCGGTGCGTTATACGTGCGACCGCCTAGCTCAAAGGCTCGTTCCTCTAACTGTCGCTGAAACGCAATACCCGCCAGGGGATGCCCTGGATAATCATCAGGGGTAATGCCCACCACAATAGCACTGTTCGCATTGCGCTCATTCCGCGAGTATTGGCTCATGCCGTTGGTGACAACCCGCCCAGGCTCAGACGTAGCCGCCACAACCAGACCACCCGGACACATACAAAAGCTATAGACCGACCGACCATTTTGACAGTGGTGAACCAGCTTGTAATCGGCAGCACCCAACAGCTTGTGTCCCGCCTGATCGCCAAATCGACAGCGATCGATCAACGGTTGTGGATGCTCAATGCGAAAGCCAATGGAGAATGGTTTCGGCTCGATGTAAACGCCGCGATCGAACAACATTTGAAACGTGTCACGGGCGCTATGGCCAACCGCCAATACCACATGCTGACTGGCAATATACTCGCCGCTGGCAAGGGTTACACCCTGTACCTGCCCCCGCTCAATGTGAATGTCAACAACCCGGCTTTGAAAGCGAATTTCACCCCCAAGAGCCTCAATTCGGGCACGCAGACTTTGGACGACACCCACCAGCTTGAAGGTACCGATATGGGGCTTGTTGATATAGAGAATTTCCGGGTTAGCTCCCGAATTCACCAGCTCGGTCAACACCTTACGGCCATAGTGATTAGAATCCCTCACCTGGCTGTAAAGTTTGCCGTCGGAAAAGGTGCCTGCCCCGCCTTCGCCAAACTGCGCGTTGGATTCGGGGTTCAACGTGTCTTTCTTTTTCCAGAAGGCAAAGGTATCTGCGGTGCGATCGCGCACTGCCTTCCCCCGTTCCAATATGATCGGACGAAACCCCATTTGTGCGAGCAGCAGCCCTGCAAACATCCCACAAGGCCCAGTACCAATCACGATCGGACGACTGGCCAGATTGCTGGGAGCCTGCGCCACCAGGCTATAGCTCATATCTGGCGTTGGCATCACATGCGGATCTTTCCTTAGGCGTTGCAGCAATGCCTTTTCCTGGGGGGTCTCCACATCCACAATGTAAACGAGAGAAATCTCCCCCTTCTTACGGGCATCATGGCTCCGCTTGAAGATGGTGTAGCCAGTTAATGCCTCGGGGGAAATTTGCAGCTTTTTAAGAATTGCCGCCTTGATGGCGTCTTCAGGATGATCAAGCGGCAGCTTAATTTCAGTTAATCGCAGCATATTTAATATTTTGGGGCGTAAGTTTGCCTACCAGTTGATGCGGTGGGCGCTTAACGCCCACCGCATCAACTGGTAGGCAAACTTACGCCCAATTGAACTAGTACAATTCATACTTCATCAACTGGCAGGGCAACGTACCATTATAAACCGCAAACCGCTGAGACGATTTCAGTCCAATCGACTGTGCGAGTGCGCGGTTACCGCTCAGCACAAACGCCGTCCAGCCTTTGAAGCGTTGCTTCAGCACATCGCCTAAACGTTTATAAAACGCGCCCAAATCGCTATCTCGACCCAGCCGTTCGCCATAGGGGGGATTACAGAACAGCACGCCACTATCGGCCGGCGCGGCAACATCTTCCAGGTCGATCGCCGCAAAATAAACATGGTTCACGACGCCACAGGTGGTTGCATTGGCGATCGCCTGTTCAACCACATTCTCATCGCGATCGCTACCCCAGATCGGCGCAGGCAGGCTCTCTCGCTGGCTATCCTTCGCTTCTTGTACCAGGCTTTCTAGCAGCGATCGATCTGCGTCGAGCCAGGTTTCAAACCCATATCGCTCGCGAAATAGCCCCGGTGCAATATTTAGCGCTTTCAGACTCGCTTCCAGGGGTAACGTGCCAGAGCCACAAAGCGGGTCGTAAAACATCTGCTCAGGCTGCCAGTCCGATAGTTGAATTAACGCCGCTGCTAACGACTCCTTCAATGGTGCAGAGCCAACCGCTGGACGATACCCACGACGATGCAGACTCTGCCCTGAGCTATCAAGACTGACGGTACAGACCTCCCGATCAATGTGTACAGTGATTTGCACATCTGGGGATTGCAGATTGACATCGGAGCGATCGCCCAAACGGTCTTGCTGCTGATCGACGATTGCCCGTTTCACCTGTAGCGCCGTGAAATGGGTGTGGTTCAACTGCTCACTTTTGCCCGTCGCATTCACCGCTAACGTCAGATCAGGGGTGAGATACTGCGACCAGTCGATTGTCTGAATACCCCGATAGAGATCCTCGGCGTCCTGGCAGGGAAATGTATGCAGTTTCATCAGGATGCGGAACGGTAACCGAGCCCAGAGGTTAACGCGGTAAAGGAGGGTGCGATCGCCCTCGAATGAAACGCCACAAAAACCTGGCTCTACAGCATTCGCACCCAATTGTTCTAACTCCTGCGCCGCCAGCGTTTCTAGCCCCCGCGCCACTGTTGCAAAATACTGATTCATTCATGCGGCTCATAACTGTAAGGCACTGTGAAACCCAGTTGCCCTTAACAATTATAAGACTTGCGCAAGTCCCCATAGGTAACCTCAGTTCGGGATAAGCTGAAGTGCTCATTTTGGCGTGCGCTTTGCGCACGCCAAAATGAGCGTTTTCGAGTGCCGCGCAACGCGCGGCACTCGAAAACGCCCTTCACCCGAACTGAGGTTAGGTAGAGCATTCTTGTTGAGTGTGGTGTATTCCACACTCAATATTTAACAAACTATGCGTCAGTGGCAGCAATTCTCATTTTGGAATCAGGCCCGAAACCGCGTGCCAAGGGCACGAACTCTCGGCTTTGATGCCCATACTGAGAACTGCTGAGTCAGTGCACGATCCTTAAACAACCATGAAATTTTGGCTGCTAAGGCTAAGACCTGGTTTGAGAGTTGCGAAGGCGATCGCCCCCCCGCGACCAGCACCATCCGCATCAAAAATTAGGCTTCCTGTTTGACGATTGTAAATGAACCGATCTTCAGCTCCAATCGCTCGACTACCTACATGAAATTGCGTTGCAGCAAGGGTGCCTGCTCGTAACCCACCCCCAAATGCGGCAGCTGAAACCACCATTACATCTGCTGCTGCATTGAAGTCTGTGATGATGTCATTTCCACTAGTCAAATTCGCAAAGCCCACCTTATCTCGACCTGTGCCCGTGGTGATGCGATCGCCGGTTCCACCACCGATCAAGATATCGTCTCCCGTACCACCCACCAGGGTGTCACGACCCGAGGCCCCAAAGATCAGATCATTTCCTGCACCACCATTGATAATGTCATTTCCTCTGCCACCCGCCATGAAGTCATGGCCTCCCTGGCCCCAAATTTGGTCATTTCCATCCCGCCCGAAAATAGCATCCTTACTACCTGTGCCATAGAGCCTGTTTGCATTCGCTGTACCATTGCGGAGCAGGAAAGAACTACCAGATCTAAGGGTTTCGGGGTTCAGGTTCAGCAAAGCATTCGACACCACAAATTTATTGTGAGGTGTATCAAATAGCGACGTGACAGTGGAACCAATATTAACGGTCAGGGCGAAAGTCTTTTGTGTCTTTTCACCACTCGTATCTTGAAGGGTTAGGGTAATGGTTGCATTGCCTGTGTACCCAGAATTTGGTGTAAGGGTGAGAACGCGATCGCTCCCCGTACCCGAGAATGCAATTCCCCGTGCTCCAATTAAGGTTGTGTTACTGGAAACAGCCGTTAGCGTTAATCCTGCCGGATCATTATTACCTCCTGTATCAAGATCACTGATGGATAGATTCAGCCAGAGCGATCTATCTGTCGTAGTCGTTTGGTGGGTGATCGCACTCACAAACGGTGCATTATCCAGGTTGTAATCAACAATCTTGTTACCCAGTTTACTGACGATACCCTCTGGTACTTCTCCACTCAGTTGGTTGTTATTGAGGTGAAAATATTCCAGATTAGCCAGGTTACTCAGTTGTGTCGGAATGGAACCACTCAGTTGATTGTGAGAAAGTTCGACCAATGCTAGTTTGCTGAGGTTGCCTAACTCGGTTGGGATAACACCACTCAGGTTGTTATTGTTAAGGCTGAAGCTTTGCAGGTTACTCAGATTGCCTAACGCTGTCGGAATGCTGCCGCTAAGCTGGTTGTTGTCCAGGAGAAGGCTAGCCAAGTTGGTTAGATTGCCTAACTCTTCAGGAATGCTGCCACTGAGTTGATTTTCCCTCAAACCAAGATTAGACAAATTAATCAGGTTGCCCAACGCAGGAGGGATGCTACCACTTAACTGGTTACCTCTCAGGGCAAGGTTAGTCAGCTTGCTGAGATTACCCAACTCAGGTGGGATAGTACCACTCAGATGGTTGAAGCCAAAACTAATGCTGGTTAAGTTGCTGAGATTGCCCAGCTCAGGTGGGATAGTACCGCTCAGGTTGTTGTTAGGTAGGCTCAGCGCTACAACTCGATCGCCCGTTACTGTTACCCCCCTCCAGTGGCTAACCACACTCATATCGGGTGGCGTATTACTGCTAAAGTCCCAGTCTTTCCAACCTTTCTTGTTTGTCCAATTGGCTCCACCCGTATTTTCATAGAGCGCCTTCAAGGCTGCATAATCCTGAGCATTAAGCGGCACCCCGACCACATCCAGGGTGAAAGTTTTCGCCGTTTCTTCACCATTTCCATCTTGAAGTGTCATTGTGATGGTGGCGCTTCCCCCTTGCCCAGCGATTGGCGTTAGAGTCAGAACGCGATCGCTCCCCGTTCCGCTAATAGAAATGCCATTGCTATCAATTAAAGCAGTGGCATTAGAGGTGACACTCAGTGTCAAGTTAGTATCGTTACCCGCTGTGTCAATATCACTAATCGACAGATTTAATGTGAGTGACTGGTTGACATTAATAGACTGATTGGCGATCGTTGTCACAAACGGTGCATTACTTAAATCATAATCCGTGATGCTATTACCGAATTGATTAACCAGTGGCTGGGGTACCTCTCCATTCAGTTGATTATTATTGAGATAGAGATGTGTCAGGTTGGCCAGGTTACCTAACTCCGATGGAATGCTGCCAGTCAACTGGTTGCCATAAAGATTGAGCGATTGCAGTTCACTCAATGTCCCCAATTCAACAGGGATGGTACCACTCAGGTAATTCGAGCTTAGGCCAATGGAGGTGACGCGATCGCCCATCAAGCTCACACCTTTCCATTGGCTCACCACACTCACATCCGGTGGTGTGTTGCTGTTAAAGTCCCAATCCTTCCAGCCTGTATTGTCTGTCCAATTTTCCCCACCCGTACTTTGATAGAGGGCTTTTAAGGCAGCATAATCGTCCGCATTCAGAAGTTCCAGAACACCGGGGTAAAGCTGCTGTATTGCCTCATCGAATGCCAAAGGTGGTTGTGGTGTTCCAATCGACACCTCCAGTCGCCAATTTCCACCCAGTGCTGCACTTCCAGTTTTAGTGGTGGATGCAGCGATCGCAGCTCCTGTTAAACAGTGGAGCTTCTGCAAAAATTCCATGCCAACATTGCCCAGGCCAACTTGGCAACCATAAATAAATAGTGATTCAATCGTCCAATACCGCAGTTCCCTTCTGTAGTGTTCAAGGGATTCTATTTTTAATGGTTTGTTACCGACGAATAACACGCCAGGGGCACCATGAGCCAGAAGGTGTAGGGTTTTAACTGTAGGATGCTGTTGTAACGCTGCTGTGATTTGGTTAATGACATCCTGTTTATCATCAAGCACAATCACGCTGACATCTGGAAGCACACCTGAAACAAGGATTTCATAATCCGAGACATTCGGGTCGATGGCAACCAATGTTGAGAAGGTCGGCGAAGATGCGATATGAGGTGCAATCACAGCAGTTAAAGCAGACATAGGTTCTAAGAGATGGCTGGATAAACGATTGGGAGATCAGACAGTAACAAGATTTAGAGATTGATATAAAGCCTCAAGTTGCTCTACTTACCTTGCCAAATGAGAAGGCACTGGGAAATACCCTAGGAAGCAGGTTGGGGCGAGGGTCGCTTCGTAGGGGGTAATTTTGTTGGATCCGTTGGAGAGGCTGCGATCGCTAAAGCGCAGGTTCTAACTCTTAATTTCTAAAGTGCCCATCAGTAGCAAAAATCACCCTTGCAATATCCATACTTCACATCTTTTAAGTACAGCGCTTTGCACGTGAATCAGCCACGGTTGTTTTTGTAATAACAAGTAAAGTTAAATGCTTATGATGAAAAGTGGCGCGGTGCATTGCGCCGCGCCACTTTTCATCATAAGCATTTAACTTTTGTAAGTGAGGCGGGCTTCGCCCGCCTCACTTACAAAAGTGGGATGCACCCGATTCAAAATCTGCTAGTTTTGGGTGAGATGCCCGGGGGATGCGCATTTCACCCAAAATTAGCCGCCTTCATAACAATAGAGCCCGTGTCAAGTTACTTGTAGGCCATCAGTGGGTTGCCACAGGAATCCAGTTTTGAATTCGCCGGTGGATCTATCGAAACATTTAAGCGCTGCAAAACTTCGCCAATGGGTAAAGCAAAGCCCAAACCCTCAATGCCCTCACTCGCAATTTTTTCCGTCACAATGCCAATGACAGTGCCATCCCGATTGAGCAGCGGTCCACCACTGTTACCAGGATTCACAGCCGTATCGGTTTGAATCAAGCTGCGGGAGGGGTTGCGTCGAAAACCACTGACAATTCCCTGCGTCACGGTATTGGCAAGGGATAGCGGGTTGCCGATCGCCACCACCGATTGTCCTACCCGCACGACATCGGTATGACAAATGGGTAGACCAGAAACATTCGTCATATCGCCTTCCAGTTTCACCAGGGCAGCATCCGAAACCGTATCCCGCCGCAACACATGACCATTCAAGGTAGTGCCATCATAAAGTCTGATTTTGACCGAGAAGGCTGAACCAACGACATGCTCATTCGTCATAATCAAACCCGATGAATCGAGCAAAAATCCACTTCCTCGTCCAGTTGGGGTGCGAATACCAACGATAGAGGGAATGGATCGTCCGACCAGCTCCTCCAAGGTGAGAGGTTGGCTGGTTGAGGCGATCGCTTCAATTTTGTAAGGCTTAGCCGGAACAGGCGGGTCTTGCGGTGCAGGATGATTCAGGACCGAGATAAAGCGGGGTTCGTGCAGAAGCTGCCTGAAACTTGCACGAATGGCTTCGTAGGTTGCAGCAGGATTATCAATTCCTTCTACCTGGGCGCTCCCGTCAATTTCTTGACGGTACACAATTTTATTCGCATCTCGATCGAATAACTCCCACCGAATGCTGCGTTCAGTGTTGGTATATTCATTAAAAAATGAACTGTAAGAATTGAGATGCTCTTGAGTAATCGTTCCGCCGATGAGGAAGCGTCCCGGTTCTGAGGACTCAACGACTTCTGCGAAGAGGGAGTGAGGATGCGATCGCATTACCTCAAAACCTGCATCACTCAGTTCATTCTCCAATAGATCGTAAACAGAGTTCTCCAACTGTTCGTCCAGACGTCCAGATGCCACATAACGCTGTTGTCGAATCTTTAGTAAACCGTCATAGTGACCACCAATCACAACACCCGGCAGTACTCCAGAACGAATTTTAGCAATCTCAACCTTTGTGCTCGGTTCCCATGGATCCTCCACCTCTTCCCAGGATGCTCTGGAAACATCGCTCATAGAAGTCGGTATCAAAGGAGACAAAGCATGTAGCGGTTCAGCCCGGGCAGGAAATTGCAGTATAAAGAAGCACAGTACAAGAGTGGCGATCGTGCTCCAAATGGATACCTTGGCCATAACTGAAATGGATCCCAAAAAGCAGATCATCAGATCGTCTGATTAAGTCCAGCTCGCTGCATATAGAGTATTTACTGAGAAATCAGTAACTTGTACAAAGCAACCATGATGATTGTACGGACATCTGTGTCAGCACTTCGTGTACAGTCTTGGCGTCTAGTTTTTTCTACCAAGGCTCCCAAATATCAGGAAGTCCATAGGACAAGGCTACGAAACTATCGTTGCAGACAGCAACTTTCATTATGAGCTTCAAGCCTGGGAGTCCTGAAACAGCCCACCGACGATGAACTGTTTTAGGACTTCATTCCAAAATGAGAATTGCTGCGTTGCAGATACGCCCGCTCATACGTATAGATACCCGTTCGTCTATTAATAAACAAATGCTCTTGAATGCTGGTAGTCAAGGAGAAATGCCAAGTATCAGCCTTGTCATGCTTCTCCTGCTTGACAGTTCCAATACGGCCAATGCCTAGTAACAAGTCCTGAGCCATGTTCCAAGCCTTTTGTTTGCCTACCATTAGAGGATGTTGCTGGTAAATCAACAAGCGACGTACGTAGTGTTGCCAATCCAGCACAGAAGGTTCTGTGGATTGCAAGGCATGAATAATCTGCTCTAAACCCTGCAAGTCATGCGGCTTACGGTGGAGTGCTGCCATCCGCGCAAATTGGCTAATAATGCACAGCGCATAGCTCTGTTTCGGGCAGGCTGGGTCTTGCGCTAACTCCAGCAGGGCAAGCACATAGTCAAGACCGTAAAGTAAAAGGTCTTCATCCTGCTCCATAAAGTAATAATCTTCGTCATAGCCCCACTCCAACACGTCGTCATAGGTAGGGTTAACGTTGTTGGTTATTCTTGCATTCATATAGCCTTCGCAATCCCATTAGAAGGGTTATTTTCGAAGAGACGAGTAGAGCACAGCTTTTCAAAAATAACCTTCCTGGTGCTAAATGCGTAGTGCCAAACTGTGGCTAATTCAAACGCGAAGCGCTGTATTGAATCAGACTGCCTAAAAAAGTGGCTGAGAACTAGCTTAGGCTAGGTTCTCAGCCACTATTCAACAAAGCAGATAACTGACTAGTTCTTACTTGGTGAACGCGTCTTTGATGTTGTCAACAGTGCGCTCAATAGCATTGACGTTGTTGTCAATTGCTTTTTGAGTCCGATCCGCATCTTCATCAGCTCTCTGTTGAATGCGGGCTGCATCTCGCTGAGCTTTACGTTCAACAACGCCACCGTCGTCGCCTGCTGCTCGCTCAACTCGGCTAGCATTTTTGCTAGCGGTTTCCTTTACCTTCTCAGCCGTATCCCGAACAAAACCCTTGTTCTCCCGTTGAACCTTGTCACCTGCATCCGTTGTCGCCGCAAGTACAGGATTACCAGGAGCAGCTACAGCTGCCGTATTGGAGAAGAATGCGCCTTGCCAAACAAACGCGGTTGCCGAGACAAAGAGAAGAGCTACAGCTACCAGACGTCCCAAAGTAGCAAACAATTTAGTAATTGTATTCATGGAAAGAGTTTCTACGAAATTTGTCATACTTACTTCTACTCCATTCCATTCGTTAGCAAAATAACCTTTTGACAGAAGCCATAAGGCATAGACTGCGAGCTGTTGCTATGAGATAAGATTCCAGAAAACACATCTGTCCTATGTTTCGCCGGGCGAAACCGTTGTCCGAGTGCATCAGGTACGAGAGAGGAGCGTAGAACGAAGTTCTACGCTCCTCTCTCGTACCTGGATAAACTTAAAGATGCTGTAGAACCTTGATCTTGTAATTGTGAAGCAATAGCAAAATCAAAGTTCTGAGTTTTGTTTCTAAAGGTATGGAATATGAGTATATAAATAGAACAATCAATCGATAAGAATCTGATGGCTTTCTTTGAAGCGTTAGAAACAGCGATCGCCCACCACCAATCCCTCCTCTTCGTTAGTCTCGATCCTAACCCTGAACTGCTACCCGATCGCTTCAGGAAATCAGGACAGGACGACCTTCAGGGGTTATATGAATGGTTGTTGTGGGTTATTAACCAAACCGCCGAATCTGTCTGCGCCTATAAACCCACCCTTGGGTTTTACCAGGCTCTCGGAGCACCTGGATTAGAGCTATTGCAGAAGGTGCTACAGGCCATTCCTCAAAATATTCCCGTCATTTTGGACGCTAAACATGGCGATCTAAACACCAGCACAACGCTCGCCCACACGGTATTCGAGGAATGGCAAGTCGACGCCATTACCCTCAGCCCTTTTACAGGCCAGGATTCAGCCGCCCCTTTTTTGGTATATCCCGGCAAAGCCGTTTTCGTTCTCTGCCACACCTCCAATCCTGGCGCGATCGCTCTGCAACACCATCCCAACACGACCAATCCTTTCTACTTGCAGGTTGTTGAGGAAGCGCGCAATTGGGGGCCTACCGAGCAGGTTGGGTTGGAAGTGGGAACGACGCAGCCAGAGGTGCTCGCGAAAATTCGAGCGATCGCCCCAGAACGCCTTATTCTAGCTCGTAGCATCTGGCAGGAGGCAGCCAGCGTCAACGCTATTGTGACGGCTGGGCTGAATCAGAATGGCAATGGTCTTCTCATTCCAATACCACAAGATTGGTTGAGCCAGGAGAATTTGGCGGAATTGATGCGATCGCTCAAAACTGAAATTAACGCCATACGCAACCAGGCTCAGCAGGGTGCTTCAAGCTGCGAGTTGTGGACTGGCAATGGCAGTTCCTCGGAGCAAAATTCTCATGTCGATCTGATTCTGCAACTCTTTGACGTAGGCTGCCTGCTATTTGGAGAGTTTGTACAGGCATCCGGTGCAGTCTTTCCCTATTATATCGACCTGCGAAAAATTATTTCTAATCCCCAACTGTTCCATCAGGTGCTCAACGCCTATGCAGGGATTCTCAAAACACTTCAGTTTGATCGCATTGCCGGCATTCCCTACGGTTCTCTCCCTACCGCAACGGGATTAGCCCTGCACCTCAACTACCCCATGATCTACCCCCGTAAGGAAGTGAAGGCTCACGGCACCCGTCGCGTTGTGGAAGGCAACTTTCATCCCGGAGAAACCGTTGTCGTGGTAGACGACGTTTTTATCAGTGGCAACAGCGCCATAGAAGGAGCCGGGAAGCTTCAATCGGTGGGGTTGGAAGTCAAAGACATTGTGGTGCTACTCGACCACGAACGGGGTGTAAAGGATCGATTGCGGGCCCATGGTTTCCGGGGGTACTCCGTCCTGACCATGTCTGAAATTACCAAAACACTCTATCAGGCAGGACGGATTGATGCAGAGCAAGCGAAGTTTTTAGTAGAAGAATAAGAACGAATCGGAGAGCGTGGAAACGTATACTGTTCACAGTTACGTTAGCCAAGCTATTCACTTCTTGTTCACCTAGCTGTTAGCTGTCAATCTAATCGGCTTCCAATGAAAACTATTGCTCATTCTTGTGTTCTTGCGATCGCCCTGTTATGTGCAGCTTGTACCTCCACATCCCAAAAGCCTTCGGCAAAAGATGCTCAAGCTCTCTTTAATAACTATCAATTGCTAGGGTTAGCCTACGATCCGGCCATAGCGAACCTTTATTGTGACAGCGGACGAATGCTGAATACCCGCACCTATCCGGATGGACAAAAGCGCCTGATAGAAATGAAGGCTCCAGAATGGAAGGCGTTAATTATTACGGCTATGCCAGTTGCTAAAGCAAGAGGTGATTACAGCACCTTCTCCAATGTGACCTATACCCCAGAAGGAGATAATATCCGTATTACAGCAACCCGCTATTCGGCATTAAAGAAGTATTCGAGTCCCTTCTCTTTATTAGTAGGCCAGTGCGACGATCAAGATTGGGCCATTTTGGAAGAAGTGGGTGAGTCAAGGCCCTAATTGATAGTGTGAGCAGGTCTAACGCATTCTTGTTACAGCGCTTTGCGCTTGAGTCGGCCACGGTTATTTTTGTGAGAGCCGCGCGGCGCACGGCTCTCACAAAAATAACCAGATTTCAAGCGTTTGAAAAGCGCTGTATGTATAAAGCACATCACACAACAAGAATGCATCACTAGTAGGCTGCGGCCTAAGTTTGCATACTATGTTTTTGTGTGGGGTGCTTCGCACCCCACACAAAAACATAGGTGATGGATTTCCGCCTCAGCGTACTAGACATGAAACAGCACAGGAAACTGTAGTTCCCTGTGCTGTTTCATCTGACAGCAATAACGGATTTTATTGCTGTAATGGCTGCAAATCACGAATGGTGAGATAAATCTCCTCATCAGCCATCATGGCCGAATAATCGATCGTAATTTGCGTGGGATACCCGAACTCTGGATTAAACTGCACATTCAAAGAATTGGGGTTGCGATAGAGTGCAGCCCGCACCAAATTAAACAATTTGGGAACGGTGCTGTAGTTTTCAAAATAGGTAGGGTTGGCAGGCTGTCCTGTCGACTCATAGGTGTAAGAGGTGGGAATCCCATCCCGCACTTCAATCACCACAGGTTGCCGCACTTCTTCAGCGCAGAAGCAACTCACTTCCAGGACATAGCGGTAGTCGCGCAGGCGTTGCCCCGTCCAAAGACGCTGCTGAGCCCGGATATCCCGTGAAGCTCGGTTGATAACTTGAGATGTTTCACTTGGGCCTATCTGTACTTGGGTACGACTGGGTGCCTGAGCCAGGGCTGGCGCTAGCAGCAGAAAACTTTGCACCCCAATACAGGTTGCTAAACAAATAATTTTTCGCATGGTGGTTGCTCGTGAAATCGTAATGATCAGCTCACTCCCTGGTCTTGCGCCTTTAAGAGGCTTGCATTAGAGCGATCGCCTCTACCCTCCTCGACCCAAAAGATTCACTAATAGTTCCACAGAAGCACTTTTCAGCCAAGTAACTTTTAGGCTGGGTACTAAGCGATCGTCCCCTCATACCCAACAAGCGAGCGCCCTTTTCCAGCTTTAGCAAGCGATCAGCCTCCTCTAACCCCCATCACTGGTGTTTATCTGGTGATCTCTCCCTCAATTCTTCATGCAAGAAGTTGACTGCGGAATAATCAAAATCTATCTTTTCAAATACTCCTTCTAAAATATGTTGAAATTGATTTTAACCACCAAATTTCATTTATCTTAAATTGTCAAACAGGTATTACCTCCTTAAAAGCAAGGATTTTCTCTTTTAATAAATACAAGCAATCATCATCAATTAATGAGTTGTCAATTTGAGCGACAAAATCCTTTTTACTAATTTTTAACATTAGATGAAGGGCAATGGATATACGTAAGTACCCAAGAATAACAAGAAGAAAATGGTTTATATCCGGGACATAGTTTTTAATCTTTTTCGGCAAATCTTTATTCGGTTCATCACCATGAACAAATGCACTTCTAATATCATATGCATAACTTATTAACAGCTTGATTTTACCTGGACTAAAGTTGGAATTCTTATCAGACCAAATGCTCAGAACTCTCGCTGCTCTGACACTTAAGCGGTACTTTAGCTCCATACTCTCCGTTAGGTAGATACTTTCAAGTCCCATAACTGCAGACGCTATCCGGTATTCCAAAGACTGACCATCTAGCAGAGCAGTTACATATCTGTCATATGATATGCTTAAGTAATTCTTTTTAAGATCACCGCCATAAAAGTTATGTGGAATTTCTAAGTATATCATCCCTAAAAAAGCCTCCAGAGATGGTAATTCTTCTTCCTTTATTTGATATGTATCGAAGGCCCTATTTAGATTTCCAACATTACTAAAGTATTTAATCGTTGCAGTTTTGTAGCCATACTCATTAAGACTAAGAAATTCCTCATCCGTTAGCGAGTTGGAATACTCTCGCATACAGTTATAATCAACACTTCCAACCCTGAACAGCCTAAGAGCAGTTATAATTTTTTGCGTTTTCGGGTATATATCTCCCCTTGAAAAGCCGTCAAACTCTACTTCTAGTTTTGCTAATGGAATTCTTGGAGCAAAATTTCTCTCTTTCTCTAATTTAATTAGTTCATCAACCGAGCCCTTAAATTCAAAATCTTCATTAGTTAATTTACTGATCCTTACTTTGATTTGGTGGACTTCAAGCTGAATGTTACCCAGCTCAAGTTCAATTCCATATATAAAACTCTCAGATCCATATTTAAAGGGTCTTCCATAAAAACTATTCAAACATAAACTTGAGAGCTCATTTAATTTTTCATCAGTATCTTGTTCACCCTCTAGCAAAGTTCTTATCACTCTCCTAACGAAGAGTGGAAAGTTCTTCTGAGCTTCTGTAAATTGATAAAGATTTTCTAAATCATTAAGCAGCGTAAGGTATTCATCCGAATTTAGAATACAGTCTTCAAAGATATACTCTACTGACCCCCAGTGTGGACCAAAAAGTACTGATTGCTCTAGCTTTAGATTTCTCAGCTTACCTTCTTCATAGCTAACATTTGTAGCTTTGACTTCCACAACGACATTAGAGGCCAAGCGAATGTTTCCTTGGTATTTACCACAGTCGATTGCCCTAGTGTTTTTACAGTTCAGGACAAATTCTTTAAGAGTATTAAGGAAACCGCTTATTCTTTGGAGAATTACAGATTCTTCTATCATGTCTTATGTATCCAGCTTAATGAGTAGTACAATTGTAGTTTAAGTTTTTATTTGCCGTATAATTCTCCTAATATCCTGTCTAATATCAAATCTGGTCAAAGAAACCAAAGGCGGGAAGTGTGCAATGAGAAGCATTACACACTTCCCGCCTTTGGTTTTATGGTTAATCAACAGAGTTGACATAACTCATAAATTCCTTGTACCAATAATAAAACCCTCTATTTCTTCAATAAGAAACAGAGGGTTTAAGAATTGATAGCTAGAGTTCAATCTTACCGGATGTAATCCTGAATGGCTTTTACGTCGAGCGGGTTGGCCTGGAGGGAGCGGATAGCAGC
Organism: Leptolyngbya sp. PL-A3; assembly: GCF_039962325.1. Taxonomy (NCBI): domain Bacteria; kingdom Bacillati; phylum Cyanobacteriota; class Cyanophyceae; order Leptolyngbyales; family Leptolyngbyaceae; genus Leptolyngbya; species Leptolyngbya sp. PL-A3. The sequence goes on from NZ_JAMPLB010000002.1 coordinate 37,875, forward strand.
GGTCGTTGCCTTGGCTCCAGCGATCGTTGTCACCGTCGGCACCTTGTAAACCAGGGCCGCGCGGCGGAGCGTGCGATCGTCTAACTGAGCCTCTTGACCCAGGGGAGTGTTCACGATCAACTGGATGCCGTGGTTCTTGATGGCATCCATCACATTAGGCCGACCCTCATGCACCTTCAGCACCAGTTCCACATCCACATCGTGTTGTTTTAACACCTGACGTGTGCCCGATGTTGCTACCACATGGAAGCCCAACTCCATAAGACCCTGGACGACGGGAACGGCAGATACTTTGTCGCGATCGTTCATCGACACAAACACCGTACCCTTTAGGGGGAGTAGCTGGGATGCAGCCAGTTCTGCCTTGGCAAACGCTTTACCAAAGTCTGTATCGATACCCATCACCTCACCCGTAGAGCGCATTTCTGGCCCTAAAATGATGTCGGTGCCAGAGAACTTCGAGAAGGGAAGCACCGCCTCTTTCACCGCCATATGTTTGGGAATAATTTCCTCGGTAAAGCCCAGCTCTTGCAGGGTTTTGCCCGACATAATGCGGGAGGCCATCTTCGCCAGAGGTACGCCGATCGCCTTCGACACAAAAGGCACCGTCCGGGATGCGCGGGGGTTTGCCTCCAGGATGTAGACCTTGTCTTCCCCATCAGCCGTACCCTGAATCGCGTACTGCACATTCATTAGGCCGATTACATTGAGGGCCTTCGCCAGCTTCTCCGTCCAGATGCGGATGGTGGTCAGCACTTCATCGGAAAGAGAGATAGTGGGAATAGAGCAGGCAGAGTCGCCGGAGTGAATTCCGGCCTGTTCGATGTGCTCCATGATGCCACCGATGACGACCTGGCCAGTGTGATCAGCGATCGCATCCACATCCACCTCGATCGCGTTCTCCAGATATTGGTCAACCAGGATGGGGTGGTCGGGTTCTACCTGCACCGCATAGGCCATATAGCGCTCCAGGTCTTCGTCCGAGTAGACGATTTCCATCGCGCGACCGCCTAGCACGTAGCTGGGACGCACCACGACGGGATAGCTAATCTGTTTCGCGATCTGGAGCGCTTCAGCGGTACTGCGGGCAATCCCGTTAGCGGGTTGGCGAATATCTAGTTCCCGCAGGATGTGCTCGAAGCGTTCGCGGTCTTCAGCAGTGTCGATGGCATCGGGAGAAGTTCCCCAGATTTTGAGGGTGGGGCTTTCCAGGGAGTTGAGGTATTGCTGCAACGGTACCGCCAACTTCAGTGGAGTCTGACCACCAAATTGGATAATGATACCTTCGGGATTTTCTGCCTCAATAATATTGAGCACATCCTCTTTCGTGAGGGGTTCAAAGTAGAGGCGATCGCTCGTGTCATAGTCCGTCGAAACGGTCTCTGGGTTGGAGTTGACCATGATGGTCTCAAACCCGTCATCCCTCAGCGCGAAGGAAGCGTGACAGCAGCAGTAGTCAAACTCAATCCCCTGCCCAATCCGGTTCGGGCCACCCCCCAGAATCATCACCTTGCGACGTTCGGAAGCCAGTACTTCCGTTTCGACAGAGGCGATCGGGTCGTCACCATCAGTCAGGTTCTGGTACGGCGTTTCGTAGGTGGAGTAATAGTAAGGGGTGAGGGCTTCAAACTCGGCCGCGCAGGTATCCACAGTTTTGTAGACCGGGATGATGCCGAGGGATTTGCGGTAGGTCCGCACTTCGTCTTCGGTGGTCTTGGTAGCGTAGGCGATTTGGCGATCGCTAAACCCTTGCTGCTTCACATACCGCATCTTGTCCTCGGTCAGTTCCTTCAGCGGTGTGCGCTTGAGGAACTTCTCCGTTTCCAAAATTTCCTGGAGCTTGTCGAGGAACCAGGGGTCGATGCTGGTGAGTTCGTAGATTTCCTCCACGCTCATACCCATAGACATGGCATGGCGTACCGTAAAAATCCGGTCAGGGTTCGGGGTACGCAAGCCTGCCTGGATTTGGGAAATGTTGGGGAGCTTTTCGGCGCGATCGCATCCCCAACCGGCTCGTCCCGTTTCCAGCGATCGCAACGCTTTCTGGAAGGACTCCTGGAAGGTTCGCCCGATCGCCATCGCCTCACCCACTGACTTCATCTGGGTAGTCAAGACCGGCTCCGAACCGGGAAACTTCTCGAAGGCGAAGCGGGGAATCTTCGTCACCACATAGTCGATAGTTGGCTCAAAGCTAGCCGGGGTCTTCTTGGTGATGTCGTTCGGAATTTCATCCAGGGTGTAGCCCACCGCCAGTTTTGCCGCCATCTTGGCGATCGGAAAGCCTGTTGCCTTAGACGCCAGCGCCGAACTACGGGATACACGCGGGTTCATCTCAATGACGATGACCTCACCCGTAACAGGGTTCACCGCAAATTGAATGTTGGAACCACCTGTCTCTACCCCAATTTCCCGAATGATTTTGATAGAAGCATCGCGCAACCGCTGATACTCCTTATCCGTCAACGTTTGGGCAGGGGCAACGGTGATCGAGTCCCCGGTGTGAATCCCCATGGGATCAAGGTTCTCGATGGAGCAGATGATGACCACGTTATCGGCCAGGTCACGCATCACCTCCAGCTCGTACTCTTTCCATCCCAGCAGAGATTGCTCCACCAGGATTTGCGAGACAGGGCTGGCATCCAGACCACTCTGAGCGATCTCCTCAAATTCTTCCTGGTTGTAGGCAATACCGCCACCCGTACCGCCCAGGGTGAAAGCAGGGCGAATAATCAACGGATACTTGCCGATTTGTTGGGCGATCGCCCGCGCCTCTTCCATCGTCTCCGCCAAACCGGAGGGGCACACCGCCACCCCAATCCGTTCCATGGCTTCCTTAAAGAGTTTGCGATCTTCCGCCATTTCAATGGCCGGAAGCTTGGCTCCAATCAGCTCCACACCATACTTATCTAATACGCCATTTTTGGAGAGGGCTACGGCCAGGTTGAGGGCGGTTTGGCCCCCCATCGTTGGCAGCAGGGCATCCGGGCGTTCTTTTTCGATGACCTTTTCGACGATTTCTGGGGTGAGGGGTTCAATGTAGGTGCGATCGGCCATCTCCGGGTCGGTCATGATGGTGGCCGGGTTCGAGTTAATCAGCACTACTTCATAGCCCTCATCCCGTAACGCTTTACACGCCTGAGTGCCAGAGTAGTCAAATTCGCTGGCTTGTCCAATCACAATGGGACCAGAACCAACCAGCAAAATTTTGCGGATGTCATTACGGCGGGGCATAGGCTGTCTTTACAATATGCAGTGAGTCCAAAACATTTTAGAGGTATTCCTGGATCACCGAGTGTGTTTCACAAGCAATCCTTGGGATCATGGGAAAAGATACACCCTGCTAGGCTTGCCAAGAACGATTTCGAATATGTATCTGGCGAGGATCAAGCTTTCTTTATGTTAGGGATCTATGAATATATATGGCGCGCAGTTAATATAGGCAACGCCGACAACGGCCCTTTGCTCAGGCAGTATTCTAAGAAATGGACAATCTGCCTTAACTTTTAATGTTTGCAAAAGAAAACCTGTTTGCCCTTTCCCTCTTCCCGTATCTCGGATTTCTCTGGTTTCTCACCCGTTCCCAGCAAACCCCACGGCTTGCCCTGGTTGGGTTCTACATGACTCTGGTATTCGTTGCCATTACCATCCCTGCGGGAATCTATGCCAAAGTCGCCTATCATGATGAACTCGCGAATGTCGACTGGCTCCACGGCAGTGCAGAGGTTTTCCTGACCCTCGCCAACATTCTGGTCGTCCTGGGTTTTCGCCAGGCCATTCAGCAGAAGCGAGAGGCGATCGCCCCTGACACCTCTGCCAAATAACGACTGGCAAGGATTGCAGGTTGGCAGTCTGCTCCACCCTACAATCTAGTCCTAGCGTCGGAAACCAACCCATGTTGGAAGGTGCAAAGCACCTTCCAACATGGTCGACTTAAGCTGCCGAGTACTTGAGTCTTTATGCCATGCGATCAAAAATGATTTCTTGCCAATTGGATGAGCCAAATTCCTTTTGATATTCGCTAACGACCCAGGAAATAGATTTGCCTTGTTGTTGGGCTAATGTCATCAAATAATGCTTGTATTCATACTTGTTATCCGTGCTGGGATGCTTGCCAAAGATCGATCCCAGGCACCACACATCCTTAGGCAAACAGTTAAATTGTTCGAAGAATTTGCGCGTTGTCCAGGCTGGGGATGCCCCTTCGCGGAAATGGCGTTTGCGTAATTCATGGAATACCCGCAGCATCTCCTGTTCCTGGAGCATAGCCATTTGCTCCTCACTGAGAACTTCTGCCAACTCGGTTAGAGGAAGGGGAGCTTCATTCACCCACTGATGCTCACATTCCGGGCAGGTCATCACGAAAATCCACACGATGAAGCCGCAGCACGGACACATTTTGGTGGGTGCGCTACCCACGCCCTGGTTTTCGGCATCCTCTCGGTTGGGCAGGGTGTACTCGCGAATATCTTCGGGGAAGCCCAAACGTTCCAGGTTGCCTGCCTGATCCAGGATGGTGCCGTAGAGCTTGCCGGTTTTGGGCGAGATCCGCATTACCCGACCAATCTGCTGAAAGTGCAGGGCGCGAGATTGGGTGGGACGGAGCAGTAGGCCCGCTTCCACACTGGGTTCATCAAAGCCAATGCTGATAACGTTACAGGAGGTCAAGACCAGCAATTCGTTATCTCGCAGAGCATGATAGAGCTGCTGGCGCTCCTTGATCGGAGTGTTGCCGTCTACAGTAGCTGCTGACACCCCGGCCTGGTTAAAGGCATCGGCAACGTGACGGGCGTGCTCTACATCCACACAGAAGGCGATCGTGCGCTTGTCGGGCACCAGGCGGTGCCATTCTTCCACAATGCGTTCGACGAGTTCGGGGCGATCGCACGCCACCTTTAAATCTCGCTCATCAAAATCCCCCGCTACCGTTCGCACATCGGCCAGGTCAACGCGGTCCTCCTGGGTCATACCGTAGTACTTCATCGGTGCCAGGAAACCCATCTTCTGTAACTCGGAAGGTACCGGGGAGGAAACCAGGGTTTCCATGTGATCCCCGAGTTGATCCTGACCTAAACGGTAGGGCGTTGCGGTCAGTGCCAGGTGTACAGCATCGGTATGGGTGTGATAGAGCAACTGCTGCCCTACCCGGCTAAAGACAGTCGTATGGGCTTCGTCGTAAAGCACTACATCAGCGTGCCACTTCTTCCACCAGGTACGCTTGCCCATGGTCTGCACGCTGGCAATTTGGATAGGGGCACTGGGGTCTTCCTTCCAACCAGCTTTGATGAAGCCACAGTGCAACCCAAAATCTCGCATCTTTTCGTAGGTCTGCCCCACCAGCACATCTAGGTGCACCAGGAACAGCAGACGACAGCCTCGCGACTCGGCATGGGCGCAGATTTGCCCCGCAATAATGGTTTTCCCAGCTCCCGTTCCGGCGATCACGGCTACTCGCTTGTAGCCCTCCCCCAGCTTGTCATAGAGGTCTTTAATCAATTGCACCTGATAGGGGCGCAATTTGGGAACGTGGGGCGACGGATCACTCATCCAGACGGGCAGCCAGAACTTAATAGGAGGGATAGGCAATGCCTATTTCTATGGCTAAATCTAGCAGAGTTCACCTGTACTTTCGACCTCAACCCCATCAATGTTAGTGGTGGAGTGCGCCGCCCCCATCACCAACATCGATACGTAATATCATGTCGGGTTAAATACCGATGATAAAAAGTGGTGCGGCGCAAAGCGCCCCACCACTTTTTATCATCGGTATTTAACCTTACTTGTTATAAGCCCTGAACTTCAAGACACGCGTGTTTTTGGGGTGCATCCTACTTTTGCAAATTTGGAAATCCACTTTTGTAAGTGAAGCGGGCGTAGCCCGCTTCACTTACAAAAGTGGGATGCACCCTGTTTTTGAAACATCGGGGTGTCTTGAAGTTCAGACTACCAGGCCACCAGTTGCCGCTCCAGGGCAACCCGCTTGTATACCTCAATGGTCTGTGCTGCCAACTCTGCCCAGCTAAAACGCTGATAAAGGTCAATGTAGGCGTTATCTACCAGGGTTTTAGCGAAATCAGGTTGTTCCAGAATTTGCAGAATGCCACGGGCCAGCGATTCAGGGCTATTAGCCTGGGTCACAATGCCCGTTTGACCGTGCTGTACCACCTCGGGCAGGCCACCCACATCGGACACAACCACAGGCACCTGGGCTGCGAAGCTTTCCAGCACCACAATGCCGAAGGGCTCATAGAGGCTAGGGAAGACAGCACAGTCCGCGATCGCCTGAAACAAATTCAACTGATCATCGGGCATAAACCCGGTGAAGTGGCAGTAATCCCAAATTCCCAAATCCCGCACCTGTTGCTTGAGGGGGTCAATCTGACCACTGCCAATAATCACAAACTTCACAAGCCCTTCCATGGCTCGGATGATGCGGGGGGCAGCATTGAGCATGACCTGCACTCCCTTCTCATAGGTCATCCGGCCCACGTAGTACACAATCTGTTCATCATCCTTGGCAAACTGCCGGCGGAAGCTCAAATAGTCGAAGGTGGCGCGAGCCGGTTTCTTCTCAGGACGAATGCCGTTGTAGACCACATCAATTTTGTCGGCGGGGCTGCGGAGCGATCGCTCCACCTCTCGCTGCATATAGCGCGAACACACCACCACTCGCCAGGCTTCGTGGGCCAGCCGCAACTCTTTACCGTGGATGTAGTGCTGGGTGGAGTTATGTAGTCCATTGTGGCGGCCTGCCTCGGTAGCATGAATGGTAGCAATGAGGGGAATGCGGAAAATGTGTTTGAGGGCGATCGCCGCATCTCCTACCAGCCAATCATGGGCATGAATCAGGTCAAATGGCCCATCGTCCAGTAGCAGCTTACCCCCATGCTGCCCCATGCTGGTGTTCATATTGTCTACCCAGTGGAAAAAGTCGTGGCCGGGTCCCACTCGCACCCGATGCACATGGATGCCTTCCACAACTTCGTAGTGAGGTGCCTGCCCAAATTCCACCGTCAGCAAGTGAACCTGATGTCCAAGCCGGGTAATTTCGGGATATAGTTCTGCAACGTGGCGGGCAATCCCTCCCACAATGCGGGGAGGAAACTCCCAGGCCAGAACCAGAATTTTCATTCCCCTGCAATCCGTCCGATGAGAGTACACCTGTTTTGAAGTGGCGAGGTTACTATCGCTTCGTCGCTGGTAGTGCCTCGCAAAAGCATAGAGCCATAAGGGGCATCGCGAACATTATCCAAGCGTTTTAGTTTAGCCGAAACCCAGCTCCTACCGTAGAAATTACCAGGTTTTCTGACTGAGCCCCCTGACCCACATGTGCCGAATCGATGAATCGACCCCAAGATCCAACAGGTCTTCCTTAATCTTATGCTCCCCCATTTCTCCACTGGCGTCTCTATCTCAGACCGTCTCTTCGCACAAATTTATCAAACCAGAAGTGTACGCCTTCCCATCTTCCCAAAACTTCTATAGCCTTCATCATGCTACGGTCAGTTACAGGGTGGCAAAAGCCGGTAAAGCTTGAGCCCATATTCTGCGCTACAACAGCCAACCACACGTCGAGAACAGCATCTTCATGCCTTACCAGTACAAACTCTTGGGAGATTTTCAGGAATGACATTGCCTCCATCATGTGGGGGCTTTGCCTGCGACTGCGTAAAGCCCCCACATGATGGGTAAATTCTTATGCGGAAATCTCCGCTTTAGAGTCCCTAGCGAAAAATGCAGGAAAGTGAACATGATTACGCATAGAGACAAAAGTTTTAAGGTATAACCGAAGCTAGATTAGGTTCAGAAATTTAGTGGGTATAGTAATCAGCCCCTCCAAAAACGGAGGATTGGCTAGGCACTTCTCCACTTCTCTCTGATCTGCTTGGCGGCAACCCGCCATTTTGGGCAACCTAAAGCCGGATACCGCGAAACTAACCAGGCGCTTCAGATGTGATTTGGGAATAGAATAGCCCTAAGGCTCCTGGGTAATGTTTGGCACGTTCTGCGGTTCTATCAACGTTGATAATTGTCTTAGTCGTTCAGGTTGCTGAAAGTTTGGTATCCAATGACTTCAAGGTCTATGGAAACGTTGCCCGTCGCCACTGATAGTTCTGAAGTTCCCTTACAACTCCTGTTGTTTGTGGACAAACGCCCCGGATCGAACGAGAAGATCCGGCAGATTCGGCTACGGCTTAAGGAGCTCGGACAAGATTACCCCTTTGGGTTAGAGGTCATCGATGTGGGTGAGCAGCCCCATCTAGTCGAACATTTCAAGCTAGTGGCTACCCCTGCCCTGATCAAATATCACCCTGAACCCCGTCATATTTTGGCGGGTAGTGATATTGTGGCGCAGCTCGACCAATGGTGGCTGCGTTGGCGGCAATCTGCCGAAGAGTTTTCGGAAGACCAGGACGTTCAGGAAACAACGCTCAAGCCTGAATATAATCCCCCTTCCGCTTCCATCTCTCACCTGACCGAGATCACCCACCTCTCTGACGAAATTTTTCGCCTTAAGCAACAGAACGAAGAACTCCAGGAACAACTTCAGTTTCGGGAGCGATTAATGTCTATGCTGGCTCACGACCTCCGGAACCCTCTGACCACAGTTTCGATCGCCCTGGAAACTCTAGAACTGGGCCTTGATACTCGGAGCGGCATTAAGGCAGAAGAACGGAAAGAACGTCTGAGCCGAGAAACCATTGCCCAGCTCATCCGCCATGCTCGCACCCAGGCGAAAGTGATCGATCGCATGATTACTGATGTACTGCAAGCGGCTCAGGGCAGCGGCGGCAAGCTCGAAATTCAACCCCAAAAGCTAGACCTGGGGTTGCTCTGTCTCAGAATTTTGAATGACCTGGAAAACCAGTTTGAAGTCAAAGCGCAACACATCAAAACAGATATCCCTACGGATCTCCCCACAGTTTATGCAGATCCAGAAAAGGTACGGCAGGTATTAATTAACCTATTAGATAACGCGATTAAGTACACCCCTAAAGGCGGTAGTGTGCAGGTGGCCATCCTGCATCGCACCACTCAAAAGGTACAGGTGAGCGTCTGCGACACAGGACCGGGTATTCCTGAAGAAAACCGGGAACGCATTTTCGAGGACCAATTTCGCCTGGAGCGGGACGCCGGAAAAGATGGCTATGGCATTGGACTGGCCCTCTGCCAACGTATTGTACGTGCCCACTATGGCCAAATTTGGGTAGATTCAACCCCCAGCCAGGGAAGTTGTTTTCACTTTACACTGCCGGTTTATCGCTCCTGAGAATCTCAGATAAGGTTGTGCGCGCTGTAGCACACAACCTTGTCTGAGATTCCTAGAGCCTACGGGAGGGTGGGGTGCGTATGCGCCCCACCCTCCCACAATTAGGCTTTCGGAAGGTTGTTAGGGGAAGGATGGTCGATGGGTGCGCTGGGCGTATTGCACATCATCCCTGACGGAATCCATATCCTCAGCCTCTGCCAAATATTAAGCTGTATAACAAGATGTTCCAGAAGGGGCCGCGATCGCTGAAATTAATGTACGTTGGTGCCATTCAACTCATGAATGGACAACCGTTCTAGGGTATTTATCGTTAAATACAGGAGTTTTCACGATGGCTCTTTCAGATACTCAAATCTTTGCAGCTCTGGTTATTGCACTACTGCCTGGGGTAATGGCATTCCGCCTCTCCACCGAGCTATACAAGTAACTCCGTTTCCAGGATCTTCCTGGGCGGCTCTTTCATCCTATTTTGTGGGTTTACTCCCATGAAATATTTCAAAATCTAGAGCGGTTTCGCTTTGGTTGAAAGCGACGGGGTGGGGTACAGTGTACTCCACCCCATCGTTTTGAATGTCAGCCTCATCTTTATCGCGCTGTGCTTGTTGATTAAGTAACCTCAGTTCGGGATAAGCTGAAGTGCTCATTTTGGCGTGCGCTTTGCGCACGCCAAAATGAGCGTTTTCAAGTGCCGCGCGTTGCGCGGCACTTGAAAACGCCCTTAACCCGAACTCAGGTTAACGTACTTGTACATTGCTATAGCCTCACGATGGGCCATGCTGGGTTAAGGTATTGTGCCGCTACCAAGCAATGGCAAAAGGCTTTAACCCAGAGTGGGAAGGCATCGGCGAATTCTATCTTCAGGAATAACTACCCATTGCGATCGTAAATGGGAGATGTATTTTTTTCGCGATTGCAACAGACAACCATTATATTGGGGTAGGCTTTCATGCCATTCGCTCCTCCGTCAGGTTTGCCCCCATGAACGCGCGTTCCCCTCAAAACTATCCTCCCGCTCCCGGCTCTCAGCCCGGGGGTGTGCTTCGGCGGCGACGGCGGGTGGCTCGTAGAGCCAATCCTCATCGCGCAATGGCGTTCGAAGTGGGGAGTAAATTAGTGGTCAGTGTGGGTGCGGCAATCGCCGCCTGTGTTGGTCTGGCTCAACTCATCCCGATGGCGGTAGCACAGCAAACCCAGCTCAAAGAAATTACCCAGGAAGTTTCTAAACTCGAATCTCGCGTTAATCAGCTTCAGGCTGACTTTAATTACCGTTTCGACCCGGAACAAGCTCAGCGCATTATGCAGGAGCAGAGCAATCGGGTTGCACCTGGCCAGGTACGAGTTATCTGGAAGGAATCCTCGCCACATCATGCAGATGTGCCCAGATAAGCCGTACCTAACCTGCAGTATGCCTCAGGCTTAGCGTGAATTTAGGAATATACAGGCCAGGGGGGCGCTAAACTCCTACATCAATCTTTCAAGGCTAAACCGAGCTACATTTTTCGAGTGTCTAGGCTCTGAAAAACGGGATTTTTGAGAAGTATTCAAATTTGTTGGGGTTTTAGAAGCTGACCCGGTCGGTTGCGATACAGTGATGGGCGACATGAAATGTCTGTAAGTTTTACAACCGTCCTGTTTTAGAAGGGATCAGTCGAAAACTGAATTTCCTTCAGTTTTCATTAGCCGAGGCTTCTGGTCCCGAAGAAAGCTTACGATTCTTCGCTTGGTTTCAATCCCGTGCTTTTGTCTGGGCACTCTAACTTCAAGAGACATGCGGGGATATCAAGATCCCTCAGCACCAGGCACCGAGCGATAACTCCCCCTGGTAAAACCCAGAAACCGTGTCCTGAGTAGGATTCCCGCCCGGTTATGACCATTAAAAAATATCCACTGTCATCCCTTCAAAAGGTCAAGAAATATCTCCTCCAATCCCTTGCTGTACCCAATACAGAACAAACCGGGGAGGAGCAAACATCGGATGAAATGCCAGAACCAGAATCCCTGGACGAACTGAGTGGGGTTTTCACGTTTGGTGGTACACCTCTAGCCCAACATCCTCCCGCTACCGTGCAGGATGAATGGTTTGTCAGCACGGTGAATCCAGGAGCCTGCTTTCTGAAGCTACCAGGCTTACAGATGAAGCCAGATTATCGCCTGGTGAGCTACCTATTTCGCTCTCAGGGGCAGGGAGTAGGAGTCGTCTGGGCGGTGCCAGAGGCGTACAGTACCATGACCATTCTGGAGAAGGCGTTGACGGGAAAGCAAACCATGGCACAGCCGCCTAAGCCGGAAAAGGCTCTGGAACATTTTATGGAGGCCGTTGAAGGCGATCGCACCCCTGCGTCCTTTCTGATGGCATCAATTCTACGGCGGGAGTTGGAGGAGTTTGGGGCGATGGGCGATCGCAAAAAATGGGGTCAGCATGAACTGATCGATGCAGCCCCAGCCGCTAACTGGAACTGGCGCACAGCACAGCCCAAAGATCTGTGGCCCAAGGTGAAAGTGTTTGATGATGGACAGGCGGCTGTTGAGTTTTTCTCTTGCCGCTACTCAAAGCCCCGCATGCTTTACCGTCATCTCGATCAATACAGCCCAAGCACCTACCAGTCAAAAAGCATTGATAGCCCTCTGGCGGTGCTTCAGTAAAAGATTTTGGAAAACGCCCATTTTTGCAACACGACGCGCACGCAAAAATGAACGATTCGGTTCTCCCTAAATGGGGTTACAGCGTTTTTCAAGCGCTTAAAATCTGGTTGTTTTTGTGAGAGCCGCGCGGAGCGCGACTCTCACAAAAACAACCGTGGCTGATTCAAGCGCAAAGCGCTGTAAGTAGACTCAAATCCTGTAGCAAATTCCAGAACCCTTACTCTTTTGGCGCTTTGCGATGAAAAAGTAAGGGTTCTGGAATTTGGTTTTGGAAAGGCGCAAGATGTGAGTAAGGCTATAAAAAGCATCAAAATCTTTGCAGGGATTCCTCCGCCGAGGCTGAATTTTTGCCCGGTTAAAGCCTGTACTATGGAAGCAACTCCAGCATTGCAGCTCTGTTGCAATCGCTTTTTGTCTGCTGACTCCCATACAACCGTGAGAGCGTAAGCTATGTCTGAAGAAACCAAACCCACCGAAGCTCCGGCAGAAGCAAAAGCGGAAAAGCCCGCTGCTACCGCTGCAAAGCCTAAGAAGGAAAAGCCGCCAGCGGTTGAAGACAAACCTTTTGCTGAGTTTATCACTCAGCACTTTTTGCCAGCTCTGACCCAAACTCTGCAAAAGTTTGCCGTCAACGACCTGGATCTGAAGTTTGAAAAGCAACCCGTTCCGATTAAAGGCCTCACGGATGTGGATTGCTGGCAAGTGATTGGCCATATGAAGGGAGGCCAGCGGCAGTTCCGCATTGGCTTTATCAAGGAAGACATTAGTGGGCAGAAGTTTTTCTGCTGGGCAGACAAGGGTTCAAATCCCAGCCAGATGGAGTCTTTCATGATTGATGAGCGCAAGATCACTCTGGATCTGATGGTGCTTTACACCATTCAACGGTTGAACGGCCAGAAGTGGTTAACGGTGAACTAAACCTAGTCAAAGAAGTTCCTTATTTAGGGAACATCAATCTCTGTAGTCCGTCTACCTGGCCAAGAAAATTTTGAGGAGCTTTTGGCTCCTCAAAATTTTCACCGGCACTGGATATACGGTACTTAGGAATTAGCAGCCCACCAATCGAGGAAGGTTGTTATGAATCGGATGGGAGTTATTGATTGGCAGCGATCGCTCCACTGGAGCCACCCTCTCCTGGGGGCGTTAGTCTGGGCGATCGCCGTTCCCAGCTTGGCCCTACAACCTTCTCCAACGACCTCTGGCCCTCAGTCTGTTGCCAAGTTTGAGGCTATTGCATCAGACGGGCCTAAGTTGTGGGTCGATTCTGACGAGTCAACAGAAATTGAGACAAGTCCTATTGCGGCGGAAAAACTGAGCACTCCAACAGCTCAACCCGTTGCAAAATCTTGGGATATTTTGGCAACGCCCCCGACAGCAACCGCAGCAACGCCTGCACTGGAATCTCCTTCAGATCTTCCAACAGCACCACCAATTCCGGAGTCCCCCTCAGAGCCTGCGGCCGCAGCACCATCAACTCGGGAGTCCCCTTCAGAGCCTGCGGCCACAACACCACCAGGCCCAGCCCCCTCTGATACCAAACCACCCGACGAAGCAGCATTAGATGCAGCAACTCGGCGGCAATTGCTGATTGAGGGCGATCGCCTCTGGTTGGCAGGTCGTTACGACGAAGCAGAACGGCTCTATCGCAAAGCGAAAACTCCTGGAACGGCGATCGCCTCTCCTGCTCCGGAAGTGCAACCCTTCTCAGACCCCGCCCTGCTATCTCCTGAAGGAACTGTGTACTGGCGTGAGGCCCAGGAAGGGCAAGCACGCGGACAGGACAGCCGTGAAATGGTAGGACTGGAGCTGTTGGTGCAACAACAGCCCGAATTTATTCCCGGACAGATTCGGTATGCTGAGGCACTACTGGAGCGCGAGCGCCCGGAGGATGCCTTGAGTGCTATAGAACAGGCAGCCGGGCAGTTTGGCGACAATCCCGAACTTACGCGGACCAGGATTTCTGTCCTGGCCCGCACAGACCATTTACTGGAAGCCTCCATTGCGGCCCGGCAGTTTGCCCTGCTAAATTCCGAAGATCCAATAGCAGCTGAATTTGATGCTCAAGCCAGTGAGTATCTAGATGAGTTCAAGGACGACCTGCGAGAGGATATGGCGTTGAATGCGATCGCCAACACCCTCACCAGTGCCCTTAGCTTTGTCGTGACAGGCAACCTTTACGGCCCACTCACCACTCTACAAACCAACCTGATGCTGCTGGAAGGGGAAGATGGCATGGGCGAAGCCTTCTCCAACCAGGCCGCTGACCAGTTGGAACTGGTAGAAGACGAAATGGTGGTGAATTACGTCAATGAGATTGGCCGACGGTTAGCCGAGATGACCGGGCGGGACGAGTTTGAATACGAATTCTTTGTGGTCGACAACGAAGAATTGAACGCGTTCGCTTTTCCAGGCGGAAAGATTTTCATCTTTTCAGGAGCCATTCTCAACAGCAACTCCGAAGCTGAATTGGCTGGCCTCATCGCTCATGAACTGGCGCACACTGTGCTGTCTCACGGCTTCGAGCTGATGATGCAGTCAACCCTGGCAGGTAATACAATCCAACTCCTACCCTATGGCGGCATCATTGCAGACCTGGCCTTGCTGCGCTACAGCCGTGATATGGAACGCCAAGCGGATGCCTTCGGTACACGTCTCCTAGCTACCGCTGGGTATGCTGCCGATGGCTTGCACACAATGATGGAAACCCTGGAACGAGAAAATCCCGACGTCATTCTGGAATGGCTCTCTACTCATCCTGATACGGACGAACGCCTGCGCAACATGGCTGTACAGATTGAACGCAGTCGCTATAACATCTTTGCCTATGAAGGCGTAGAGCGCCACGAACAGGTGCGCCAGCGCCTTCGCGAAGTTGTAGGACAGCCCGAAGAATCTCAATCAAAATAATTGTGTGTAACAGGCCAGTTTCAAACATGTAGATGGGTGGTGAAAGGGGCATGAAGTGGCCCTTTCACCACCCATCTACATGTCTAGAACACTACCTGTGTGGCGTTAAGCACTACACCCAATCATTTCGATGCCTAGTAGGCTGCGGCCTAAGTTCGCAACCTATGTTTTGTGTAGGGTGCTTCGCACCCCACACAAAACATAGGTGATGGATTTCCGCCTCAGCGTATAGTTCCGCAGCCAGAGGTACAGAAGGGGCATGAGGCTAAGCCCTATGCCCTTTCCACGCCGTAATAAATCTGAACATGGCTCAACAGGCGATCGTTAAGAGTTGCAACTCTTAACAAAGTCCCGATGAATTACACGATTAGAGCCTGATAGACTGATGGACGTGAAATAATGACTATAGGCTAGGTTCAGCCTTATCCTATTTGAAAAAGCGGTAACGCATTAGCAAGCACCCTACGAGTAGCAATGGTAGATTCCCTCAGAAAGCCCGAATTTGATGAAATCCGTCCGGGGGTTAAGGTTCCTGCCAAGGAAACCATCCTCACTCCCCGCTTTTACACTACGGACTTTGACGAGATGGCCAAAATGGACATCTCCGTCAACGAGGATGAGTTGCTAGCCATTCTGGAAGAATTCCGGATCGACTATAACCGCCATCACTTTGTACGGAATGAACTCTTTGATCAGTCCTGGGATTCCATGGATGAGGAAACCCGCCGGCTGTTTGTTGAGTTTTTAGAGCGCTCCTGCACCGCTGAATTTTCCGGCTTCCTGCTCTATAAAGAACTGGGCCGTCGTCTAAAAGACAAAAGCCCGGTGCTGGCCGAGTGCTTCAACCTCATGTCGCGCGACGAAGCGCGCCATGCAGGTTTTCTGAACAAAGCATTGTCAGACTTCAACCTGTCGCTGGATCTGGGCTTCCTGACGAAGAGCCGCAGTTACACCTTCTTCAAGCCCAAGTTCATCTTCTACGCGACCTACCTGTCTGAGAAAATCGGGTACTGGCGTTACATCACCATCTATCGCCACCTTGAATCTCACCCCGAAAATCGCATCTATCCTATCTTCCAGTTCTTTGAAAACTGGTGTCAGGACGAAAACCGTCATGGCGACTTCTTCGACGCAATTATGCGGGCCCAGCCCAGCATCCTGAACGACTGGAAAGCGCGCCTCTGGTGCCGGTTTTTCCTGTTGTCGGTGTTTGCCACCATGTACTTGAACGACTTGCAGCGTTCTGGATTCTATGCGTCTCTGGGCCTGAATGCCCGTGACTATGACATCCATGTCATCAAGAAGACCAATGAAAACGCAGGCCGCGTCTTTCCTCTCGTTTTGAACGTTGAGCACCCCGATTTCATTCGTCTGATGGACGATGCCGCTGCTCACAACATGGAGCTGGTGGAGGTTAACTCCCAGCCCGGTTCTAAAGTTGTGAAGTTACTGAAGAGTGTGCCCCATATCGTCTCGATTGGGGTTGATATGTTGCGCCTCTACCTCATGAAGCCTATCGATACCGCTCGTCTTGAGGGCAGTGTGCGCTAATTTGCACAATTCGCTTTGAATTCCTGCATAGAGCGGCTCCTGGTTAACCAGGGCCGCTTCTTTTATTTTTTGTCTACATATTCTTTTTAAGTGTGGTATCTAGTAGGCTGCGGCCTAAGTTCGCAACCTATGTTTTTATGTAGGGTGCGAAGCACCCTACATAAAAACATAGGTGATGGATTTCCGCCTCAGCGTACTAGTGTTGTGTTCGTTAGGACATCAGGAGCAAATGGGGCAGTGCGCCTATTCGCTCTTGATGTTCTAACGAACAAAGCTCTATATTTCGCGCGCCACTCTCCAAAAAAGGCATCTCTATAGAAATGGGCACTTCAAGAGGCTTAGAACAGTCCTTGTTTACACTTGACCTTTAGTTTAGAAATGGGAGCGTATGATAGGGTAGGGCTCGAATTGTTTGAGCCTTATTAACGGATGTGTCATCCGGAAATGTACTTGGGTTCATTGTTCATACTCAGCGCATCTCAATCCAGATTTATCGCCATATAATTCCTCAGTGAACTTCATGCTTCTCCAGGGGATTGCATAGGCACAACAGATGGTTCTACCGCGACCACAGAATGCAATCTGTTATCTACCGTGACGTCTTCAGTCTCCAATTGCTCCTTTTAGCATCGCAAGAAATGATGGGGTGCTGCCAGGGGTTAAGTCGGCTCAACGAGATGCTCCCTACTAACGGAGGCCAGTTGTGAGAAAACCAGAGAACCCTCAATCTCCTCGCATGGCTGTTCCCGACACGTCTGACGTGAAACTAGGGGAGCTAGATTTGGAAACAGGCTTTCCCAATGGTGATAAGGCGATACTGCGATCGCCCGAGAAAGCGGTCTTCAAAACCACCCTCGCGGCACTCCAGCAAACCATTCTTAAGCTGTATCACAACTACTCTGACCTGGTGGCCCGCGCCGATCACCAGGAGCGCGAGCGAGTGGCCTATCAGCGGCTCTTTGACGATGCGCCGATGGCCTATCTGGTTACCGATTGGGAAGGCCAACTTTTGCGGGTCAACCAGGAAGCCCTACGGTTTTTCGGTTTGAAGGCCGATGAATGGTCGGGGCGATCGCTCACCGAGCTCATCACCATAGACGCCCAGCCCGTGCTCAAAACCAATCTGGCCCACTTGCAGCAACAGGGGGGGCACTGTGAGTTAGAGATGTGTTTGCGCTCTGAGTTGGATCGTGCGGTCTATGGGGTCTTCCGTATTCGGACGGTAGGTGATGCTGAGGAGCCCTTACACTGGCAGGTCTGGGATGCCTCTCAGCGCAAGCAGGCCGAGTTTGACCTGCACCAGCGCATTGAGCGAGAACACCTGACCAATTTGGTGATTCAACGAATCCGCCAATCCCTTGACCCACGACAGATTTTGCACAACACCGTTACCGAAGTGATACGGGTGTTACAGGCGGATCGGGTCGTGATCTACAGTGACGAGTCGGGTAGTTTGAAGGCGATCGCCGAAGCCGTCAAACCCGGGTGGGATTCGCTGCTGGGAGCCGACCTGCAACCCCTCGCCGTTGATCTGGCAACCCAGCTCGAAGCTTTGGGAGAACCCTGGGTGTTGGATGATGTGGCAACATTGCCCAACCTTATGGAAATGGTCAAACTTCTACAACGACAGCAAATTCAGGCAATGGTAACAGTGCCCATTACCCGTGAGGGGCATCTGCTGGGAGTGTTGTCGGTGCATCAGTGCGAATCGATGCGGGTGTGGCAGGGGTTTGAGATCGACCTGCTGCGGCAATTGGGGGATCAGGTCGCGATCGCCCTGCACCATTCCCGCATGTATGAGCGGGCACAACAACTCAACGCCAATTTAGAAGAAGAAGTTCAACGACGCACTGAGCAGATTGGGCGGGTGCTGAAGTACGAATCGATGTTGAAGCGCATTACTGACAAGGTGCGTGACTCCCTCGATGAGAACCAGATTCTACAGGCAGCAGTGCAGGAACTGACGGTCGTGTTGGAGCTGTCCGGTTGTAACGCGGCCCTCTACAACCTGGACGAAAACACCTCCACCATCCTGTACGAGTACACCGACTCAATCCCGGCTTCCTACGGCAAAGTGTCGCGGATGGAAGATTCCCCCGACATTTACCGCCAGCTCAAGGATGGGTTGTCGTTCCAATTTTGTTCTCTCTACCCCAACCCGATGCGGGGATCGCTGGCTATGCTGGCCTGTCCCATCTTCGTCGATCCTGATTCTTCTGAGGGTATCGACCAGACGGTGCTGGGCGACCTGTGGTTGCTCCACGAGAAGGGGTATGTGTTCAATGATTCCGATATTCGGTTAGTGCAACAGGTGGCGAACCAGTGTGCGATCGCCATCCGCCAGGCCCGCCTCTACCGTGCCGCCAAAGCCCAAGTTGAGGAGTTAGAACGACTCAATCAACTGAAAGACCAATTTCTCAGCACCGTTTCCCATGAACTGCGAACTCCCATCGCCAATCTCAAAATGGCGCTGCACATGCTGCAACTCTCGACGAGCCAGGAGAAGAAGCAGCAATACCTGAAGATTTTGGAAAGCGAGTTGGCCCGTGAAGCGGATTTGATTAACGACCTGCTGGATTTGCAGCGGTTGGAGGAGTCAGTGTCGGCGATCGCTGTAGAACCCATCCACTTACCAAGCTGGGCACTCAAGGTCGTCGACCCCTTCCGTACCCGTATGCAAACTTACCGCCAAACCTTCTCCATTCACTGCCCGCCGGAGCTGCCTATCCTGGCCTCCGACCCCCAAATCTTGCAGCGCATCTTGGCTGAACTGCTGAACAATGCCTGCAAATATACCCCCGTTGAATCTGGCATTCACTTGGAAGTTACAGGTGGCATGACGACCCCATCCGGCATCCCAGGGATTCAGTTTCGGCTCTCAAACCAGGCTGAGATTCCAGCCAGCGAACTTCCCCACATCTTTGAAAAGTTCTATCGGGTTCTCCAGGTCGATCGGTATAAGCATGGGGGAACGGGCTTGGGATTAGCGCTGGTGCAAAAACTGGCCGAGCAACTAAAAACTACCATCACCGTTGAAAGCGAGGATGGTTGGACGCACTTTACCCTGTTGGTGCCTCAACAGGCGACCTAATGAATTCAAAACCTGGCTTTGCGAGTGCCGTGGGCATAACCACAGCACTCGCAAAACTGGGATGCAACCTCACACGAATTTATGGGCGTCCTGAGTGTGTCACAATAGCCTAGAAATGTATCATTGAGAGTCCACTAGAGGAGAGACGTTCGTGGAGTCGCGCTACACCCCCGCAACGATTGAGGAAAAATGGCAGGCCGTTTGGGCGGAACAGGGGCTCGATCGGGCCGTGGAAGATTCCGATAAGCCGAAGTTCTATGCCCTGTCCATGTTTCCCTACCCCTCTGGCAACCTGCACATGGGTCACGTCCGTAACTACACCATCACGGATGTGATTGCCCGTGTTCGCCGGATGCAGGGCTATCGTGTGTTGCATCCCATGGGTTGGGATGCCTTTGGTTTGCCCGCGGAGAATGCTGCGATCGATCGCGGCGTTCATCCCGCTAAATGGACGTACCAAAATATCGAAACCATGAAAGGCCAGCTCAAGCGGCTAGGTCTTTCCTATGACTGGGATCGGGAAGTGACTACCTGTGCTCCCGATTATTACCACTGGACCCAGTGGATTTTTATCGAATTCCTGAAGGCAGGTCTGGCCTACCGCAAAGAAGCAGCGGTGAACTGGGACCCAGTGGATCAAACCGTGGTCGCCAATGAGCAGGTAGATAGTGAAGGGCGATCGTGGCGTTCCGGGGCTCTGGTAGAGAAGCGTTTGCTGAGCCAGTGGTTCCTCAAAATCACCGCCTATGCCGAGCAATTGTTGCAAGACCTGAAGACGCTTGATGGCTGGCCCGATCGCGTCAAATTAATGCAAGAAAACTGGATTGGCAAATCTACGGGGGCCGAAGTCACCTTCACCACGGAATCAGGGGATGACCTCACCGTCTTTACCACCCGCCCCGATACCCTCTGGGGCGCCACCTTTATGGTGCTCTCTCCCGAGCATCCTCTGGTGGAAAAGCTGACCACTCCTGAGCAATTGGCAGCGGTACAGGCTTACCAGAAAGAAGCCTCTACGAAGAGCGAAGTCGATCGCATGATGGAGGATCGCGAGAAAACGGGGGTGTGGACGGGCAGCTATGCCATCAACCCCGTCAACGGCGAGAAGATTCCCGTCTGGATTGCAGACTATGTGCTCATGGGTTATGGCACAGGTGCCATCATGGCGGTTCCGGCTCACGACGAACGTGACTTTGCCTTTGCCCGCAAATTTGACCTGAAGGTGAAAGTTGTCGTTCAGCCAGAAGGGCAGGAATTAGATGGCGATACCATGGCAGAGGCTTGGCCCGGTGACGGTGTGATGGTTCACTCCGGCCCGTTGGATGGAACACCTGCCGGAAAGGGCAAAGGCCAGAGTGTGGAGGCGGCCATTCAGTGGTTGGAGTCCAACGGCAAGGGGAAGGGAACCGCCACTTACCGCTTGCGGGATTGGTTGATTTCCCGGCAGCGCTATTGGGGTGTACCCATTCCCGTGATTCACTGCCCAAGCTGTGGCATTGTACCCGTCCCTGATGCCGACCTGCCCGTGCTGTTGCCAGAGAACGTGGAGTTCTCAGGACGAGGCGGATCTCCTCTGGCCAAGCTGGAAGAGTGGGTGAATGTGTCTTGTCCGTGCTGTGGCACAGCAGCCAAGCGGGAGACTGACACGATGGACACCTTTATCGATTCTTCGTGGTACTACCTGCGCTACACCGATGCGCGGAATGGGAAACAGGTGTTCGATCCCTCTAAGGCAAACAACTGGATGCCGGTGGATCAGTATGTGGGTGGGATTGAGCACGCGATTTTGCACTTGCTGTATTCGCGGTTCTTTACGAAGTTTTTGCGCGATCGCAACCTCCTCAACTTCGATGAACCCTTTCAACGTCTGCTGACCCAGGGCATGGTGCAGGGCCTCACCTACCGCAACCCCAAACGCAGTGGTAAAGACCAGTGGATTCCCTCCGATCGCGTCACTGACCCCAATGACCCCCGTGACCCCGAAACCGGCGATCCTCTAGAACGGCTCTACGCCACTATGTCCAAATCCAAGGGCAATGGGGTTGCACCGGAGGATGTGATTGCGAAGTACGGCATTGATACGGCGCGTATGTTTATCCTGTTCAAAGCTCCTCCTGAAAAGGATTTGGAATGGGATGATGCCGACGTGGAAGGCCAATCCCGCTTCCTCAATCGCGTCTGGCGCCTAGTAACGGAATACAGCGAAAACCAGCCCCCTCGTACAACTCCCGTAGCAACCACGAAACCAGAAAAGGATGTGCGGCGCGCTGTCCACACGGCCATTAAGGAAATCACCGAAGACATAGATGGTGATTACCAGTTCAACACCGCTGTGTCGGAATTGATGAAACTGAGCAATGCTCTGGCAGATGCAAGCTGCAAGGATTCCCCTGTTTACGCTGAAGCTATCGAAACCTTGATTGTGTTGATGGCTCCCTTTGCCCCTCACATTGCTGAGGAACTATGGCATGGGCTGGGCCATACAGAATCGGTTCATCTCGCTCCTTGGCCTCAGGTTGATCCGGAAGCCCTGGTGGTGGATGAAATTTCTTTAGTGATTCAGGTGATGGGTAAAACGAGAGGAACAGTTCAGGTACCTGCTACGGCCAGCAAGGACGACCTGGAGAAACTCGCTACTGAATCTGAATTAGCTCAGAAGTACATCGCCGGGAAGGAGATCAAGAAGGTGATCGTCGTACCGGGTAAACTTGTAAACTTCGTTGTGAACTAAACAAGAGGGGTGGCAATGCCACCCCTCTTGTTTTCTAAAGCGAGAACCGCTTAAAATCTGGTTGTTTTTGTGAGAGCCGCGCGGAGCGCGGCTCTCACAAAAACAACCGTGGCTGCTGCAAGCGCAAAGCGCTGTAAAGAAGATTTGTAGGCCAGTTAATCCTTTTGTAAGTTAGGGCAAATGGTGTGAGCCAGGCGATCGCCCGATGGATGCTCGTCCCAACCCGACAAAATGCCTTGCAACTCAGCCCGCAACAATATGAGTGCCTCAATTTGCCGTGTGATCGCATCAACCTTTGCCTCCAGGTGCTGGCGTACTTCACCACAGGGCAACTCGCCGCGATCGCGAATCTCTAAAATATGGTGAATTTCAGCCAGACTCAGCCCCAGAGCCTGAGCCTGTTTAATAAAAGCTAGCCGATTTAATACATCCGTCGAAAACAGCCGATAACCTGTTTCTGAGCGTTCAACCGTCGGACTCAGCAAACCAATGTCATCGTAGTAGCGGATCGTTTTAGAGGGAAGGCCCGTGCGTTCGGCGACATCTCCGACCTTGAGAAGAGGGTTTGTGGGGGAAGAGAGGGAAACCATTGGCGTGTGCTCTATAGCTGAGAGATGCAGGCTTCTTGACCTTTCTAAAACTATAGCGTTCAGCCCCAAAATTCATTGGCTCAGCCGTATTCGTAGACATAGGACTTATACATTTTTATTGTGTGGGGTGTGCTTCATACACTCCACATAATAAAAATGTATAAGTCCTAAAACAACTATGAGAGCGTGGACCACGCCGACGCTCTCACAAATAGCTGGACAGAGGGCGATCGCCCTTCCATAACAACTAAATCTCTAGAGGAGACCCAGCCAGGACATAAGCCCTTGTCCCGTTACATATTCAATGATCAGAGTAATGACAAAACCAACCATAGCTGCACGACCATTTAACCGTTCGGCGTAGTCATTGAACCCGAACTTAGGAACGTCTAGAGTAGGAGTGACAGTGGGTTGAGGAGTAGACTGAGTCATCTTTATTACAAAACTTTACATTCCCTCTTATTGTAGAAGGGTTGGGAGAATCGTCAAGCCCATGTAGTCCCTTTTACATAATGGAGCTACAGCCATAGGTAAGCTGATGTCGGAGCCAGGGCTTTTCCGAGGGGTGCGCTTTGCTCGCCCCTCGGAAAAGCCCTGGCCCGAAAACTTTAGTGGTTGACATACAGAGCCAGGCGGGAGTACAGCACCCACCCGACTCTGTCTATTCCCATCGGTATGAGATTACTGGCTCATGGATATGGCTCAATCCCTTGGGTGAAGAAGGGCTGCGAAATTATGCCTAAGCTAGAAGTAGAGCCAGTTTTACACATCATCGAGGTCTGCTATGGAAATCGGTGTCCCCAAAGAGATTAAAGACCAGGAGTTTCGCGTAGGATTAAGCCCGGCTAGCGCTCGCGCATTGGTTGAAGCCGGGCATGGCGTTTTTGTAGAAACCAACGCGGGTCTCGGCTCTGGTTTTAAAGACGAAGATTATGAAGCAATCGGTGCCACCATCGTTCCTGCCGCCGAAAGTGCCTGGAACCGCGAGATGGTGGTCAAAGTGAAGGAGCCATTGCCCGATGAATATGGCTATATGCAAAAGGATCAGTTGTTATTTACCTATCTGCACCTGGCTGCAACTCGCGAACTGACCGAGCAACTGATGCGGGCTGGGGTCACGGCGATCGCCTACGAAACCGTCGAACTTCCCAATCACACTCTACCCCTGCTCACTCCCATGAGCATCATTGCCGGCCGGCTCTCAGTCCAGTTTGGAGCCCGCTACCTGGAGCGCCAGCAAGGGGGTCGGGGCGTATTATTGGGAGGCGTACCCGGAGTACAAGCAGGCCATGTTGTCGTACTGGGGGGTGGCGTTGTGGGTACAGAAGCCGCTCGCATTGCCGTTGGCATGGGTGCCCGAGTGCAAATTTTTGACATTAATGTCGAACGGCTAAGCTACCTGGAAACCCTATTTGGGTCTCGGGTCGAGTTGCTCTACAGCAGCCCTGCCGCCATTGAACCGGCGGTTCGAACAGCGGATCTGGTTGTAGGTGCAGTCCTGGTGCCTGGTCGTCGGGCCCCGATCCTGCTCTCAAAAGAACTGGTTAGCCAAATGAGACCTGGCTCGGTCATTGTGGATGTGGCGGTCGATCAAGGTGGTTGTGTAGAAACCCTGCACCCTACATCCCACAGCAACCCAACCTACACGGTTTCGGATGTCGTCCATTACGGAGTGCCCAACATGCCGGGAGCCGTTCCCTGGACAGCGACTCAGGCGCTAAATAACAGCACCCTTCCCTATGTCGTGAAGTTAGCCAACTACGGTGTCAAAGCATTGGAGATGGATGCATCCTTAGCCGGAGGGCTTAACGTTCGGCACCATGAGCTGGTTCATCCTGCTGTTCAGCAGGTATTCCCTGATCTAGCTCAGTAGTAAGGATGTAGAGGTAATCTGGGCAGATAGGGGTTGGCAATTTTAGGCCACTCCCTACTGTATCTCGTCATCTACTATGCGATTTTGACAGGCTGACTTGTCAAAAGCAGCATGGTAAACAGCTAATACTCAACGACCTAGTTTGCCCCTGTTTAAAGCTGGGATGCTTTGATCCCCCGGCTTCAAACAGAGGTTAATTTCTGCTGCTTAATACTAGTATGCTGAGGCAGAAGTGTACAACCTATTTTTTGTGGTGGGGTGCTTCGCACCCCACCACAAAAAATAGGCAACGAACTTAGGCCGTAGCCTACTAGAGTTCTAGGTTTTGGTCACGTAGCAGAACGTATATGATAAATCTGATGAGATAAATGTAGTGATCGCCTCTAAAGTTGTAATTCTTAATAGGAGGCATGTAACGAAGATCACACCTAGTCTCGGTATAATCCTAAAAACCATTGGGATTTGCCCAAAATTCAGCATTCATTCTAAGTGAATATAACGAAGGTTTTTATGCAGCCAGGGTTTAATTCGACCGACCATCAGTCTTTAGCTGGCCTTTGGGCAAAAAAATATATCGAAAACCTGTGTGACCCTTCAGAGCGCGAAGATCGATCGCCTCCTGTAGGCGATCGCACCAGGATTGCGGCTAAACTGCGCGATCGCCTCAGATTTTGCAGTTCCCAGGCCTGGACAAAAACTGAGAATCTTCTTATCAAAGAGATTGCGAGACATCGGATTGACCCCAGCCATATTAATCCCTGGCGTATTGCTGAAGACTCCCACCAACTGTTTGAAAAAGCATGTGAAAACTATCAGAATCACATCACCCCTGAAAAGTTTTCCGTCATTATTTCACCTCAATGCGGTCAAGTTCGTCAGCATCATACGGCGGTTGACCCCCGGCTTTTAGGGTTTCTAAGTATGCAGTTTCATTTCACAGGCAAATTCCTTCTTGAGGAATTGACCCCTGTGGAACGAATCTTCATTGCTGACTACTTCAAGGTGATGGATGATCACCTTTATATGCCCCTACAAAGAGCCTATGATGCAGCCGCTCAACATTCCTTAAATGCGCCTGCATTGCTCGCAGTACGGCAGCTTCTGCCCCTATCGACTCGCATTGCTGAGTTTATTGCAGCCCATGTAGCGGAGCAAAATTCTAGCTATCGAACCTATAGTGGCTATTTGAGCAATACCGTCGTCAAAACTTCCAGCATTCGGGACATCGAAATGTTCCAAATTTACCTTTGTTTGTGTGTACTGGAAGAAAGCATGACGAGTGTTCAGGAAGAACTCTTTCCGCTTTGTGTCATGCTCTATCCCCCACTAAAGGTGCAGTGGAATTTAGTGCGTCAATTAGTTGAAGGTTTAAATCAGGAATTGCAACGGCGCCTTAACCCCGAAAACTACAAAACATTTTCGCCCTACTTAACGGCGTTGCAGAGCATGTTTTCTATCAATGTTTTTCCAGAAGAGGGTGAAGTTCTGCCCCACGCGTTAGAAACCAAAAACCTGTAGACATTTCCCAGCAGACTCTTTAACGCTCAAGTCGCGATTTCCGTTCCTGTCAGGAGAGACGACCGTACCATTCTTGCACCCCCAATGTTGAGGGCGCTCGGCACAATGGAAACACCCTTCTCA
This sequence comes from Leptolyngbya sp. PL-A3, assembly GCF_039962325.1. NCBI lineage: Bacteria > Bacillati > Cyanobacteriota > Cyanophyceae > Leptolyngbyales > Leptolyngbyaceae > Leptolyngbya > Leptolyngbya sp. PL-A3. Next base: position 64,170 of record NZ_JAMPLB010000002.1, read on the forward strand.
TCGTGCCAGGGAGCAATCACATGACTGGTTTGCAGTTCGTCTCAAATTCTGGCTCCGAGTCTCATGGTCCGGCACAGCTACCCCGAGTGAACGACGGCCCCTTGTTGGATGCCTACTCTGAGGCCGTAGTCAATGTTGCCGAAACCGTCAGTCCATCCGTTGTGAACATTGAGGTGTGGGGACGGCGTGGGCAGCGAAGTGGCCTCGCTGGCAATGGTTCGGGGTTTGTGCTTACACCAGACGGATACATTCTCACCAATAGCCACGTTGTTCAAGGAGCAAGCCGTCTGGAAGTCACCCTACCCGACGGACAGCGGGGTGCTGCTGATCTAGTGGGCAGCGATCCAGAAACAGATTTGGCGGTCATTCGAGTTCATGCGCCAACGCTGGTGCCTGTTACGCTGGGAGATTCTGATCAAGTACGAGTAGGGCAGATGGCGATCGCCATCGGTAACCCCTATGGCTTCCAGGCTACCCTGACCGCCGGAGTTGTGAGCGCTCTGGGGCGATCGCTCCGTTCCCGTACTGGCCGCCTGATTGACAACATCATTCAAACCGATGCAGCTTTGAACCCCGGTAACTCTGGTGGCCCCTTAGTTAATTCTCGAGGCGAGGTTATTGGTGTGAACACCGCCATTATCCTTCCAGCACAGGGGATTTGCTTTGCGATCGCCGTCAACACAGCCCGTTACGTGGCTGGTCAGCTCATTCAAAACGGACGTATTCGTCGGGGCTACATTGGGGTGGGTGGCCAAAATATTTCGCTTCCTCGTCGGCTCGTGCGATTGCTTGACCTCACCTTCGAGAGCGGCGTTCGCATCTCCTCCATCGAAGCCAACAGCCCCGCTCAACGAGCTGGGTTACGGCTGGGCGATATCATCATCGGGTTCAACACCCAACGTGTAACGGGCATTGACGACTTACACCGCTGCCTCACTGAGGAGCAAGTCGATCAACCGGCTACTCTTACCGTGATACGTGACGCAACCCGGCAGAGCCTAACCATTATTCCTGCAGAATCGCCCCAGCGATCGCCGGACTAAAGCATCTAATGAAAGTAAAACACCCCTACCTTACCCCTACGTCCACCCAGCAATTCTCATTTTGAAATCAGGCCCGAAAACCGCGCGCCTTCGCGCGGTTTTCGGGTATCAAAGCCAAGAGTTCACGCCCGTAGGGCGTGAACTCTTGGCTTTGATACCCATACTGAGAATTGCTGACGTCCACCCCACAAACTTGATCTAAACCCTACAGATGCGAGCGGCCCATTTTGGCGTGTTCGGAGTGTACGCCAAAATGGGCTCTTGGCTTATCTCGAATTAAGGTTAACAACTGTGCTTAAGTCTCATACCACATGAATAACGGCGATCGCTTCGAAAAACTTCATCCGAAAATCTCCTAAGTCAGTTCATCCAACCTGTCCCTTGATAGGGATAATAAGGAATAGCTGAGACATTATGAGTCACCCTGGTTTGGGATGCAGCGGCCTTAGGGACGCATCTGCTCATCAATGTCCCTCCGGCGTAATAAGCACTTGAACGAATTGCTGATTGAAACAGCGGTTGAATCTGATCCGTGACCTGGTAGCGTAGCATTTGGAGCAGTCAAACAAATGGGTTTTATCAATAAACTATTCGGTGGTCTTTTTGCCGTCCTGGGGGCAATTTTTGGGGGCCTCTTCAAGCTCATCGGTTTAGGTAAGAAATCAGAATATTTCCTGGAAGCAGATACAGCCGCAGGTGCTTCTACGGAAGCAAAAGCACCTGCTCCCGCTAAAGTCGAGGCAAAGCCTGCTCCGGCCAAGGCCGAGGCAAAGCCTGCAGCAAAAGCTAAAGCAGCTCCTGCTGCGGCCAGCACGAATGGGAAGGTTGCTAATCCCGCTCCCACGGTTGCTGCAACCAAGCCCGTCGCTGTAGCTGAACCTCAACCTACCAACTTTGCCACCAATTTTTCCGTGAATGGGACTTCAAGCCGTCGCCGTCCTGGCCCCAGCCTGAATCCATTCCTAGATATGGCCAAGCAAATTAAGCCTCAAAGTTAAGGCAGTTAGTTTCACATAAAAAACAGGGGTGAAATTCACCCCTGTTTTTTTTCGCCATTATTAGACCTCCTACATGAGGCAGTTTTTGAGGGCGTGAATCCCTGCGGGGCTAAAAACAGGACTTCTCATATTGACGATACGTAACCCCAGTTCGGGATAAGCTGAAGTGCTCATTTTGGCGTGCGCAAAGCGCACGCCAAAATGAGCGTTTTCGAGTGCCGCGCGTTGCGCGGCACTCGAAAACACCCTTAACCCGAACTGAGGTTACGTAGCACCAACAATATAAGGAGCCGTCGCTCCAAACTTTGACAGCGATACAGTGTTGTTCGACTAAATCCAACCTGCCACTGAGTTAATGAGCTAATCGGATTTCCCCTGAGTCTTAACTAGAGGAATGGTCATCCCCTCCCGAGCTAGAAGAACATTAGGAAACTGCTGCTGAATATCCTTTTCAACCTGCTCCAGGAACTGGTCGTCGTGCTCCGGGTCATGATGGAATAAGACCACCTTTTTGACGTTAGCGGCGATCGCTAACTCAATTCCTGCTTGCCACATGGCTGGGCGATGCTCTGCCCCTTGATCCCCTTTGTAAATATGCTCTGTATAGAAAGCATCGTATATTAGTACATCGGCTTCATGAGCCAGATAGAGTAGCCCCTGGTCCAGCGCACCCGATTCATGATCCGTGTCAGTGGCATAGACCACAGAATGGCCATCCCAGGCGATCCGATAACCCAAAGCACCATGGGGCCGGTTAAGGGAAATTGTTTCCACTGTTACCCCATCAATGGGAATAATCGAACCAGCCGAAATATCGTGAAATTGCAAACTAGCCTGCATTGCCTGAAGTGGCACCGGAAAGTTGGGAATCAACATTTGGTCACAGAGCCGCTGCTTAATGGATGCGCCATTTGGCCCCACAGCTCCATAGATGCTGAACTGATTCCCCTCCACAAAGGCGGGCATGAAAAACGGGAACCCCTGGATGCGATCCCAGTGGGTGTGGGTGAAAAAGATGTGGGCCGAGACGGGCGATCGTGGCCGGAGGTACTTACCTAGAAGCCGTAATCCCGTACCGCCATCAAAAATGAGGCGCTGGCCAGCTACCACAACTTCTACGCAAGAGGTATTACCCCCAAACCGTGTAGTTTCTACACCGGGCGTTGGAATGTTGCCTCGCACACCCCAAAACCGAACTTGAAAGTCGTCCGGCACCGGATTGAAGGAGGTCGTTGAACCAGTGTTGGCTTCAGCGTTGGTCGGGTCAAAACCTAACATTTGGGAATCGGCCTAATCGTAGTGGGCAGGGCAAGTTGTCCCCTGGCTATAGAGTTCCCTGATGCCTGGGATTGTCATCCAACCCGGGCTGAAGACGCGATGAAGATATCCCAGATTCTCTAGCATAGCAATTCTGGCAGAAATGGTGTTTATTTCACGGTGCCGGCGGATGAGATTGTTACAAAGTCTCATCCGCCAGACCCCATTGGATTAAGCTTGGTAAGCTTTTACACACTTCTCGACCAGGGGCATAACTAGATCAACATCTTTCCACCCCAGAATTTCGGTCACTTTCTTCTCCAGATTCTTGTAAGTTCTGAAGAATTCGGCAACCTCTTCAAGCCGATGAGGAGCGACATCCGCTAGGGTCTTGACCTGGGCATAGCGGGGGTCTTTGTCGGGAACGCAGAGAATTTTCTCGTCGCGATCGCCGCCATCAACCATTTCCAGCATTCCAATAGGACGTGCTGCAATCACGCAACCCGGAAAGGTGGGCTGATCCATAATTACCAGGCCATCCAGGGGATCGCCGTCGTCAGCCAGAGTGTTGGGCACAAAGCCATAATCAAAGGGATACATCAGGGAGCCGTAGAGCACCCGATCCAGGGCCATCGCGCCCAGGTCTTTGTCAAACTCATACTTATTTTTGCTGCCCGCAGGAATCTCGATCAGGACATTAATTAAACCCGGTTTCGGTTGAGCCGGAATGCGCGATAAATCCACAATAACTCTCCGTCTTCTGTGCTTCGGTTGAGTATGACCAGCCAAAAGCTGTGACAGGATAACCAGCCACAGCCATAAAAACCAGCCTACCCGAATAGCATTTTATGGGAAGACGGGAATTAACTTGTAAAAGAGGACATTTGATCCGCTGATGTTTCGCTTAAATACCGCATGAAACACTGCCCTCACGGGGATGGATCGAATGCCTCTAAATCCAGAGGTGGTTCTCAAACCCTATAGACCTTGGTGGGTGGCAGGAGCCGACGTTGGCGAGATCGTATTAGGGGTGGAAACAGGGGGTGGACTGGTGGAGTAGTAGGCGATCGCCGCTACAGGTAGAATTAACGTCACCAGGGCGATCAGCGTACCTGCGATGTTTGCAAGACGATGCGGAGGAGGTTCAGTAAAAGTCTCGACTTGACTACCAGATTCCATAAAGCTGTATGCGAGAGGACAATGGAGCCAACCTCTACCGTGATAAATCAGTTGATTCACACGGGGTTAGAAGATACCCACGTTTAGAGCCAGAGCTCAAATGGATGGGGTGGGGCGGCTCCTAGCCAGGACAGACGTGCCACCAGCTAAAAAGATTCTTCCTACCTTATATTCTAGCGAGGTTAACCCAAGCAGACAGGGTCGTAATTTCCTAACTAGAGTTTTTTCGGTTTCTCCAGGGATTTGACAGTAAACCCCCTAAAACCGTGAACGGTTCTGTTCTACACCGCCGTAGACGGTAATTCCGGATGCGTTCCCAAAACCTAGTTACAGGTTAAATATTCCAAAGGGTAGCAACAACCGCAGCTTCCCGGACTTCTCAAGAGGTAAGGTCAACGATTTTACAAACCTCAAAAAAACCATCCTCTGAGTTAGCCCATTTGAAGCTGTAGCAAACCCTGAGATAGCTTACAAACTGGCACTTCTGTGGGCATGAGTTAAAAATTCGCTGAATTCACCATCAGCCTCATTCTTTAGCAGGATATTCGCTGCTAACGGTGTAGATCATTTGTCGGATTGGACGAAGATGGGTAGGCTAGTGAAAGCAAATTCTCAAGATTTCTTAAGACGGTTCCCCTAAATGACCACCACAACCATTGTCAAACATGAAGTGAAAGATCTGTCCCTGGCAGATCAGGGGCAGCAACGGATCCAGTGGGCAGGCCGGGAGATGCCGGTATTGCGCCAAATTCAGGATCGCTTCGCCAAAGAAAAGCCCCTGGCGGGTCTGCGCCTGATTGCCTGCTGCCACGTCACCACTGAGACGGCTCACCTGGCGATCGCCATCAAAAATGCTGGGGCAGATGCCCTGCTAATTGCCAGCAACCCCCTCTCCACTCAAGATGATGTGGCCGCTAGCCTGGTGGTACACCATGGCATTTCCGTTTACGCCATTAAGGGCGAAGACAACGAAACCTACCACCGCCACGTGCAGACCGCTCTCGATCATCGCCCCAACATCATCATTGACGATGGTAGCGACGTGGTAGCCACCCTGATTCAGGAGCGTCAGGACCAAATCGCTGATGTAATTGGTACCACCGAAGAGACAACCACCGGTATTGTGCGCCTGAAGGCCATGCTGCGGGATGGGGTGCTGGCTTTCCCTGCGATGAACGTGAACGATGCAGACACCAAGCACTTCTTTGACAACCGTTACGGGACGGGCCAATCCACGTTGGATGGGATCATTCGGGCGACCAACATTCTGCTGGCCGGTAAGACTGTGGTGGTCGCCGGTTACGGTTGGTGCGGTAAGGGCACCGCTCTGCGGGCTCGCGGCATGGGTGCCAACGTGATTGTGACTGAAATTGATGCCATCAAGGCGCTAGAAGCTGTGATGGATGGCTTCAAGGTGGTGCCCATGGATGTAGCGGCTCCCCAGGGCGACATCTTCATCACCGTGACAGGCAACAAACACGTCATCCGTCAGGAACACTTCGAGCGGATGAAGGATGGGGCGATCGTTTGTAACTCTGGCCACTTCGATATCGAAATCGACCTCAAGTCGCTGCGGTCGATGGCCAGCGAAGTGAAGACTGTCCGTTCCTTCACCGAGGAATATCGTCTGACCAACGGCAAGTCTGTGGTGGTTCTGGGCGAAGGCCGTCTGGTGAACCTGGCCGCCGCAGAAGGCCACCCCAGCGCTGTGATGGACATGAGCTTTGCGAACCAGGCTCTAGCCGTTGAATACCTGGTGAAGAACAAGGGCAAGTTGGCTCCTGGCATTCACTCCATTCCTCGGGAATTGGATGAGGACATTGCTCGCCTGAAGCTGCAAGCCATGGGCATCGCTGTGGATACCCTCACCTCTGAACAGATCGAGTACATCAACTCCTGGACTGCGGGTACCTGATCAAGCGTATGGGTTGTGTGCTCAGCCCGCACGACTAAATCTTTTGGAGAAGGGTCGAGAATTCGGCCCTTCTTCAATAAGGATTTACAGCAGATGCAAACCTCAAAAAGTTTTTATGAAAACTCGATAACCTGTCCATTCAGGTTCCTTAAAGTACCTAGGATTGACTCAACCTTGACTCTTCTACCCATCGCCCCACTGACGCTATGACTGAATGGATTACGCAAATGATGGAATCTCTGGGATACCTGGGGATTGGCATGTTGATGTTTCTGGAAAACCTGTTCCCCCCAATTCCGTCTGAGTTGATTATGCCGTTAGCGGGCTTTACCATCAGTCAGGGCAAAATGGGATTTTTACCAGCGATCGCCGCTGGCACCATAGGCACCGTGTTAGGAGCCTTCCCCTGGTACTTCGTAGGGTACTTCTTTGGAGAAGCCCGGCTCAAAGCATGGGCCGATCGCTATGGCAAATGGATCACGGTTTCTAGCAAAGATATTGACAAGGCAGTCAACTGGTTCAACCGACACGGCGGTAAAGCCGTATTTCTGGGTCGTCTGGTGCCAGGGGTACGGACCTTAATCTCGTTGCCTGCTGGGCTAGCCGGGATGAACTTCCCCCTGTTCCTGCTTTACTCCACCATTGGAACTGTCATTTGGACAACGTTGTTGACCTGGTTGGGCTATGCTCTTGGCGAGAACTACGACGAGGTTGACCATTATCTGGGCCCCGTTTCCAAAATTGTGCTTCTGTCGCTAGGGATCGGGTTTGGCCTCTGGATCTGGCGGCGTCAGCAACGCACAAATCATCCATAAGTCAGTCAAAAACGATGAGAGGGTGAGAGCTGTGCTCTCACCCTCTCATCGTTTTTGGCGGTAGGGTTTTGAGGGCGAAACCTGATAGCCTAGCTAAGCAAGCATCTTGGTAGTGGTTTGAAACAGCGTTCGAGTTATTTAAGGCTTCTCCCTTACCTTCGCCCACACTGGCGAACCATTGCGTTTGCTTTGGGCTGCACCGCTGTTTTTACTGCTGCCTGGCCGTTGCTTGCCTGGTTAGCCGGAAAAATGCTGGGCTTGTTGGTGCAGGGGCAAGTGGGGCCGCTGGCTCGCTGGTCACTGGTGGTAGCCGGGATATTTTTAGTGCAAAAAACCGCACAGTATGGCCAGGATTCTTTAATGGCTAGAGCGGCGCTGGCGATCGCCCTCGACCTGCGCAACCACACCTATGCCCACCTCCAAACCCTCAGTCCCAGTTACTTCGAACGCAAGCAAACTGGAGATCTCACCTATCGCTTAACCGAAGACATTGATCGCATCGGAGAGGTGGTCAATAAAGTCTTCCATGACTTTACGCCCTGCATTTTGCAGTTGATCGCCGTGTTTGGCTACATGGTGTACCTCAACTGGCAACTCACCGTCGCTAGCCTGGTGCTGGTGCCCTTTATGGGATGGCTCATCGGTTGGTTTGGAGAACAGATGCTCGTGTTTTCCCGCAAAAGCCAGAGCTTAATCTCTGACTTGTCATCCCTATTAACAGAAGTATTTAGCGGCATTCGTCTAATTCGTGCCTTTGCCGCTGAGGAGTACGAGATTGCCCGGTTTGCCCGAGAAGCGGAGCGAAATCGGCGGGCAAAGTATCGGGCAGCCTGGTTGCGATCGGTGCAGTTTCCCGTCGTCGGATTCCTCTATGCCTTGAGTGTATTGCTGCTGCTGTTGCTGGGGGGATGGCAGATTAGCCTGGGCAACCTGACCGGGCAGGAATTTGGTAGCTACGTCGTAGCGGTAGCCATGCTGATCGATCCCATTGCCCACCTGACAGAGAACTACAACGAGTTTAAGCAAGGGCAAGCCTCCGTCGATCGCATCTTTGAATTATTAGATATGCAGCCGTCGGTGGTGGAAGCACCCAATGCGATCGCCCTCCCCCGAGTTAGCGGCAAGGTGGAGTATCGCCAGGTCACCTTTGGATATGAAGCCCATCAACCAACGCTGCGTAATCTGAGTTTACTAGCGTTTCCGGGAGAGGCGATCGCCCTTGTCGGTGCATCAGGAGCCGGAAAATCCACATTAGTCAATTTGCTGCTGCGGTTCTACGATCCTCAATCGGGCCAAATTCTCATCGATGGTACGGACATCCGTCAGGTAACCTTTCAAAGCTTGCGTCGCCAGATTGGGCTGGTTCCTCAGGAAACCATTCTGTTCTCCGGCACGATCGCCCAAAATATAGCTTTTGGTCAAAAAGTATTTGAGCTGGAGCGGGTCGAAGAAGCGGCAAAGATTGCCAATGCCCACTCCTTCATCCGTCAGTTCCCCGACGGCTACGACACCTGGGTCGGAGAGCGGGGTATGAATCTATCGGGTGGACAGCGTCAGCGGATTGCGATCGCCCGCGCCGTCCTGCTTAATCCTAGAATCCTGATTCTGGATGAAGCAACTTCCGCTCTGGATGCTGAATCAGAAGCGCTGGTGCAGGAAGCGCTAGAGCGATTGATGCGCGATCGCACCGTCTTCATCATTGCTCATCGCCTTGCCACTGTTCGCCGGGCCGATCGCATTCTGGTGTTAGAACAAGGCCAGGTGGTCGAGTCAGGCACCCATGCCGAACTGCTAGATGCAGGCGGACGTTATGCCCGCTACTATGCTCAGCAGTTTGATACCTGAGGGTCCTTACAGAGATAACTGTTTGGAAGAGTGAGGTTCTGCCTTACTCTTCCAAACAGTTATCTCTGTAAGGACCCTAAATCTGTGATGTAGGGTGAACTGAGGTCACTCTACATCACAAAAAAGCAGCAGTTCTCAGTATGGGCATTAAAGCCAAGAGTTCACGCCCTACGGGCGTGAACTCTTGGCTTTAATGCCCGAACGGTTTTCGGGCCTGATTTCAAAATGAGAATTGCTGACAAAAAAGTGTGAATTAAGCCGACCGCCAAATTTTCAGGTAAAGTGGTTGTCAAAGGCTGTCAATCCCTTACCCTACGACAGTTTCATCGCAGTGAACGCAGCGGATCCGCAATCTCAAAAGGCTGACCTTCGACGATCGCTTCTCCGGGCCAGACAGGCCATGCACCCAGATCTTTGGCATGAAAAGAGCGATCGCCTCTGCGTGCACTTACAAAACTGGCCCACCTTCCAGCAGGCGCAAACTGTGCTGGCCTTCTTCAGCTTTCGGAAAGAACCCGAATTAAGACCCCTTCTTTTTCTACCGAAACGTTGGGGATTTCCACGTTGTGAGGGCAAAACTCTCACATGGCATCGCTGGGCACCGAATGCCATCCTCCCCCTCCAGCAGGGTGCCTACGGCATCACCGAGCCCCACCCCCGAGCCCCTGTTATTTCTCCCCATGAAGTTGATTTGATTCTGATTCCGGCAGTTGCCTGTGACGTACGCGGCTATCGCCTGGGCTATGGTGGCGGCTTTTACGATCGTATGCTCAGCTCTCCTGCCTGGTTAAACATTCCCACCATCGGTATTGTGTTTGAATTCGCCCGTCTTCCCAAGCTTCCTGTCGCCCCATGGGATCGAAAGCTGCATGGTATTTGCACGGAAGCTGGGCTATTCATGAGCGGCTCTTCATCAACGCAAATTGGAGCATAAAGTTTATAGCCTTACAGCGCTTTGCGCTTGAATCAGCCACGGTTGTTTTTGTGAGAGCCTGACTCCACGCAGCTCTCACAAAAACAATGAGATTTTAAGCGCTTGAAAAGCGCTGTAGGCAACTGGGTTAGGACAATTTACTTTTGAAAAGCGGCGCTGAGTACGGTTTTTCAAAAATAAACTTCCTGGTTCTAATCGCGTAGTGCTCTACGGGTTTTCCGAAGGGAAGCTCGCATGACTTCAGCAAATACAACGATTGCCCATTCGGTACCTCTGGGTAGCCTGTGTGTATTCCTGATTCGTCTCTCTGCAATTATGGCAGCTCCATTGATTGGCATTACCACGCCCGGGCAGGATGCAACGGGCAACATTCAACTGAACATTGCCTATATCAATGCCGTCCGGCGAGCGGGCGGCATTCCAGTTTTATTGACTCCGGGTGAAGAAAAGAGCGATCGTCTATTAGCTCATCTGGATGGGGTATTGTTTACGGGAGGCGGTGACCTGCACCCCCAGCACTACAACGGAACAAGTCATCCCACCCTGGCCCGTATCGATTTGGAGCGCGACCAGTTCGAATTAGACTTAGCCCGTCGGGCGCTCCAGAGCGAGCGGGCTATTTTAGGAATTTGTCGGGGATTACAAGTGTTAAGTGTGGCCAGTGGTGTAGCCCTTGTTCCCCATGTACCCGAACGGTTTGGAAGCGAGGTGTCCCATCTGGTTCTACAGGCTGAAACCCCCATTCCGACACGCCATGGGGTAAGCCTTGTAGCGGGAAGCCAGATGGCAGCTTTAGTGGGTAGCCTGTCGATCGAGATCGTATCGTGGCACCATCAAGCCATTACAACAATTCCCCCGGGGTGGAGAGTAGCAGCCTATGCTCCCGATGGACTGATCGAGGCGATAGAGCATGGGTCGCATCCGTGGGCGATCGCTGTTCAGTGGCATCCCGAGCTATCTGCTGAGAAAGACCCTCATCAGCAACGGATCTTTCGAGCATTTGTTCGGGCAGCCCAGGGGCTTAGTTATGGATTGTCCCGTCCGGCATAATTGTTTGATCCAGAATCGCTCCGGATAAGTCAGCATTCGTCAGGTCAGCGCCTCGCAGGTCAGCACGACTGAGATTTGCACCATTCAGACGAGCCTCCTGCAAGCTAGCACCACCCAGAAACGCACCACTGAGATTTGTGCGAATTAAGTTCGCCTTCCGTAGGTCAGCCTTCCACAGGTTAGCTTCCGTCATATCAGCACCACTCAAATCAGCACGGTACAACTTTGCATCACTAAAATTGACTCGCTTCAGCAATGCGCGGGAAAGCCCAATTTCCCATAACCAGGCTCCTTGCAGGTTACCTCCACTTAAGGTAGGTGCTTGAACAAAGAACTTACCATCCTTAACCAGAAGACGAGTAAAGGTTTTTTTCCCATTCTCGTACTCTCTCAGGAAATCGGTTGCACTGAGTTTGTAGATTAGGGTGGGCTGCTCACGAGGAGGCAGTGCCGAGGAAGAGGTAGAAACCGTAGGAGCAATAGACTGAGGGGAACGCACGGGAGAGTCGGTCATAGGTGTCTATGTCACGTTTGCTACCTCATTTTTCGAGCGGTTCCCAAGCTCAGCCGGAACGTGAAATGCAAGTTATTGTGAATGATTGGACTCTTTTATAAGCGCCACAGGCTTTAAATCTATATATTTCAAGTGAAGAACTGCGTGAAATTACCTACAAGTTGTCAAGAACCTTAAATCTTGACACATTCGGTGATAGAAGCTCCATCAAGGATCAGCACCATTTATTTGGTCTACAAAACTTGTTAGATGTTCCTCATGCTTTATCAACGAGACAATTGAAAAACCTTGATACTGCTATCGACCCTTACGCAGATTAAACGGAGAATCCGGAAAAACCTGGTTCTACCGAAGTGAATTACCGGGCTAGAAACTTTGTTACTAAGAGCCTCGAGAGCACCAAGCTTGTATCAGAAGGAGCGAAGCTCTACCTCTCTCCTTTTGATACAAGATAGCTGGTAAGGGTACATCCCACTTTTGCAGATTGAAATCCCAGTTTTGTTAATGTGGCGGGCTTCGCCCGCCACATTAACAAAACTGGGATGCACCCGCTGGTGATAGTTATATCTAAAATTTCTATATCAAAGTCGATTAAGTGCCGTACTATTCAATCGAATTTGCGTATTTTCAAGGAGAAGAACGGCTTTGCTAATAAAACACAAAAGGCTGTGCCATAAGCTTTATAGGCAGCACAGCCTTTTGTGTTTTATCGCCCTTCTTTAACAAGCAGCCGTATGGCTGAAATACGGCCTGAATACGGGAGGAAGCTTTTGAAAACAATACGTATTTCTACCCTTGTTTTGACTTTAGAAGAGTACGAATTGAGACTCGCTTGGATACCAGGTAAGCCGTGTTAAATTTATCACCTCATCAGTTTAGAAAGCCCGTAAGTTTTCCCTACCCATTTTTTTCGAGTGAGGCTTGAATAACGCTAGATCAGAATTTATCCCGATGTCTTCTTGAGGTTGAAATTTATATCCTTAATAGCACTGAATACCTTTTCAGAGGGTTTCGTTAAACGGCAAGTTTTGCTGTACTCTGGACAGCGTATCCGGCCATCCTTTTCTCTCTTGAAGTTGAATATTTTCTTTAACAACGCGTCATAAGTTGTTGTAGAAATAAGGGATGATTTCTGTTTCTTACCCTGTTGATGTTTGATCTGCTTTGGGTTGTTTTAAGATAACGCCCATAATGCGTTACTTTTATTCAATAATGCGGGTGGTTTATGTAAATGATTTAGCCACCACGAGTGCACTTAACTAAATCTTTTCAGGAGTTCCAGGAACTATGCAAATGTCATCTACCCCTCGTTCTTCTCAACCCAATAATTCGTCTCCTGCAATAGTTATGAAAGTGCCTTTTGCAGCGCAAGAACGTGCTCGGGGACATCTGCAACGGGCGCAGGAACAGTTCAAAATGAAGCGCTATAACGAAGCCGTAGCCGAGTTACGAGACGCCATTAAAAACGACCCAACCCAAAGTGAATATCATGCCTGGATGGCAAAGGTAAACCTTGCAAAGGGACTGGTCGGAATGGCAGCAATCAGTGTGCGTCAAGCCCTGCAAATCAACTCTCAGGACGCCCTCGCCCTCGAATGTCAAAAGCTGGTTGAGGCGAAAGCCGATCAGAAGCCACCCGCCAAACCCGAGAAGCCTGGCTTAGGTGGTTTGCTATCACGCAAATTGTTCTAGGACGTACTTTAGAGCTGTCTGAAAGGGTCACTTTTTCGTGCGCTTCTAGAACGAAAAAATGACTTTTAAAACAGCTCCTGGTTTCATACTCATAGTTATCTACTTTAAAAAAGAGGAGTGCTTCGTACTCCTCTTTTCCAATCTGGTTGCGTTTTTATGAGAGCCGCGCTACGCGCTGCACGGCTCTCATAAAAACAACCAGGTTTTAAGCACTTGAAAAGCACTGTAGTTATGGCACTTCAACAGGAATCAGGGCATTCTCAGGAAGATAGCTGACATAGTGGCCGTCCTCTGCAAGAATCACCACAACCCTTAGAGCCCAGTCAGGTTCTATATCCTGGAGGTCAGCCCAAGGAATAGCGACTTCCAGGCACGTGTCTATAGCTACTTGTGCCGTAGTGGGACAGGAATGCCATTGGAAGTACTCCCCTGCCTCCTGAAGCCAGCGATCGCCCGTCACCAAATTAATTCCCAGGTGATGGCGAAAATGGTAATTCATCGGGGCTTCGTCTGGCAGTTCGGCCAAGGGAGCCGGGGCATTGAAGGTAGTACGGTCGGGGTAAAACCATAGCAGATGCAGTTCTGAGGGGAAGTCTACACCCGGCCGACTGCCAGCCGCAAAATCCAAGCGGAAATAGAAGCTTTGGTGATCAACCCCATACCAGAGGCGCTGAATTTTGCTGCTGCGATGCATGGTACCTCGAGCTCCGGCCACCTCAATGCGTCCCGCTTTATCCCAATCCTGCTCATCAGCGCGCCCGTCGATTAAGGGGTGAATAAAGCTTTGAGGGGCATGATCGCCATGGACTGTGTGGTCTTCCACAGGGCGGCGCACTTCGGTCGGAACAGGCTCATTCAAGGCCATGTATAGGGCAGCAAGGTGTTCCCGAAAAAGTTGATCGAACATGGCATCCTGGTTCGAGGTGTGCCCTTCGCCGAACCACCAGAACCAATCAGAACCTTCAGCCGCATACAGCGCTTCCCAAGCTTCGGGGTTGTTCTCTTCGGTTGCCTCAGGGTGGTTGGCAAGAACCTGACGTGCTTCAGTCAGCAAATCCCAGGCACGATTTTTAGCAGGGTCGCCGATCCAGGTCGTGAAGCTGCCATCAACCCAGGAGCCGCTATGTAACTTGTTGGCAGGCAAACTTTCCGTTGGGGGAAATTGCTCTAGAAATTCTGACACAGTGACGAGACGAATATCTTCGTGCTCACTCAAGCGACTATAAAGGTCTTCCAGAAAAGGCTTTCCATCTTCGGGGTAGAACTCCCAGCAGTTCTCACCGTCAAGGGCAATCGTCACCAGCCAGGGTTGCTCTAAGCTCGTAGTGCCTTCAGACTGGTGAGAGATGAGCTGCTGAGCGATCGCCTCCAACTGCCCTACCATATCAGCTGCTGCCTTTTCCGCTGGCATCGCTCCGTAGGTGAATCCAATCAAATCCGACAAACGATGATCTCGGAAGACAATTGCCAGATCTCCCTGAGGTGTTTCTAGACGGTAGGGACGATACATTAACTCGGGTTCCTGCACAGTGCCATGTTGGTCACGGTGGAAGAAGTGATTCAGCGTCCAGCCGAGCACCGCTTCATCAGACACAATCCAATTAAAACCCTGCTCGGCTATATAAGGCAGGATGGCAGGACTGACAGACTGTTCTGAAGGCCACAACCCGCGAGGTTCGCAGCCAAAGCGATCGCGGTACATCTGCCTTGCCCGCTTTAGATGGCGGGGGATGTCCTCCTCCCATTGAAAGCGGTTTTGGGGCAGTACCATATCGGGTACAGCTACCCTTCCGGAATCCGTATCGGCGAGGAGGGGCAGGATGGGGTGGGTGTAGGGAGTGGTCGTAATTTCGAGTTGACCCGTCTCCTGCATGTGGCGATGTTGCGGGATGATGCGGGACATGATCTCTCGTTGCTTAGAGTAGATGCGTTGGCGATCGCTCAAGGTAAAGCCACGGTCTTGTTTCAGCCAGGCAGCGATTTCAGGATCATCCCAAAACATCGGATCAATCCAGGCCAGGTTATGCCAGGCTAAAAGATCGCTGAAATCCTGCGGCGACCAGTTTTCGATACACCAATCCCCGCCCTTGTCTTGCCGTTGCTTGAATAATTCGACATAGCGGGGATGGGGGTCGACCAGCGTGTGGTGGTTGCCGTCAAAAAAGTGCTCGACCACAAACTGCTTCTGCTCTGGGTTGAGGGCATCCGCTTCAGACAGAGCCAGCGTCAAATACGGGTCGAAGGCCGTTCCTTCTACGTAATCCTCAATCTGCTGAATCAGAGATGGCACCAGGTTCACCGTCTGATGCAGTTTGGGAAACTTTTCCAAAATTAGGATCAAATCCAGATAATCCTTCGTCCCGTGGAGGCGCACCCAGGGAAGGCGATACTGACCCACAGCCCGACTTTTGTAGAGGGGTTGATGCTGATGCCAAATAAACGCAACGTAGAGAGGATGAGGCATGGGAGCAAAACGATGGATAAGTAAATGGGCAGAAGGAAGCGAAATCCGGTTTTGAGAACGGGCGATCGCGTATCTCTTGCAATGTTCTCGATTGTTTCAAAAAATCGAGAATGTGACAAAACGTTATAACTATCCCACACCCTACACCCTTCCCTCCGAATTTGCTTGAAAAGGTGTTTTTTTGTGCCCAAGAGTACAAAAAACACCTTTTCAAGTAACCAGGGTTATGCACCCATAACCTCATTTGCGCGGAAGGCAGCACGATACGTGCTGCCTTCCGCGCAAATGAGGTTATAGGTTGGCAAGTGAAATTAGAATACTTGCTCGACTTCGGCAATCTCGGGAATAGATTCGCGTAGCTTGCGCTCGATGCCCATCTTCAGGGTCATGGCGGAGCTAGGGCAGGAGCCACAAGCACCCTGGAGACGCAGACGAACAACGGGACCATCCAGCTCAACCAGCTCGACGTTGCCTCCATCCGACATCAGATATGGGCGAAGCTCATCCAATACTTTTTCGACGTTAACGGTTGTTAGTTCCATAATTTGAATCGACTGAAGGTTTTGCGCTCGCAACACCCCCATTGTAGAAGACGGGATTCATTCGCGACATAAAGTGATGCCGGGAAGCTCTACTGAGGAGCCGTCGTAGCGGGCATTGTTGCCGGCGTCGCTGGAGCGGCCGCTGGGGCTGAGGCTGCACCCGGGGCCGGAGCCGCTTTACCAAAGTATTCGGCAGCAACCCGGGCAACTTGACGGGCCAGTTCTTGGGCTCGTCCGTCATCTGTCGGGCGTTGCACCAGTACGGTGATGACGTAGCGTTTGCCGTTGGGCAAATCTACAATACCCGTGTCACCAACCATCGAATCGATGGTACCGGTCTTGTGGGCAACAACCGCATTGGGGCCCGTACCAGCGGGAATCAGGGTATCCGTCACAGTGCCTTGCATGATTTCCATGAGGCGATCGCGCGAGCGCAAGGACAGAAAATCAGCCTGAGTAACGGCCATCAGCAGCAGCGAGAGATCCCGAGCGCTGGTGGTATTGGTTCCAGCTAAGTCGGCCAGGGGGTTGCGAATCACCGTTTGGGTCATCCCCCATGTGCGAAACCGTTGGTTCAGCATCTGCGCCCCACCCACTCGCTCCAGGACCATGTTAGTGGCCGTGTTATCGCTGATGGTGATCATCTTGGTAATCGTTTCTAAACTGGAGAAGCTGGAACCTGGAGGCAGGTATTGAAATTCGCCAGAACCCGTCGTAATATCCGTCGGCTTCATGGTCATGGCTTCGTCCAGACGGGCCTTTCCGGCATCTACATCCTGCAGATAGGCCACCAGAATAGGCACCTTAATCGTACTGGCAGCCGGAATTGCCTTATCGCCATTGATATCAACATAATTACCGGTGTCTAAATCCACGATAAAGATGCCGGGTTTCAGATCGGGTGACTGGGTGACCAGGGGCTGGATTGCCGACGCCAGCTCATTAATCGGTTGCTTCAAGCGAGCGGCTACGGGAGCCGGAACAGTGGAAGGGGGAGCTCCATCCAGACGGAACATCCCTTCTCCCAGGTCAGAAGGCTGCTTCGCGGCCTCCGATGCCGCAGCAGAACCGGGAACGGTACCGGCGGCGGTAAAGGAAGATTGGGCTGGCGTCCAGATAGAAAGGATGGTGCCGACGATCGCCCCAACACCCACTCCAAAGATTAGCAGACGAGTGATGTAGAGCAGGGGCGTGGCGGGTTTCTGCGATCGCCGTCGTCGCCGCCGAGGGCTGGGCGGCGAGATCACCGCTTCAGCAGGTGACTGAGGGCGCACGGGACGCGCCTGAATGGGAATAACGGTAGGTGGCAGGCTCGTTTTCTTGGACAGGACGGGCTGCACTGGGCGTAACCGTGTTAAAGCTCCATTCTCTTCAGAGGGGCGACGACGAGCGCTAGAGCCATTGCGCCCGGTTGGCTCGTCTAGCAGACGGCGCAGGTTCAGTTGGGAGTCAGGTCGGGGCGATCGCAACGAACGCCGCCGCACCAACGGGGCTGGAGTATCGCTACGATTGCTATCGGCTGAAGCTGACGGCAACCGAAAGAGGTCCGAAGATGAACTGCCCGAACCGTTCTGAGAGCTGCGTCGCCCATTCTCATTCGCAGGGGCGCTGGAGGATGTGGGAGGTCGACGACCAGGACGGCGGCGACGGGGAGGGCGTGAGGGTTTTCCAGATTCCATTGACATCAACACCTCTAACGCATCTCAAGAACAAGCAAATCAAGCTTCCAGAGCCAGTATGACTGATTAGATGCAACCCACCACTCTGAAATTATCCGCAAATTATCACCAGCATGGGGGAGATTCGTCAAATTATTCATCCTGCATTGACTCGTTACGGGGATGGCTTTGCTGCAACGCCCAGCGCATTTGGCTGATCATGCCTTGCAAAAGGGCCACATCATTATCAGAGGGTAGCGCTCGATTGTAGATCTGGCGAATTTTTTTCATGCGGCTGGCTACTGTATGTGGGTAAAGATAGCCAATTTTTAATAATAGGGACTCTAAATCTTGAAAATACTGATCTAAGCGATCGTGGGAGGCCGGGTTATGCGTGCCGACCGGAGCCGCTGCAATAGGGGCAGGTTCTAGCAACGCCATTCGCAGCTCGTAGCAGCAGAGGGCCACAGCTTGCGCCAGGTTCAGCGAGGTATAAGCCGCATCACTGGGAATGTAAAGGAACCGCTGTGCCCGATTAATTTCCTCGTTGGTCAGCCCCCGGTCTTCCCGACCAAATAGGAGAGCGGTTGGGCCATCGACAGCTTCCACGAGCCAGGGCAGTACAGCACGAGGGCCTTCCAGGGTAATGTTCAGAGTCGTGTCATCACGGCCAGTGGTGGCGATCGCCCGCCGACATCCCTCCAATGCATCCGTCAGCCTGGAAACAATACGAGCAGATTGCAGGATATCGAAGGCATGCACCGCCATCTGCCGCGCCTCTGCTCCTAAAGGATCGCACTGAGGATTGACCAGAACCAGTTGAGACAATCCCATATTTTTCATGATGCGGGCGATCGACCCCACATTCAGCGGCCCGGCTGGCTCTACCAACACAATCCGTACCTGATGCAATCGCGCTAGTCGACTGGCTTCTGTCTCTACCATTAAGCCTTTACAATCCTTTACAATTACCACAGTAATTCACCCACTGCACATTCCAGATTGCCATGGCGCGCACCCGTTCCAAATCGGATTTGCCCACAAAGCTCTGCCCTGTCTGTCAGCGCCCCTTCACCTGGCGTAAAAAGTGGGCCGATTGTTGGGATGACGTGAAGTATTGCTCCGAACGGTGTCGGCGGCGGCGGAATCAGGGGGTCGGGTAGAGTCACCCGATCGCACCTACTCACCCCTCAATATTTGTCAGATAATAGCCATCGTTCGTTTGGGAACTCTTTTTGTAGGCTCACACAGATAGGATCTCATCATTTCCTGATGGCCTAAAAGCGTTCGTTTGACTTCATTTTTCCTTTCACTTCTCTACACATTGACTACCATGCAACCTAAACTGATCATCCACGGCGGAGCCGGAAGTTCCTTGCGGGGCAAAGGCGGCGAGGAGGCCGTTCGCACGGCCTTGTTCGATGCCATTGATAAGGTTTATGCCCTGTTGAAGGCGGGGAGTTCGGCCAAAGAGGCAGTCGTTTTAGGATGCCGATTGATGGAGGACAATCCCCGCTTCAACGCTGGGACGGGCTCAGTGTTGCAGTCAGACGGGCAAATTCGGATGAGTGCATCGCTCATGGATGGGCTGATTCAGCGATTTAGCGGTGTGATCAACGTATCGCGAGTGAAGAATCCCATTGAGTTGGCACAGTTTTTGCAAGAGGGTAGCGATCGCGTTCTTTCCGACAATGGAGCTGCTGAACTGCTGCGAGAGTTAGGCAAACCCATTTATGACCC
The DNA here is from genome assembly GCF_039962325.1 of Leptolyngbya sp. PL-A3. NCBI lineage: Bacteria > Bacillati > Cyanobacteriota > Cyanophyceae > Leptolyngbyales > Leptolyngbyaceae > Leptolyngbya > Leptolyngbya sp. PL-A3. The sequence goes on from NZ_JAMPLB010000002.1 coordinate 83,816, forward strand.
CCTGACAGATATTCGCTTACAGGAGTGGATGGCAGAACGGAACAATAATTTTTCCCATGAAATGGCTGGGGTCATAGCGGAACCCGAACTTGCCTCCGAGCCTGGGCGAGGCACGATCGGTGTGGTGGCGTTGGACTCAGAAGGTCGCTTGGCGGTGGGCACATCCACAGGAGGCAAGGGCTTTGAGCGCATTGGTCGGGTGAGCGACTCGGCCACACCTGCGGGAAATTATGCTAACGCCCATGCAGCCGTAAGTTGCACCGGCATTGGTGAAGACATTATTGATGAATGTTTGGCCGCTCGTATTGTGGTTCGCGTGACGGACGGTCTGCCCCTTGGGGAAGCAATGGGGCGTTCCTTCCAGGAGGCGGGAAGCCGACAGCGAGATTTCGGGGCGATCGCCCTCTCCCACGACGGAACGATTTCCTGGGGCAAAACCAGCGAGGTGTTGCTGGCAGCGTATCACACAGGCGATGCGAAAGGCGACACGTTGTCGTTGGATACGGGTGTTGTAACAGGATTTTGTTAAGGCGATCGCCCATCACGACTCAATCGTCGCTTCTAGAGCATGCTGGAGATCCGTTGTGAGTGTGTTGATGGCATCCCGTGCAGCCCGGCGACTGGTCTGGTAATCAGGAAAGCGATCGCTCACGCAAATAGGTTCACTGACGGTCATTTGACAGCGGCGGTAGCCCAAACGGGGACGGCGGGGATATTTGTCGCCGCGAATACGAGCTGTAGCGTCGAACAGTAGCAGAGTGATTTCGGCAAAACGTTCGAAGGAGGGTTTTTCTTTGACGTAGGAGCCAGTGACGGCCACCAGGCTTTCTACCAGGCGCATGTGAGTGTCGTGCAGGCTGGCTTCTTCGGCAAGCCAGTCACCCAGACCGCGATCGATGGGAGAGAGGGCGTTGCGATCGCTCACATCCGCTCGGTAAATATAGGTCCACGCCGCTTCCTCCAAGCGCCGGCAGCGTTCGGAAAGATTGCCCTTGGATGAAACACCGAAGTACTCTTCCGAAACCTTCAGGGCTTCGTCCAGGAGGGCTTGCAAACGTCGGGTGATGTTAGGTGCATCGGGGGGAAGGTCTTTAGGAGGAAGGGGGCGATGGTAGAAGCGGCTGTAGAACTGCTCCATCTTGGTCAGGAAATGCTCCCCTAGCCGGATAAGGCGCTTGTAATACGCATCGGGCCGTTGGTCATCGGCGAGGGGTTCGAGGGGTTGGGGAGGAAGGCCCATGTTGGTTTCCAACTGGGTCATCAGGCGATCGAGATTATGCCAGGGAGCGCCAATGTAGTGATATTGAATTCCAATGGGCACAATCCACACTGTTTCGGGGCGGCCAGCCTTTTGCAGATCTTCAGCGCACCAGAAACCCATTTGGGCAACACCCGGTTCCAGGGGTCCCAGGATCTCGCTGTGACCATTGGTGGCACCTTCGGGGGCGATCGCAAATGGAAGTTCTCCATTTAGCATCAACTCCCGAGAGGTGCGGAGAGCCTGCCAATCAGGATGCTTACCCCGATGCACCGAGACACCACCCATTCGGGACAGCAGCCACCCCAACCAGGGGCCACCCCAAAGCGGCATCCCGCGATCGAAAAGGAAGTGGACGTGCAAAGGGGAGCGCAGCTTCACACCTTTCTCCCGAGCTGCTTTGGGAATCATTCGGGAAAGCATATACAACCCGGAAAGGGGATCATCCACCTCCACATGGCGAAAGGCCAGCATGAAGCGAACCTTCCCAGCCTGAAATTGTTGATATAGGCTAGCCAATCGTTCTGGGTTGCTTACGTCAACCCTGGTAATACCTGCGGGTAACCAGGGCCGTGTGCGAAATCGCATCACGAGGGGCAGAAAGGCATGCACCAATCGCACCACAACCGGATTGTACGCAGAGGGCAGAGGATTTAATCCAGGATAAACCTGTCGAATGGTTTGAGGCATAACCCGAGTGCACGAAACATGGGTAAGAAACAATCATGAATCAGTCATTTTCGTATGTACAGCATACGGAAATTAACGTTCTAAATCCCCCCTCAAATTGGTTAAAAATTTCCTCCAACACAGCTTTCACGCCGTGGGGACGGATTTAAGAGCCCGCGTAAGGAACTTTGTTGAAGTGCTCGTACACAAACTGATCCGTCCATTCGACTGAATTTATCAGACGGCCAATGGGTACATCTTGTGCTTACGAGTGCCTGGGCGAAGTCTATTACAGGCACAGGATCGGGCTGAGCAGTTTCCAACCGGGAAACATGCCTGTTTTAGCTCCTCCTTATTCCATCAAAGGAGAAGAGTTACATTATGAATTTTGGTTTTCCCAAGGCCTATCATTTAGCTTTCCAAGAACAAGCAGAGTTGCCAAGCTCAGAACAGCTATACGGCACGTTGGTTCACAAGGAAGGTAGCGTGTAGGGCTAAGCTCCATCCACTACCTTGTTTAATTAACTCGAATATCTTTATAGAGAGGGCGGGTGGCACAGCATTTTAGAGTCTGGATTTAATTGAATTGAGCTACTGATATCCCTTTCCAATCTGTCGAGATACGAGAGAGGAATGAAATTCTACACCCCTCTCTTGTACCTCACTCGACCAACTATAGTATTCAGAAATACCGACTAAGCAGAAAGAGATTTCATACATCATTAAGCAATTCTTAAATTCCATAATTCTTAAGAGGAATTACGGGTTAATTGGCTTGAATGTAATAAATATGACACGCCTTTGTAGGGCACAAACACAAAAAAGTTTTTTAGAAATTTACCCTTCACGTTGCATCTATCGAGCTCAGCAACAAATTGTAATACATTCTCATCAAAGGTTGAATGCCAGTCTATGCCTCTGTTTCCGCGTGATGTATTTCCTTGGAGTGAAGCGAAACTAGCAAGATAACGGCAGAATCTTATCAAATCTATATAATTACCCGTAAATCCCAACTACTTTGAAAACGCACGGGCAACGTCAAGTTTCGGTGATCACAAAGTGACTGACGCTCTTCGCAGTGATTAGTCCAAGGAGGATAAAACACCTATGTCAAAACCCGCAGGGTTGTACATCTTACTTGTCAGCGTTCATGGTTTGATTCGAGGGCATAATCTGGAACTTGGCCGGGATGCCGATACCGGAGGACAAACCAAATACGTAGTAGAACTTGCTCAAGCGCTGGCTGAAAATCCCCTAGTTGATCGGGTCGATCTGGTAACACGTTTAGTCAACGATCCAAAAGTCAGTCCAGATTACGCGCAACCCATCGAAAAGATTTGTGAAAAAGCGCAGATTGTTCGTCTTAACTGCGGTCCTCGCCGCTACTTACGCAAAGAGGTTTTATGGCCTCATCTTGATAGTTTCGCCGATGAAATGGTGCGGCATATTCGGCAAGTAGGCCGTGTTCCAGATGTAATTCATACTCACTATGCTGATGCCGGATATGTGGGTTGCCGAGTGGCCGGGTGGCTGGGGATTCCCCAAGTTCACACCGGCCATTCTTTGGGGCGCGTGAAGCGCGATCGCCTTTTAGAGCAAGGCACCAAGCCTGAAGCTGTCGAAGAACACTTTCATATCAGCACTCGTATTGAAGCAGAAGAAAAAACTCTGGCCAGTGCTTCTCTAATCATTGCCAGCACCCATCAGGAAGTAACCGATCAGTACGGCATCTACGACCAATACCAGCCCGATCGCATGGTGGTAATTCCCCCGGGTGTTTCCCTGAAGCGGTTTTACCCGGCTGGAGATGATTGGGTTGAGCCACCCATTTTTGATGATTTGAAGCGCTTTCTACGAGAACCAGACAAGCCTATTATTTTGGCTTTGTCTCGTGCAGCTATGCGGAAAAACGTGGCCGGTCTGGTGGAAGCCTACGGTCAAGATCCAGAACTTCAAAAACTGGCGAATCTTGTGTTAGTGCTCGGTAACCGGGATGACATCAATCAGATGGAATCTGGCCCCCGCAAGGTGATGGCTGATATTTTCCGGCTGATCGACCGCTATGATCTCTACGGAAAAGTAGCCTATCCAAAACATCACAAGTCGGAAGAGGTGCCTGATTTATACCGTCTCACAACCAAGACTCGGGGCGTATTTATCAACCCAGCGCTAACCGAGCCCTTTGGATTGACTCTCATTGAGGCGACGGCTTGTGGAACGCCGATCATTGCCACGGCAGATGGTGGCCCTCGCGACATTCTGGCAGCCTGTGATAACGGGCGGTTAATCAATCCTCTCGATATTGCGGATATTCAAGCCGCTCTGCGCCAGGCATTAACCGACACCGAACAATGGCAACAGTGGTCAACCAACGGCCTCAATCGTGTACGCCAAAACTTCTCCTGGAAGAGCCATGTGGAGCGCTACCTGGAGCACCTGCGCCAGCTGCCCCAGCGGCGTGTGCAGTCCCCCTTGAGCTACCTCACGGTGGAAAAAACAGCGACATCTCAAGCATGGAATATGCCCAGCATGAACCGTTTGATGAACGCCGATCGCTATCTGGTCTGCGAAATCGACAATACCTTGTTGGGTGATCATGCAGCGCTGCAACAGCTGATTCAGCGGCTCAATCAAGAGGGCGGCACGACGGGAATTGGGATTGCCACAGGGCGATCGCTCACCAGTGCGTTGGCAATGTTGGGCGAATGGCAGTTCCCCATGCCGGATGTGCTGATTGCTTCAACGGGTTCGGAAATCTACTACGGCCCTCAGGTCATTCCCGATCCCAATTGGGCGCGGCACATCAACTATCGCTGGCAACCCGACGCTGTGCGGCAAGCGATGGCAGAATTACCCGGTATTGAGCTACAGCCTGATGAGTGCCAGGGCCAGTACAAGCTCAGCTACTTTGTCGATGCCAGCAAGGCTCCCAGCTATAACGAGATGATGCAACATTTGCGGCGGCGGCGGCTGCATATCAATGGCATCTTCAGCCACAGCATGTACCTCGACCTGCTGCCTATCCGAGCTTCCAAGGGTAATGCCATTCGGTATTGCGCAATGAAGTGGAATCTGGCGATTGACCGTTTCCTGGTTGCTGGAAGTTCAGGCAATGACGAAAGTATGCTGGCTGGCAACACGCTGGCGGTTGTGGTTGGCAACTACAGCCAGGAAGTTGAAAAACTGCGCGAGTATCCTAAAGTCTACTTCGCGAAGGGTAACTACTCCTGGGGCATTATGGAGGCACTGGATCACTACAACTTTATCGAGGATCGCGATCGCCTCCAGCCCGAAATCGAGCCCGATTTCGATTACGAAGCTGACTTCATAGCCGAAACAGAGACAGAGACAGAAACAGAAGCTGTTGCTGTTTAAGAAACATTGGGAGCAGCAAAACTGTGTGCAACTATTTAGCCAAACAAACTCCTAACGGAGCTTAAGAATCTCCCAAATAAGCTCCAACCCTACTGTGCAACCTGCACAGTTTTTTTTTGAAAGAGAGACAACCCGTTCTATAGCAACCTCAGTTCGGGATAAGCTGAAGTGCTCATTTTGGCGTGCGCTCTGCGCACGCCAAAATGAGCGTTTTCGAGTACCGCGCGTTGCGCGGCACTCGAAAACGCCCTTAACCCGAACTCAGGTTATAGCCATATGTAACCCCAATTTGGGATAAGCTCAAGCGCCCATGTTGACGTGCAGGGAGCACACGGCAATATGAGCTTTTTTGGGGGACGGAAAGCGTGCCCCGAATGAAAAAGAAGCCCAGCTCCTTTAAGGAGCCGGACTTCGAAGATTTGTTCAGCACAGTAAATTAGTGTAAATACACCCAGAGATTGAAGCAGTGTATTAAATTACTGAACCGTGGCTCTCAGGGTCAACCACCGTTTTAGGACTTGCCAAATCATTTTGGGGATAGGTTGACCATTGATTTGCGCCACCCCCTACGGATGACTTCACCTCTTGGCTGCGCTGCTTGCCCAGAGCACGGCTCTTTTCCTGAGCCTCATCCAGGGTATGCTTATTACCCTTAACAGGCTGCTCCACCATGCCCTTCGTCTCTACGACATGCTCATAGGGCTTTTGCACGTACTCCCATTCCTCTCCAGATTCCCAGGCTCCTTGCCCTTGGTTCCAGGGGCCACGAGCATCGGCTCCATTGGACATGTTCATATAGACATGGGTATAGCGGGGGTCGCCTTGCAGAACTCCCGGTGGGAAGTTGGGTTCAATGGTTTCCAGGGCCGACGCGAACATCTTGTAGTGGGCGATCTCCCGTGTCATCAAAAAGCCTAAGGTTTCCTTAACATAGGGATCATCAGTGAATTGCATCAAGTGTTCATACACAATCTTGGCTCGGGATTCAGCGGCGATGTCCGATCGCAAATCCACTGTCAAATCCCCGTTGGCGTTGACGAAGGAGCCCATCCAGGGCGTTCCCTGACTATCCGTTAACCGGGGAGCACCACCGGACAGTAGCAGAAACTGGGGATTGGTCATAGCCTGATGAATCATCTGCTCTTTCTGATTCGGCAGAAGGTTCATCCATGAGGTCGATTCGGAAGCATTTTTCAACTCACCATTGACCCCATCCAACAGCATTGTGATGGTGGCCCCAACAATCTCCAGGTGGCTCAACTCTTCGGTGGCAATATCCATCAACATATCGTATTTGTCAGGATAAGGCTTTCGGGCTGCAAAAGCCTGGGTAAAGTATTGCATGGCGGCTTTTAATTCACCATTTGGCCCACCAAATTGCTCTAATAATAAACTGGCAAAACGAGGATCGGGCCCCGATACTCGTGCATTAAACTCCAATTCTTTAACGTGATAAAACATAGAATGCTCCTTGGCTACATCAATTAAAACGAGTACAAGAACAATTTGAATTCAGGTATTTCTCAACGATTTGAGAAACAGCACCCCTATTAAATGATGAGGCTCATGCTAAATACATTGATCCAAATATAGAACCTATTTATTGATGAGCTGAAATGCCAGAATAGCTGCCAATTCTTAATTTCAAATATTCAGCACAGAACAATTTTTATATGTTTTATTGATGAGCCTAACTATTGTCGTATATTCACTATGTGCCACAAGACTGAGTTTCCTTGGATTGCATCGCCCAACAAAAATTAATTTTAGTAAAGCTCATCCATTAGGGAATAACTTCAATTCAATTTTGAATCTGAGCCGCTTCAGATCTCCTACTGAAACCTATAAAGATAGTTTTTCCGCCATAAAATGACAGGAAAAGCGCCTTCATAGGATTTAACAGTTGGGATGAGTCGTACCTATCTCATCTTGAAAAAGCATTTAGGATTTCTATATCTTTTCTATCAATATGCTCACCATTTTTTTCAAGCCCTTGATTTGTAGACGCGATGCGCCTGCAAAATCAAGGGCTTGAAAAAAATGGTGAAGGTATTGTTCTGCAAGAAACCGTTTTTAAATGGCTCAGCCTGATTAAACAGAAGATCTAAACTGTACCAACCGCTTCGCATGGGACACAGCTTAGGTCTCAACTGCCTCCTTACATGAAGCTTCGCCCACCCCTACAATAAAAACGCATAAGCACATTCATCTATTCAATTAGTTGAAATTAACGTGAGTCATAGTGTAAACATTGCCGAAATTCAAGCTCATCTCTATAAGCATCTAAAGACACGTGGATTTGGAGAAGGCTTTACCCTCACCTTGATGGCCCATGGAGAAGCAAATCTAATTTTTCGCGTCAACTCAAATCGTTTAATACGGGTTGCAGTCAACACCCCCAACAAACGGTTTGAAGGGGATTTCAAGCGCGTAACTCAGTTTGAGGAGAAAATTCTCACCTATTTGAGCGGATCGGGTATTGGTCATGAGTTACAGGCACGCCAGCTACAACCCAGTGACGATTTTAATTACACCTACTTAATTACCAATTATCTGGAAGGAGGGCCATTAGATTATGGGCGATCGCACCTCCAACACTGCGCCACAACCCTCGCTCACCTCCATCGTCTGCCTCAAAACCCTGGCTATGCCCTGGACGAGTTGCGCCACCATGTACCCACGATCGCACACCCCCTCACCCTCTTCTTTGAGGAATCACGCGACTACGCTCAACCCTACCTGCAATCTGCCGATGCCGATGCTGACATTGTAAAAATGCTAGAGGCGGTGTTGGCGAAAGCGGAACAGCGGTTGAGTGCTGAATCTTTGCTATCGGATTACCCTCACCAGTGTCTGGTTCATAGTGACCACACCTACGAAAACTGGGTCGTCAATTCCCAACAGGCTTACCTGGTGGATTGGGAGTGGGCCGAAATTGGCTCCCCCGCTGGGGATTTGGGTCACTTTCTTTCTCCCGTCACGGTGCGCCGCCGCCACAATTATCGTCTGCCAGCCGAGGATCGCGAGTTTTTCCTGCACTGTTATTACGAAGCTCTGGAGGATGCAGATTTAGCGGAACGAATTCGACAGCATTTTGTCGCGTTTGGGCCCTACCCGGCTGTGCGATCGCTCTGTTGGACAGCGGGCTACTGGGTTACCGCAAATCGCTGGTATGCCGATACGGACAGCCCTAATGCAGGCGATCGCATGGCACGGCTGAAGCGCAGCCAGCAGCAATTTCCTGAGCTGTGGCAGGAGGTAATGGACTGGCTTAATTACCCTGTGGAATCAGGGTGAGTGTTGTGTGCGTCACTGGATACGCGTTGCATCTATGTATTTGAATTAGAGCCGCATCAAAAAAGCCCGGCAGAGCCGGGCTTTTTTTGATGCAATTTTCTGAATATCTAAGATTCTGCTAGCAGGATAATCGTATCTTGCGGTTGAAATTCGATGAGTTTGTCTTTAGATGGATTAATGACCACTCCATAGGATCGCGCAACGTTATTCGCATCAGCTTTGTGGCGATACCCGATCGCAGATTCTCCCCGTTGTCTGGCGGCTTCTACTACAGTGTAGAAATTGACAGGGCGATCAACTGTGACGTAGTTATCGACGGGTTTGAGGTAAATCTCTGAGCCTTCAGAACTAAATAAATCCGTCAGCACAGCATTAACGTTTTTCTGTTCTGCGACCTGGGCTAGCATCAGGCTAATGATTTGCTCGCTAATTACGAAATCATCAGGGCGAGCAACCTGGGCCAATGCTTGATTGCGGACATCTAGAATTTCAGTGACGATTTGAAAGTCGTGATGATGGCGATCGCAAATATCCCGCAGATGGAGCAATGTCACCAGAGTTTGAGCATCCGCCTGTTCTGCATCCAGGGTTGAGTTGCACAGGACAAGAGCATGGTTATACTGCGTCAGGTTGAGACTGTCTAATACATCTCGATCCGTTGGATCTCCCTGTTGGTAGCGCACCGTTTGTTTTTGAAGTTGCAGGGATTTCTCCGACAAATCCACCTCAGCATCAGGAAACTCCGCCACGACCATCACCGTCGAGCCCGGTGCCACATATTGATCCAGGAGTTGGATGATGTTGTAGACCCGATCATTCCAACCCAAAATTAGTGTGTGTTCAGCCGTAGGTAACGTCGCTTCGGCAAGGTGAATCGCTTGCCGATCAATTGGAGCTTCTGCGGCCTGATTCAGATGCGTTGTATCGTCATCTTCACTAATAACAATCAGTCGTTCCCCGGGTTGCAAGAGCCTATTGCTGGGAGGATTGAGCTGAATTGCACCCTCTGCATCTTGAATCCCAATGACCACCGAATCGTTGTACGCCAAAAGCGTTTGACCATAGGTACTGCCATAGAGTGCAGGTTCCTCCCGGAAGTAAATTTCATCGCCACTGAAGTTCAGGAGATCGATGTACACCGTGGATAACCCGGACTGACGGCAGGTTTGCACCACAATACGTGAAATTAAATCATTGATTAATAATGGTTCTACGTTGTTATGAGCAACCAGCTTGAGCACATCCAGAGTTTTGGGACTCTGCACTTGCGCGACCAGATGGTAGGGTTGGGGATGCGATCGCGGAATACTGGTAATCGCCAGAAGGGTCTTCACCAACTGCGTATCGGCAGCATCCTGGCCCGGATTCAGAATGATGATAGATCGGGACGTTTGAATGCTCACGATACCCAGGTCTGTCATGCTGCTGGGGCTGCCTGTACGACACACCAGGCGAATTCGAGGCAACCTCCCCAACGTATCGTGAAGGGCAGTTTCCATCTCAACCTTATCTTCTTCACTGAGGATGACAATGCAGGTATCTGAACGATTTGCATTCGCCAGCGCCAACTCCGAGATCAGGGTGAAGATCTGCAGCGACCAACCCAAAATAACAATGTGATCGGTTTCGATGACACGCGATCGCCCTTTCCGCAAATCCTCTAATTTGGCATCAATACCACTGCTGAGTAGACCAATCAGTGTACTGACCACAAAGATGCCACCGAAGGTGACAAACAGCATGGTTAAACGGAACACCCAACCCGTGTCGCCGCCCACAGTTCCTGAGTCGAGTGTTCGCATCAGAACGCCCCACAGAGCTTCTGGGAGATTAAGGCGATCGCCTCCTTCCGGTGCAACTCCTGACACGCTGACCAGCACAGCCATCAGCACAATAAACGCGAAGGAAACCAATGCCAATCCGCTGACCAGGGCAACAGTGCCTCGGGCCATGAAGTTGTCGAACCTGTAACGGAGTTGGCCGGTAAGGGTACTCTGGCGTTTTCGGTTGCTGAATCTTGCACGACTCGGAAGAAGGTTTTGCATGGGAGGCTCGGGAAACAATTCGTTACTTGGTGTTGTAAGACACCAGGGGTATCCCGTAGTATTCCCCATTCGGTTCTGATCGCTACGTCAGCCATCAATATCTACAAAACCCCTCCAGCACCAATTCAATAACCTGAGTTCGGGTTAAAGGCGTTTTCGAGTGCCGCGCAACGCGCGGCACTCGAAAACGCTCATTTTGGCGTGCACATAGTGCACGCCAAAATGAGCACTTCAGCTTATCCCGAACGGAGGGTTCAATAGGAGGATGTGCATTTGTGTGGTGTACGCACACTACATAAATGCAGCAGGTACAGTGAGTGTGCGACAGTCCTGCTATTAAAAAGATGTAAAGTCTGGTGTGACGGGGGAAGTTCGCCGTGGGGACGTACCCTGCTTCAAGATTGCTATAGTTGGGGCAAAAGCGCTTCTCCCTGGATGGCTTAAACTGCATGCTATCTCCATTCTCTCGCGAACCCAATTTGGATCGCGTTGTCGCTGCCGTTGACTATACAGCCGAGGAGTGGGAAGAATTTCTTCAGCAATTTCTCAATGCGGAAGATTATCAGGTTTGGCTGCAACAGCAAGAAGTTACACCGGAAGATTTTGAACTGTGGGTCAAGCGAGAATTAGCGATCCGAAAATTCCAGAACCAACAATGGGGACGCAAGGTCGCATCTTATTTCCTGGATCGTAAGCATGAGCTCGATCGCGTCGTAGCATCACTGATCTACTTGACGGATCAAGGATTAGCACACGAACTTTATTTCAGAATTGCTGAAGGAGAAGCGACCTTTGACGAAATTGCGCGCACCTATTCCCAGGGGGCCGAAGCTAGCAATGGTGGCAGAATTGGCCCCGTTGAGTTAGGACAACTGCATCCGCGATTAGCCCGATTGTTTTATGGAGCCCAACTTGGGCAACTGTGGGCACCCCTAAAGCTGGATCAATGGATTGTTATTGCACGACTGGAGGAAAGTTTACCCGTTCAGTTCGACGACTTTATGCGTCAATCACTACTCAATGAGTTACTAGACATCTGGCTTAAGGACAACCCTGCTGAGTAAGCCAGGCTGAAACGCTTGCAGCAAATTCTTGTACACGATGTCCATATTTCAAATACCTGGATGGGATGTGGTGAAAGGAACACAAAGCGTCTCTTTCACCACATCCCATCCACACGTTTAGAACACTTTTATCCTGGGGAGCATTAAACGATCAATCAACTTTCTAGAGAAACGTCTTATTCAAAAGATTTCGGATCTTATATAAAACAGTTATTTATGCCAATTCAATTATTTTATTCCCACCCTATACAAGCTATTTGGAACCCCGCAACAAAGTTATGATAAAAGATTCTATTAATCTGTAAAACGATCGCTACACTAACAAAACCTCAGAGCTTATATTTCATTAGTTCGGACAGTTTTTCTGAAACCCTTGATTTTGCGTGCGCTTCGCGCACGCAAAATCAAGGGTTTCAGAAAAACTGTCCAGAGTATTGATATTTTTAATGAGTAGATTATCAATAACAAAGTACCCGACCAACCATTCATCCAAGTTTCTCGGGCCATGCTGTCAGTGCTAGAGCAACCAATATTCGGGGTGCGTCATGTCCAGAGCGATCGCCATCAAGTTCGCAAAATCAATGCGAACTGAAAGTAGCCAAAACTTGGCTTGGGCACGGCTCCGCTGAATACCACGGGAAGTCGTGAGCCGCCAGAGTGCGATCGCTAGCGGCAACCAGGGGTAACTGAGACGGAGGATACGCCACTGAAGTCGGCACAGCAGAGTCATAGGATTATGCCAGGGTAGAAACAGGTATAACGTTAAGGGCAACGATCGAGTAACAAGTTTTTCCAGGCTTGTTCCACTGTTCAGGCGCTCAATGAGAAGCTCGACTCCGCCTATTTGAACCTTTGAGTATAAACATACCAAGGGTGCCGTAAGAAGAGACTAACAAACTACACTCCTTTCCATGAGGATATGAGAATTTCTCGCGGGAAGGAACTGTTTTATAGTGTTTCACCTGAAAAAACAACCCTTTCAATCCTTTCTCAGATGCCCCATAGTGTTAAGGGGAGATCTGGGCAAGCAGGCTTCAGGCCGATGCTCTCACGCCTCCTGACCGAACTATGAAGCAAAAGCTGACGGGTGTGATGCGAATGAGACAAATTCAGCAATTTAGCATCATCATTGAACCAGTAAAGGAAGCCCCTGCATCCACAGAGACCCAGCAGGCTACGGATGGAGCCCAACACTATCAGGCCGAATGTCCAGAATTAGAGCTTTCGACGTATGGGGCCACTGCAGAAAAAGCACGGGCGAAGCTTATCGAGGCGATCGAACTATTTTTTCAGTTGGCCGATGCCAGCGAAATTTCTACTCGCTTAAATCGTCATCAACAACCCATCCGTCTTTCCTTTTGGTTAGAGGATGACCCCGATGATGGGTACCGAGCGATCGCCCTGGGGGAAGCAGGCATCATTCAGGACGAGGTGTTCGAGGCGTTGTGCGAGAGCTTGCACCATCCCTAACATCCAAAATTCTGTTTATATAACGCTGTGCGCGTTGATGTAAGTACGGTGGTGTGTGGCACGAAGTTCCCTAAACCACTGTCGCTGTATCTAACGCACTTGCACATTGCTATGTAGCCTTACATCATCTGCTAAGACAGAGTATTAAAGCTGCGCGGAGCGCAGCTTTAATACTCTGTCTTAGCAGATGATGTGGAGTTTTAGCTACAAGGTCATGGGAGCAATTGGCTCAATATCGGGGTCATAGCCTCCCACTTGATTTGTACGCAGGACCCATACCGATGCGTTATGTTGCAGAAACACTCGCACGATAGTGTCACTGGCCTTGCGTGGCAGAAGGGTCCGCCAACTGCCAATGCCGATCCACAGGTTACGCAGGGGTTCATCCTGCAAGGTACTGCCTAGATTGAACTCATTCTTCTCCCAGTCTGGGCGTGGGCCACCCAGGGGTTGCAGTTCCCGTTCCAAAGCATTGCCGACCTGCACCAAATCCTGATAGCGCTTGGCCTGCTCGGGGTTATCGTTCATCCACTGGCTTAAGCTTGCTGCATTAGCCCGTTCAATGCGTCGCTCGATATAGCGGAGACTGTTGAACAACGCCTGGTTAGAATCTTGCGAGCAGTTGTTAGCCGGGCCAACATAAGTGCCTCCCGTACCGTCGCCAATGCGATAGCGCGCCGTCATTACCTGAAGGGCTGCCAGCATCACATCCAGGGCAGATTGCCGCAGATCGTGGGCCGAAAAGCTATCTGTAAACGCCTTTAGTTTAATGACGATGTCGCAGGTAGGGCGATTGCCGAGCCAGCCCAATTGGCGATCGCCCATATACCGTGACCAGTGCAGTGTTCCTGCCGTCAGCCCATCGATGTTGTGGGTGTAGACCTGGTAATACTGAATATCAAATCGGAGCTCATCGACCAGAGGGTCACGAATCACCTTCGCCAGCCCATAGGCAAAGTGCCCGAAAAAGATAGGGCCACCCGCAGCAGGTTCTTTTTTCTTACCTCCAATGCCGCCGTAGGTGTGGAGTACCAGGGCGCGATCGCCTTCCCGCCACTCATCGATCGCCCGCTGATTCGACTCCTCTCGGGGGGTAATCAGCACCGAGTTAATCTTTCCTTTCTGCGCAGCCACATTGGCCCAAGATTCTTTGCGAATGTAGCGGTAGCCGGCCTTATTACCCACAATCACCCGATCAGGCTGGAGGCGGAAAAGCGATCGTGGTGCCAGGGATTGCACCACAAACTGGCCTGCCTCATTCTTTGCCCCATAGATATACCAGCCCGTTTCATTGAGGGGCGATCGCTCAATATCCCGTAAGGTTGAAGGGCAACTGCCATAATCCGCAGCCCGTAACACTGGGGGCGTTTGAACGACTTCCATTGGCCCATCAAACTGCCGGGTCGCACGATTAAAATGCACCACCTGAAAAGCGTCATGCCCGACTGGGGAATGGAACCGCACCAGGGCATAGTAGCGCCCAGTCACCTGGACAGGGGTACTCTGAATGCGAAGAGTGGCAGGGTTTCCCGCATCTACCTGCACTAGCCCTTCCAGCATCACGGTGATGTCATCCTGGGGATGAGAACCCGCCAGGGATTCCAGTGGCCCCACCTGCTGCCGGTGATTGAGCCGGGTTGGATGTACTAACCCGCCATACGTGCTGGTGTACTCCGCATCAGCGCTAAAGTGAACATCCCGTGTCACCGCATTGACCAGGCTGCACAGAGCGGGCTCTTCGAGCCATTGGAGCTTGACCTTCCGCCCCACCAGATGCTCATATCCCTGGGCCGCGTGATACACCTCAAACCAAACCCCTCGCACCTGGGGGCGCTCCTCACGGGTAGGCAGAATCAATCGCCCTATCCAGGGCGCAATCGGCTGATACCACTGAGTATCCACTACCTGTTGGGCTGGGTAGTAGGTGTATCGGTTAAACGCAGCTTCCTGGTAGCGGGTGTACTGACTCATCTTCTGAGGCAGGCGATCGCGGCTGCGGAGAAGTTGCCCCTGAAGAATTTGCACAATAAAGTCGATGGTTTGTTGCAAGTTAGTCCGACCATCGGGGACACGAGCTTTGGGGTCCATCAAGCCCCCCGGAAGTTGGTGCCCAACGGTTGACCCCAGCGCAATAAAGCTGATCTTGCCCAGGCGCTTAGCCCGGTTCCAGTAGGATAGGGGAAACAACTTCCAGCGGCCTGGAAACATAATCGGCCCAATTTTCTCAACGTTATCCTTCCCGCCGACCAGGTGGTAGAGGTGTTCCAGCACAAGGATGTTGTTGTTGGCACTGATGACGCCCCCCAGAGAAATCACATCAATGGGAGCACCGATCGCCCGCTTCAAAAATGCAGCCGAGGCACAGGCCATCTGCCCACCTCCGCTATATCCAATCAAAGTGATGGGCACGCCACTGCCAGTCTGGTAGCCATTCTTAAGCAGAGCATTGTGCATCACCTGAGCAATACCGCGGTTATAGAGCGGCCCGTAGCGTTTGTCTGAGGACACGCCCACAATTAAGACGTTGCGGAGGTTAACGAGTACTCCTAAAAGGCTGGCAGGGTTAGTCCATCGCTGCTTGTCGGCTAGTCGCCAGAGAAATGCCAGGGGACGGTCTTCATCCAAAGGGTTATTGAGCACTGAATAGCTGACCAACCCCCGAATCAAGGCAATATTGTCAGGCAGGGCAGGGGTTAGGGAATCTAGAAAATCCTCTACATCCGGCAAGTACTCCGCAGTAGATTGCCCGATGCCATCCAGGTAAATGATGTAGCGGGAAATACTGCGGGGGTCGGTGATGGGTTCAGCCAATTCCCCCACATTCACATTGGTATTGATTTCGTCGTCATACCACCCGGCCCACCAGCCCAGGGTTTCAAGAGGGGCCAGCAATCCGGCAAAAGCCAGGGCGATTACCCCAATCCACATCAGATCAAACAGGAAGCGTAAAACTCCTGGCAGGGTTGCATACCAACCAAACAATCCATCTCGTACAGGTGCCAGTAGAACGGCCACTATGTAGGCCAGCAGCAGCATACCCACTAAACCGGAGGCAACTTTAACCCACCCCCAACGGGTGCTTTCATCTTTGAACACCAGGGCTGCATCGGCATCGCTGGGAGCATTGCGGACAATGTTTTCTGCTAAATTTTCAACCCGTTGACGGGCCGTTTTAATTAGTTGTTGGGCTTCAGGAATCGGCGATGGATTCGGGGCAGTTAAGAGTGGAGAAGTGGCTTCTGCCATGCGCGATCGCACCATCTCAAGCACATCCTGGCGATTCGTGGACAGCTCTACTCCAGCGACTTTATCTGCCACCCAGCGACCCAAGTTAGCGATCGGTTGCCCAATCACCCGCTGCAAAATTTGCAGCACACCCCACCCCACCGCCACGTACCAGATGGACTGGGTCAGGGAAACCTCTGTCAGCCCAGCAAAACCCACCACCAGAGCCAAAAAATGCCACACCGACAGCAATGTGAGCAGAGGAATACCCAGATAGGGGATTGCCGCTAGAAAGCCAAACAGCAACGGCGCATAGGTGATTCCCAATACCCGGATCAGGTCTCCCAGAGAAGCTTGTACAGCCCAGGGGAATAGGGTAATGAGCCAGGTGCTAAATACCAGGAAAAGAAAACCGCAGACGTAGAGAACGGCATTAAGTAGAAGGCTAAAGATGAAGCGAACTGGCCTCACCCGGTTAATAAATAGAATGATGCTTTGCCCAACGGCCAGAGATAATCCGGCTGCTAATACAACCTCTAAGGCAAACCAGAACCCCCAGGGAACGGCGACGATCTGTTGAAAGGTTTCACCATTCAGGCTGAAAACTCCACCCAGGAAATCCCAAAAGTGAGCAAAGCGGCTGTTTCCCATAACTGTTTTATTAAACGAGAGATTGCGGGAGCAAGTTGTGATGAGGCCCAATTGGCAGTAGCCGACAGCTCTCCCTTGGGCTATGCCCCAGACAATAACCCTAGTTTCGCTAGAGGAACAGGCGATCGCAACTGCCTCGAAGTGGATTTCTCAATCAGTACTGGGAGTCAGGGATGTCGTACTATCCGCCAACTCCAAGGTCAATAACCTAAACTCAGGTTAATTTTAGAAAAACCACTCAGATCAATTGCAACGTTATTAATTTCTTATTTTTTAGAACTACGTTGAATTCAGTCAGCTAAGAGCGTATTGGGGGCAGCCGCAGCCGTCGTGCTTCAAACGCCTTTCAGGATTGCAAGGTATCTAGCCTTCATTCTAAACTGGCAGTTTGGTTCAGGCATTAAACGTGCGTCTTGCCCTTTTTTATATAGAACTGCGGGTGAAAAACCAGAAAGGTTATCTTTGATAAGCTATACGCTTCAGCACGTATCAAAAATAACTTTCGATAGCTAATCTGATCTCCAGTTGAAGAACCATAATAGGTAGCGCTGCAGCGCTACCTATTATGGTTCTTTGCAGAAATCTTCTAAGCCTCCAGCATTTGAAGTCGATAAAGGCTCGCGTACAGGCCATCCATGGCGAGCAACTCGTCATGATTGCCAGACTCTACTAACTGACCATGTTTCAGGACCAAAATGCGATCGACCCGGCGAATTGTAGAAAGACGGTGAGCAATGATAATGGCAGTGCGATCGACCAGCAGCGTATCCAGGGCTTCCTGAATCAGTGCCTCAGTCCCCACATCTAGATTAGCGGTTGCCTCATCCAGTACCAGGATGCCAGGGTTGCGAATGGCCGCGCGGGCAAAGGCAAGGAGTTGTTTCTGACCGCCTGAAAGGTTTGTGCCTCGCTGGCGCAATTCGGTGTTGTAGCCCTGCGGCAGCTGCTCAATAAATGAGGCCACATTCGTCTGCGCCGCAGCCTTTTGCACCTCCAGCATGGAGTAGGATTCTCCCAGAGTGATGTTGCTTCTCACATCCCCCGCAAACAGGAAGCCATCCTGCAAAATGACGGTCATGCGACGGCGCAGTTCTGCTTGGGGCAAATCACGAATATCTACCCCATTCAGCAAGATACGCCCCTGGCTTACGTCGTACAAGCGACACAACAGGCGAATGATGGAGCTTTTTCCGGCTCCTGTAGGGCCAACGAGGGCTACTTTTTCGCCAGGACGGATGGTAAACGTGAGGTCACGCAGTACCATTTCATCAGACTTGTAGCCAAACCAGACATGGTCAAACTGAATCTCACCGGGGATGGTGGGCTCGCTGGCGTGGGGGGTGTGGGCGACGGGAGAGAGGACAGCGGGATCACGAATCTCGATCGGTTCGTTGAGGATGTCACTCACCCGCTCTAAAGCCGTCAGCCCGGCCTGAATGGAGGTGAACTGCTCAGCGAACTCTCGCAGTGGGTCAAAGAGGCGCTGACCATAGAGGATAAAGGAAGCCAGCAGGCCAATGTGAAGGGCATCCTTCAAAACAAGGGTACCGCCCAACCAGAGAACAGCGGCGATCGCCACTAACGAAATCCACTCCAATGTTGCCGACACAGCCGAGTCAAAAAGGATGGTGCGATCCACCTCATGCACATAGCGAGAGTTGATCTTGTGGAATAACTCTGAGTTAAACGCTTCCCGTCGGAACAACTGCACGACGTTAATACCGACAATGTTCTCTTGTAGGGTTGCGTTCAGGGCAGATAGTTCTTCTCGCGCACGGTAATTAGCTTTGCGAAACTGCCGTTGAAAGGTGATGATCAACCCGGTTATGGGAATCAGAATAGCCAGCAGCATCAACGCCAGTTGCCATTGCAGCGTAAACATTGTCACCATCACCACAACGATGGAAAACAAGTTACCCACAATGCCGATCGCCCCGGTAGAGAACACGTCCCCCAGAGCATCGACATCACTGGTGAGACGGGTGATCAGTTTACCAACGGGGGTGCGATCGAAGAAGCGAGTTGCCAACGAGGTGACATGGTGAAACAGGTCATTGCGAATATCAGCGGTAATACGTTGCCCGACCTTCTGCACCAGGTAGCTCTGCATGCCATCCAACGATAGGCGTACGGCGATCGTGACCAGCAGGAGTAAGGCAACTCGGTTTAGAGCATCCCGCAGGGGCAAACCCTGAAAAAAGCTCATCACAGGTTCATTCTTAATCAGCGAAATCGCCTGCCCCACCAAAAAGGGTTGTAGTGCCGTCCCCAGGGAAACTGGAATGAGCAGGACCAGCGACAGGGCTAGAGTGCGCTTATGACGAGCCGCATAGGGAAGCAGCATCTTCAGCAATCGCCAATCTGTTTGGCGAGAAGGCCGAGTGGTTAGCTCATCCGTGGAACGAGAAGTAGCAGAAGACATGAGGCAAGCAGTGAAGATCTAACGTTGTGCTGGAGCCGTTCTAATCAACTGTAGCGTAGTATGCAAATGTCCCCGGGATGCCGCCCGAAATCCCCCTTCGGGTAAGGTTTCGCTATCCTGGGCAAAGTGCCCCCCTATTGGCTCAACCTCTATGACTATCCAGGTTCTGATTTCAGCCATGCTGCTGGTGTTTGTCCCGCTGTCTATTGCAGCGGAGATGTGCCATTGGGGCACAACGGCTGTGTTTCTAACCTCGGTTGGAGCGATCGCCCCCCTCGCCATCTGCCTCAGCATCGCCACCGAAGAACTGGCTGTCGCCACTGGCCCTACCATTGGCGGCCTGATCAATGCCTTGTTTGGCAACGCCACAGAACTCATCATCGCCTTAGCAGCCCTGCGAGCCGGACTGGTGGATATTGTGAAAGCCAGTATCACGGGCAGTATTTTGGGAGATCTGCTGCTGGTATTAGGGCTGGCAATGCTGCTGGGCGGATTTCGCTACAAGGAGCAGAAATTTCAGCAAATTGTGGTGCGGGTGAGTGCGCCAACAATGGCTCTGGCGGTAACGGCGATCGCCCTTCCCACTATCGTCATTAATACGTCCAATGTGGTAGACGCAACCGCCATCACCAATCTGTCGATCATTGCCGCTGCGGTGTTGGTCATCGTCTATGGCCTCACCTTGCTGTTCTCACTCAAAACCCACAGCTATCTTTATGATGTGGGCCTCGCCATCCAGGAAGACGATACTCCTGAAGAAACCAATCACAGCGTTACCCTTTTGATCAGTATTCTGCTAGTTACCAGCGTTGGTATTGCCCTGGAGTCTGAGTTGTTTGTGGGAGTCGTGGAAACCGTCACCCAGCGCTTTGGCCTGACGCCCCTCTTCACAGGCGTCATTCTGCTGCCCCTGTTAGGAGATATTGCAGGCTATATCACAGCAGTCCGGGTGGCGATGAGAAACAACATGGATCTCACGGTATCGATATCTCTAGGGTCAAGCCTGCTAGTTGCGCTATTTGTCGCTCCTGTGCTGGTGCTGGTAGGGCAGATTTTAGGAGAACCGATGGATCTCAACTTCAACCCATTTGAGGTGATTGCGATCGCGATCGCCGTTACCGTGACCAGTTTGATTAGTTTAAGTGGGCGATCGAACTGGTTGGATGGAGCGTTGCTCCTCGCGACCTACATTGTTTTAGGCGTAGCGTTTTATTACCATCCAGCATAATTGCCGTATCCAGAAGCTATTGATCGATCAATCGTCACGTTCACGGGAACATATAAAACATGTCTGAACGGCAGTTGATCCCAATAGCAAAAGACTTCTTCTGCGATGGGTATTACTATGTATTAACGTCATCCAGTTTGGCAAATAGTGGCCTTAAACCAGAGGAACTTGCAACTATCCTGGGTGAATCCGAGCCATCACACATTGAAGATGTGCTTAGACGAGGAATTTGTATTCCATTATTCTTCGATGGTGATTGTGCACTAGACAATCACACTATTTTTGTTTTAGGTGACCTAACCGAAGCAGAAGAACGAGATTGGATTGGCCGAATCTCCTGGAAGTTAAGCATTCCCTGTGGCAAATTGATTCTTCAGTGTGGTGGAGGGGATGAAGAAGATTTAGCTCACGCAATATCAGGACGTCCTCCTGAGCCCAACTACCAATTTTTTCAGGTCATTGATGTGCTACCTGGAGAATATCAGGTCAATGTTTATGCTTACTTATCCAGCATGACCGTCCAGGTATTTCTCCACCCGTTTATCGAAGCGGAAGATAGGATGCAGCGATATGAGGCGATGGAAGCATGGTACAAGACTCATCGTCCTGGACCTCCAGACATTGGCTACATTATCCAGCTCACTCCTCTTGAACAAGAACCTCCATTCCCTGACCTGGTTCCTGAAATTGGTTGGTGCGGATTCGAGTTTCGTGAACCGGATCACGTTGCTTGATGGGCGATCGCACTCAATCTGCATGGAAAAATGGGACGGGGATAACCCGTCCCATTTTCAGTTTCCTATGGTTTAGCGAGAGCCCAGAGGATCGCGCTCCAGCGACTTCTCAAGTTCACGCTCAGGGTCATAATGACCTTGCTCCAGTTCATCAATATTCAGCTTATCTTTGATCGCTTCACCCAGCGATTCAGACTCATCGTTCTTGTTTTCATGGAGAGCAGACGCTTTGCTCTGCCACTCGCGCCGTTGTTCCCGCATCTCAGCGAGATTTTCACCCGGAATAGGCTCGGTAATACCAGGTACACGTACAGGCTCAGCGTCAGCACGAGAAGCCGCTAATACAGCAGTTTGGGTAAGACTTAAAAACATGACGACACCGACAAACAGCATCGTTAAACGTTTGGCGATCGCCTTAAGCGATTGGAATACAGGAGTTGTCATAGCTCTACCCTTTAAACAAATGAACTGACGTAACAAAATCCAATGAAGACATGAATTGGAAGATGTCTATAAGCTCAGCAGTAATGCTTTAGTATTAGCTTCTTAAATAAACCTGCAAAAGATTTACCAGCTAATCGATATTGCTGAGCTTCCGTTTCATTCAGTAGCTTAAACAAGCATCGCCCAGTTCTCGTCTTCCACAGGATAGAAACGATGGGCAGATCTTCGACGGAAGCTCTCTTTCAAGACCTCTTTGGGGCTTACGCAAGCCCACTATATTGAGAGCATTTGGGTTGGTTGTGGTGGCTTCGCACACCACAACCAACCCAAATGCCTAAGTCCTGCTCTTTTTAGAGCCATTTGTTGAGCTTCCACAAACTCAGACACCAGGTGTTTCTAAAAACACCCGGTGTCTAGAGCGCCCCACACCTTTCCAGGCACTTTAGTAGCAAAAGGGTTGCCATGTTTCACATGACAACCCTTTCAAAGCAGAGCGATTGAGTTGTTTGTAATTCAATCGCTCACACGTATTCCTATCCCTTCATCAACCAGGCAGCCAATCCTTCAGGAGCCTTCACCTGCGACAAAATGGCCTCTAACTGGGCATCCTCCAACACTTCCTCTTCCAGCAAGATTTGGGTGGTTGCTTCCAGAAGACTGCGGTTGAGTTGCAGAATCTCAAGTGCCATACCGTGGGCTTTATCAAGCGTCTGCTTGACCTGGCGATCAATCTCCGTCGCAACTTCCGTACTAATTGAACGACGAGAGCTACCTCCGTCTAGAAATTGCGCCGAATTTCGATCAAAGGCAACAGGGCCCAGGGTGCGACTCATACCGTACTGAGTAATCGCCCGTTCCGCCAAATCCGTTGCTTTCTGAATGTCATCGCTAGCACCGGTGGAGACTTTGCCAAAGATGATTTCTTCAGCAGAGCGCCCCCCCAGGAGGATGGCGAGTTGGCCCCGTAGCTCATCTTCGAGCAGCAGGAAGCGATCGCCCTCCGGCATTTGCATCGTATACCCCAGCGCCCCTAACCCACGAGGCACGATGGAGATCTTGGACACCTTATTCGCACCTGGCATCAGAGCCCCCACTAGAGCATGGCCGACTTCATGATAAGCAACAGTTTGTCGCTCCAGAGGAGAGAGGATGCGCGATCGCTTCTCCAAGCCGGCAACGACCCGCTCAATCGCTTCTTTAAAGTCAGCCATGAGCACAGCCTGACGATTGTTACGGGCAGCCATAAGAGCTGCTTCGTTGACCAGGTTTGCAAGGTCAGCTCCAGCGAAACCTGCGGTTTGGGTAGCAATCACCTCCAAATTCACATCCTCACCCAGAACAACGGGACGAGCGTGAACCTGTAGGATTTCCAGACGGCCGCTCTTGTCAGGGCGATCGACTAAGACCTGTCGGTCAAAACGACCAGGACGACGCAGAGCCGGGTCTAGGGTCTCAGGGCGGTTGGTGGCTGCAATCATGATGACGCCATCATTGCCGTCAAAACCATCCATTTCCGTCAACAACTGATTCAGGGTTTGCTCCCGCTCATCATTACCGCCCATGGGATTTGCACCCCGGGTTTTACCAATTGCGTCCAATTCATCAATGAAGACGATGCAGGGAGCCTGCCGCTTAGCCCGATTGAACAGGTCGCGTACTCGGGACGCACCTACACCCACAAACACTTCCACAAATTCTGAACCCGACATGCTCAGGAAAGGGACTCCGGCTTCCCCAGCCACAGCTTTTGCCAGAAGGGTTTTACCCGTTCCCGGAGGCCCAACCAGAAGGACGCCCTTAGGAATTTTGGCCCCGATCTTCCGGTACTTTTCACCATTAGCCAGGAAGTCAACGACTTCTTTCAGCTCTTGCTTGGCCTCATCTACACCCGCAACATCAGCAAAAGTAGTTCCAGTTTTACCAGGGTTATAGACCCGCGCATTGCTGTTACCCATGCCAACGCCTACGCCCAGGCCGTTACCCGTCTTAGCCGATTTCATCAGCCAGGTAGCCATACCCGCTAACACCCCAACCGAAAGCAGGCTCAAAAGCCCTGCTGCGGTCGCTGAAGCACTATCAGGAACGGTGGTAAACGGGACTCCATGACTACGCAACAAGGTTGGAAGGTCTTCACCTTGCCCGGATGATTGGGTGTAATAAGCGTGGCTACCAAACTGAGGCTTGAGGTTGTATTCAATGCGATCGGGTTTGATGGTCACCCGTTGCACCTGGGAGGATTTAACCTGCTCGATAAACTGGCTGTACGCCACATGTGAACGGGTTTCCGTCTTCATAGCAGAATTCCTGTAAGCACGAAGGGAACATGTAGAAACCCAAACTCCAGCTCGCATTAAATTCAGGTTTCTGACTTCCTTGATCATCCTGTAACCGCTTCAGGAATAGCAGGTGAGATTACTACACTCCTTTTACGGGTTTACCGAAAGTTGAGGAGCATAATAATGGCAATCTGATAGTGTATGGCACGACATGCTAAGAACCAGGAAGGTTATTTGAAAAGCCGCGCTAAGCGTGGCTTTTCAAATAACCTGTTCTAACCAGAGTAGTGATAGGAAAGGGAACTGAGCCCCTCTTTAGGTAAGAATGGTGACGCGGCCTGTGTCTAAATCATAGCGACCGCCTACGATTTTTAAAGCACCCGATTGTAGACGTTCGGTCAGGAGGGGCGATCGCTTTAACTGTTCAATCTGGTAATGCACATTAGCGACAACCACATTCTCAACCGCATCACCAGACTTGTTTTTAACGCGATCAACCGCTGGCAGAATGGCTTTTACAAAACTACCAATATCACCGGGTAAGGTTTCGTTTTGAACTGCAGCGGTCACAGCTCCACAGCGCTCATGCCCCAACACCATGAGCACAGGCGTGCCTAACAGAGTAACAGCATACTCAATGCTACCTAAGATTTCAGGGGTGGCAATATTGCCAGCAACTCGGACATCAAAAATATCCCCAACCCCCTGGTCAAACACAATCTCAACCGGCACCCGAGAATCTGCACAACTCAGGATGGTCGCAAAGGGATGTTGAGTCTGAGCAACTTCTCGCACACGCCGTTGAGATTGGTCAGGATACTGCGGGTGATGCTGAGAAAAGCGTTCGTTT
Organism: Leptolyngbya sp. PL-A3; assembly: GCF_039962325.1. Classification (NCBI taxonomy): domain Bacteria; kingdom Bacillati; phylum Cyanobacteriota; class Cyanophyceae; order Leptolyngbyales; family Leptolyngbyaceae; genus Leptolyngbya; species Leptolyngbya sp. PL-A3. The sequence continues at coordinate 108,824 of NZ_JAMPLB010000002.1, forward strand.
CCTTCAATTAACCGTTGTAGGGCTATATCGGGCTCAAGCTGTAGAGTATCTGCTTGAGCAGGTTGCACCCGTAGAACAGATTCTGCTGCTGTTACGAATAGACCCATTGCCCCAGCGACACCGAGCTTTAAAAAGTCACGACGTTCCATCCAGTGCTGCGATAAACTCATCCCTTAACCACCTCCGGGCATAATCCGGTAAAACCGGTAAACAGTAACTTTTTCAGGTTGATGAAATCGCTAGAAATAGACAACGTTTTATCAACAAGAAGTCCCTAAGATGAAACACACTTAACTGAACGAATCTCTAGAGCATCCGTAATGTAGCAGGTTCCCCCGAACTTATTCAGTAAGGGTCGGAGATTTTCGACAACGGGCTTAACCAAATCAGGTGAACAAAACGCAATGATATAAACATTGTCCAGCATGGTCATATCAAGGTCTTCGTTACCCTCGCGCAACCCTTTACCCACAACATTTCTGATGACGGCATGGCCGTGAACACCGGCCTTATCTAAACTATCCAAAATTTTGCCAAGCTCAAAGGAGTTAGCAATAATTTCTATTCGTTTAACTTCGTGCATAGTTTCATCTCCACAGAAACTCAATGCCATATAAATAGAGCGGAATTCCCACAATAATATTGAAGGGAAATGTCACTGCCAACGCCGTTGAGACATATAAACTTGGATTGGCCTCAGGAACCGTCATTCGCATTGCCGCTGGAACCGCGATATAGGAAGCACTGGCACAGAGAACAGCAAATAGAAGGGCATCTCCTTTAGGCATCCCGATCAGCTTGGAAATTAGCAAACCAAGGCCAGCATTGAGGATTGGAATGAATATCGCAAATGAGATGAGAAAAAAACCTGTTTTTTGCAAGTCTTTAATTCTTCTGGCAGCGACAAGCCCCATATCTAATAAGAAGAAGGTGAGGATGCCATAAAACATACCCTGGGCAAATGGCTCTAGCACTTGCCAACCGTGCTCTCCAGTAGCAACCCCAATCAACAAACTGCCTACCAACAGGAACACAGAACTATTCAGAAAGGCTTCTCTCAAAACCTCAGACCAGGCGACATCACGCTTTTCTTCTGTTGATGACAAGTTCACCAAAATCAGGCCCACGATGATAGCTGGGGATTCCATCAACGCCAGGGCGGCCACCATGTACCCGTCAAAATCAATGCCCAATTCTGTCAGAAATGCGCTGGCCGTGATGAAGGTAACGGCACTAATAGAACCGTAGGTGGCAGCGATCGCCGCCGCATCATAATTATCAAGCTTCAGCTTGAGGATAAAAAACGTATAGATCGGGACAAAACATGCCATTAACATAGCTGCCAGAAGTGTCAGAACCACCTCCTGAGTGATTCCACTTTTGATCAGCTCAACGCCTCCTTTAAACCCAATTGCAAATAGCAAATACAGGGATAAGAGTTTGGGAACAGGAGGCGGAATTTCCAAATCAGACTTTACAAGAACCGCCGTCATTCCTAGAAAGAAAAACAGAACCGGCGGATTCAGAATGTTAGACAAAATTAAGCTACCATCCATGCCGTCTCCTCCGGGTAGAGGCTTTTGTATTCAAAAAACTTTGCATTGTGAACCACTAACATAACGGTTGAACCCATCATGTATCGCGTATAGTCCCAATATGTCAATCAGTTAACACATTAAGATTTTGAGTATTTTTTTAATCTGTTCCATTTAGGGGATGTTTAAGCCATTATTTTTTGCATTTATTGCTCAAAAAAATTGACGACTGAAAGTCTTCCCAAGCATTTTGTCAACAACTTTTGAATCTGAAGCTTGATGAATTGGATGCTGTACCCTATATGCAATGTACCGTCCAATCTATCAAGCTTCAGATTTACTCTGATATAAGTTAAGAATCTTATTGCTGTTTCACCTGTTCAAAACTGTTTCTTAGAAATACCTGAGTAAGCTTGGGATTTTGTGATTAATTGAACTGAGCTAGATCTAACTTCTAATTTAACAAAATACGAGGGAGGGATGTGGGGCGACGTCCCACATCCCTCCCTCGTACTTCATTAGGCCGGAAAATGCTTTATAAGAACGGCTTCTCTCAAAAAGAGCCCTAGATGTTGTTTACTGAAAAACAGTATTTTAGGGGAAAACAATTGGCACCAACAACTTTATACTAGTTTTGTACTTAAAACAGTAGCCAATGATTTGCCCTCAAAAGATTTAAACTTATTCATTAATTTCCCCGCCATCTAAACGTTTCTTTCTACAATAAAATCGCGGCAACGCTGACCCCATTCAATGTCCGGCATGGCTGCACCAGTAAAGCCAATTAAAGTTAATCATCTGCTTAAGGCAGCGACCCTGGAGGAGGCGATCGCCGACCTTTCCGGGCGCTTTGTGCGCTTTGAAGAAGGCAAAATCAAACTGGGTAAGCAAGCTACCGACTTTCCCCTGCGCCTGTTCTGCAAAACTTTAATAGAAGACTGGCAAACAGGCAAATTCGGCTATCAATCTGGAAAGGTTACCCTCGTCTTTAACAACGCCCAACCTGGCATTGAAGCGGACTTACTGATCTTTCAGCCAGAGGAGGGCGATCGCTTCCTCTACACCCGCCGCACTCCACGCTCCTTAGGGCAGCTCAACCTGCCCGTTGAGGTGGATATGTTGAAGCAGATGGGTCAGCAAATTCAAACATTGACAGAAACCCTCAAGCAGCTCACGGAGCACCAGCGATCGCTAGAAATCCGCATTCAAGCCAGTTCGTCACCCCCACCACCGGCCCCTACCACGCCCCCCATTGATCCCACTATGCTCCGAGAGCTACTGGAAGCTCAGGCCGCTATGGTTGTAGGTCAGATGGTGAACCAGGTCGCTGAGAAGATGGAGGCGATCGCCACCCGTCTAACGGAACGTATGGATGCCCTCCAATCTCAGTTGGACCAACTAGGAGCTCAGTGGGACACTCCTGAAGAAACTCCGTCTCCCCATTCAGAAACGGAATGGATCCAGCGCATCAAGGAAACTTTTGGCACCGTGGGCGACTATGAGCAGTACAGCAACAGCCATCGGGAAAGCAATGCTGAAACACCCCTATTCTTTACCCCTGACTGGATCGCCTTGTGTGAATTAGATTGGGCCCGTCGCCTGAACTCTACCCTGGCTCAACTCTATAATTTAATCCACGGTGAGGATGGCATTGGGTTCAGTGGAGCCGATGTGCTGCATCAGTTTGGCTGCCATATCGATCCTCGAACTGGCGATCGCTACTACATCTACAGGATCGGGGGCTACTCTGCCTACGAAGCCCTCTGGCAGATGGCAACCCATCCCCAATACCCCTGGCTCCAGGAGTTAGAACGTCTAAGTAAAAAGGTGGGCCGCTTTCGAGAGGTGTTCAAGCTGTTTGGGTGGGAGACGGAAGCGATCGCCGCTCTCGAACAAATCGTTCAACACGGCAAGCAACAACGGCAGGGTGGCTCCCGCTCAGGTTATAGCTCCCAACAGCCTAACCCCCAGCAGCGCTGCCCCGGCAATGCCCTCAGCGATTACCTGGCCGTGCTCAACATCGGCCCCTTTACACCCATCTCCCTGGAATCCCTCAAGCATGCCTATCGCCAGGCTATGAAAACGGCCCACCCCGATACAGGTGGCAGCAAAGAGCGCGCCCAACGGGTGAACGAAGCCTATGAGGCCATCATGCGCCATTATTTCCCAAATGCAATTTAATAGCTCACCTGGAGGGCTCACGCATTTTTGTTAGGGGTAGTGTGCAAAGCACACTACCCCTAACAAAAATGCTCCAGATGCACTGAGGTCAGGTATCGTGGCCGGCGATCGCCAGACAGTTTGTAGAAGAAGAGAAGCTCTACCCCTCTCCTTCTACAAGTTCTGTAACACTGCTGTATCTCGTACAAACCATATGGCGTCAGGGTTCAGTCCGGAAAACCGCCCCTATTGGACGAGATTTCCCAACAATTCCGTTAAAACTACTTTACAAAAGTTAACGGCCTGGTTAATATTAGGACATACATAACCCAAGTCAATTCGTCCTTTACTTGCACTAATTCATCATGACAACAACCCTTCAACGGCGCGAGAGCGCCAATGTGTGGGAGCAGTTCTGCAACTGGGTCACCAGCACCAACAACCGCCTCTATGTAGGCTGGTTCGGCGTTCTGATGATCCCCACTCTGCTCACCGCCACCATCTGCTACATCATTGCCTTCGTCGCGGCTCCTCCTGTGGACATCGACGGTATCCGTGAGCCTGTTGCAGGTTCTCTGCTCTACGGCAACAACATCATCACTGGCGCGGTTGTTCCGTCTTCCAACGCCATTGGTCTGCACTTCTACCCCATCTGGGAAGCTGCTTCCCTCGATGAGTGGCTCTACAACGGTGGTCCCTACCAACTGGTTGTGTTCCACTTCTTGATCGGCGTCTTCTGCTACATGGGTCGTGAGTGGGAACTGTCCTACCGCCTCGGTATGCGTCCCTGGATCTGCGTTGCTTACTCTGCACCTGTTGCAGCCGCAACCGCAGTGTTCCTGATCTACCCCATCGGTCAAGGTTCCTTCTCTGACGGGATGCCCTTGGGTATCTCTGGTACCTTCAACTTCATGTTCGTGTTCCAGGCAGAGCACAACATTCTGATGCACCCCTTCCACATGCTGGGTGTAGCGGGTGTGTTCGGTGGTTCTCTATTCTCTGCGATGCACGGTTCTCTTGTGACCTCTTCTCTGGTGCGTGAGACCACCGAGACTGAGTCTCAGAACTACGGTTACAAGTTTGGACAAGAAGAAGAGACCTACAACATCGTGGCAGCCCACGGTTACTTCGGTCGTCTGATTTTCCAATACGCGTCCTTCAACAACTCTCGCGCACTGCACTTCTTCTTGGGTGCATGGCCTGTAGTGGGAATCTGGTTCACCGCGCTGGGTATCAGCACGATGGCGTTCAACCTGAACGGGTTCAACTTCAACCAGTCGATTCTGGATTCTCAGGGTCGGGTAGTGAACACCTGGGCGGACATTCTGAACCGCGCGAACCTGGGTATGGAAGTGATGCACGAGCGCAACGCTCACAACTTCCCTCTCGACTTGGCTGCTGGTGAGGCTGCTCCTGTCGCTCTGACCGCTCCTGCTATCAACGGTTAATCTTTAGTCTGTATCGAGCCAAAATGAATTGATGGGCGCTTCCTTCGGGGAGCGCCCTTTTTTATAAAGTTCCCCTTCAGCTGTAGCCCTGTTGCGCAACAGGGCTACAGCTGAAGGGGAATGTATTCGCGTTAGGGGCGATCGCCCACCTTTAACCCGCTTTCCGATGCTCCGTTAGAAACCAGACCCGCCGCTTCACAGCAGGTCTGATTGCTCCCAGGCTCACCAGGTCCTCATCCTCCTCAACTCTCTGCCAGAATTCCTCCTCATTCCTGGCCGTACCCATCACAACCCAGGGATGACCAAACCGGGTTTCTGCTACCCACAGCTCAACGTAAAACCCTCCGCCATCCTCTAGCAATTCCTCGCCAACCGGTCGAGATTGGAGTTCGCCGACCCGTGCTAATAAGTGCTTACCTGGGCATTCGTGGGGTAAGACTTGGGTTTGGTAAATGGACAGCAAATGAGCTTGTTTATGCTCTGCTGTAGCGATCGCCGCCTCATACTCTGGCTCAATGGCATTCCGAAAACCAGGCCGCTCAACTTTTAACAGAAGAAAATGCTCACACCCAGCCTCTTCCCGTTGCAATCGATAGAGTATGTAAATATCCAGGGGGATGCCCATCCGTGTCTCAATCCAGTGCTAGCTGGCATTATTTCCGAAAATAGATTTATAACCCTTTCTGAATCTGGTGAGGGACGAGAGCACAGATACGGGGCTTTGTCCCACATCCACCCCTGGCACCCCACCAGACCGGAAGATGCTGTATAAGCTGAAACCCCTATGGTAAGGACATCGCATGCAGTGCGCCTACCGTACGGGTTTCAGTCGACAAGATCGAGACTATAAAAAAGGAGGAAATCCGTATCTCAACCACCCACGTTCATTGCCCAAACGCTGGCAATATAGAATGGATGAATTAGCAGTTCGCAACATTACGATACTCGCGAGGAGCATCGCTACGCATGGGCAAGGTCGTCGGCATTGATTTGGGCACAACCAACTCTGTAGTTGCCGTCATGGAGGGCGGGAAACCGATCGTCATTGCCAACGCCGAGGGAATGCGAACGACGCCATCGGTGGTGGCCTTCAGCAAGGAGGGAGAACTCCTGGTAGGGCAGATGGCTCGTCGCCAATCAGTCCTCAATCCTCAAAATACGTTCTATGGGGTCAAACGCTATATCGGTCGGCGCTACAGCGAAATTAGCCCCGACTCGAAGCGCGTACCCTATACCCTGCGGCGCGACGAAAACGGCAACGTCAAAATCAAATGTCCCCGTCTCGAAAAAGAATTTGCTTCCGAAGAAATTTCTGCCATGATTTTGCGGAAGTTGGCAGATGAAGCCAGCCGCTATCTGGGGGAACCGGTCACGGGGGCCGTTATCACGGTGCCGGCCTACTTCAACGACTCCCAGCGTCAGGCCACCCGTGATGCAGGCCGTATTGCGGGGCTGGAAGTCAAGCGTATTATTAACGAGCCTACCGCCGCATCGCTGGCCTATGGGCTGGATCGAGCTGACAACCAGACCATTCTAGTTTTCGACCTGGGGGGTGGCACCTTCGACGTCTCTATCCTGGAAGTCGGGGATGGTGTGTTTGAGGTCAAGGCTACAGCCGGAGACACCCAGCTTGGGGGTACCGACTTCGACAAGAAGATTGTAGATTGGCTGGCGGACCAATTTCTAGAAGCAGAGAATATTGATTTGCGGCGCGATCGCCAATCCCTTCAGCGCCTCATGGAAGCATCCGAGAAAGCCAAGATTGAGCTATCGGGCGTTAGCGTTTCTGAAATCAACTTGCCCTTTATTACCGCCACGGAAGATGGGCCAAAGCATTTAGAAACCCGATTGACCCGCTCCACGTTTGAAGGGCTGTGCACCGATCTGGTCAGCCGTCTGCGGGGTCCGGTTAAACAGGCTGTACGCGACGCTAACCTTCGCCCCAGCGATATTGATGAGGTGGTGCTGGTAGGGGGTAGCACTCGCATGCCCATGGTGAAAGAGCTGGTGCGATCGCTCATCGACCGGGAGCCTAACGAGAACGTTAACCCTGATGAGGTGGTGGCAGTCGGTGCCGCGATCCAGGCAGGCATCCTGACCCAGGAAGTGCGCGACATTCTGCTGCTGGATGTAACCCCCCTATCCCTGGGGTTGGAGACCATTGGTGGGGTGATGAAGAAGCTGATCCCCCGTAACACTACAATTCCGGTGCGGCGTTCCGACATCTTTTCCACCGCCGAGAATAATCAGACGATGGTGGAAGTTCATGCCCTGCAAGGGGAGCGTGAAATGGCTTCGGACAACAAATCTCTGGGCCGCTTCAAGCTGATGGGGATTCCCCCGGCTCCCCGAGGGGTACCTCAGGTGCAGGTTTCCTTCGACATTGATGCCAATGGCATTCTGCAAGTAACGGCAGTGGACAAAACCACAGGCCGGGAGCAAGGCATCACCATCCAGGGAGCATCCACCCTGGCTGAAGATGAAGTGCAGCGGATGATTCAGGACGCCGAGAAGTTTGCCCAGCAAGACCGTCAGCGGCGGGAGCAGGTCGAGAAGCGTACCCGTGCCGAAGCACTCACCTACCAGGCTGAACGGCAACTGCGGGAAGTGGCGTTAGATTTTGGCATGCAGTTTGCCAGCAACCACCGTCGCCGCATCGAGAACCTGGTTCAAGAGCTACGCGACGCCCTCAAGAAAGACGACGATCGCAGCATTGACGTCGCCGAGGCAGACCTACGCGATGCCCTGTACGAGTTGCAGCAGGAGATCTACGACTTCAATAAGGAGGAGGAAGGCGAAGGGATCCTGGGCTCCATCAAGCGCACCTTGTTTGGAGATGAGGAAGACGACGATTTCTTCTACCGCAGCGATCGCGACTACAACTCCCGCTGGGACGAGCGCGGCGACTCCTGGGGCAACCGTCGTGATCCCTGGGATGAGCGTCGTGATCCCTGGAGTAGCGATCGCCGTCCGGCACCTCGCGACAACTGGGACAGCCGCTCCACTGATCGTCGTCCGGCCGCTCGGGATAATTGGGACAATCCGCTAAATGACCGTCGCCCGGCGGCTCGAGATAATTGGGATGACCCGGTAGATCGCCGCCCCGCCGCTCGGGATAACTGGGATAACCCCAGTGATCGGTGGTCTAGCAACAACGATCGCCGTCCTGCGGCTCGGGATAATTGGGACAATCCGGTAGATCGTCGCCCCGCCGCTCGCGATGATTGGGATGAGCCTACGAGCGATCGCCGTCCGGCTGCTCGGGATAATTGGGATGCTCCCACAGGCGATCGCAATAACCGCCGCTCTAACCCTCCTCGTAATAATGGTTGGGATGAGAGTCGTCGGGATGAACGGCCGGCACGCCCCGCTGCCCGGCGCGATCGCAACGATGACTGGGATACTCCAGCCCGTCCTGCTAACCGTCCTGTCACGGACCGTTCGGATGATTGGGATGCCCCAGCTCGTCCCACGAACCGTCCTGTTCAGCAGCCAACTGAACGGTGGGATGACGACGATGCCTGGAGCGACTCCCCCAGTCGCCGTGAGCCAGCGCGTAACCTCGATCGCGAGAATCGCGATAATGGAGATCGTCGACCGAGCGATGCCCGCCGTGATAGCTTACCCCCAGCCCCCTCTGACCGTCGCCCTGTGGAGGATCGCCCCTTGCCTGGCCGCAGTCGGGGTGCTTGGGATGACGACGATGATGACGACAACTGGCTGTAACGGGGCATCTACCTTCCGCTGTCTGCCTTAACCTTTCGTGTCTTACCCCTGTGCTACTTGAATGCAAAATTTTCGGAATTACTATCAAATTTTAGGAGTTGGGAAGGACGCAACCCCTGAAGAAATCAAGCGAGTCTACCGTAAATTGGCCCGCCAGTACCATCCGGACTTGAATCCAGGGGATCAGGCGGCGGAGGAACGGTTTAAGGAAATTGGCGAAGCTTACGAGGTTCTGTCGGACACCGGGAAGCGGGCCAAGTATGACCAGTTCAGTCGTTTTTGGAAACAAAGTGGATTCCAAACGGCAGGTAACGCGGCCACTCGTACTCGCAAATGGGCCGATCGCCCCCGTAAAGCGCCTGACGAGGTCGACTTTAGTCAATATCGCGACTTCAACACCTTCGTTGATCAACTCCTAAACCGTCGGGATGATGAGGTCGGAGCGCCGCGTCCTGCTGCGGAGCGTGACCCCTATCGACCGGGTACCAGCAAAACAGCGTACACGGTGCCCCGCGCTACCCCCCGCAATGCCGAAGCTCGTCTCACCGTACCGCTAGACAAAGCCTATGCGGGAGGTCGTGAGCGGATTCGTCTGGAGGATGGGCGATCGCTCGAGGTCAACATGCCCGCTGGTATGCTGGACGGTCAGAAAATTCGACTGAAAGGCCAGGGCGTGAATGGCGGCGATCTGTTTCTCAAAATCAACCTGGCTCCCCATCCCCTCTTCCGCCTTCAGGGGGCCGATGTCTACTGCCAGATTCCGGTTACTCCCAGTGAAGCGGTGCTGGGGGGAGCGATCGAAGTGCCAACTCTAGATGGCCTGGTCAAAATGATGATTCCTGCGGGAGTTCGCAGTGGCCAGAAATTGCGGATGTCGGGCAAGGGCTATCCCATTGAAGGGCGACGGGGCGACCAGATTGTAGAAGTTCTGGTGCTGGTTCCCCGTGACATCAGCGAACCCGAAAAGGAACTCTACGAAAAACTCCGCCAGGTCGAGACTTTTAACCCTCGAGCCGATTTATTAGTTTAAGCATTTTGGCTACCCACTTTATTTATCTCTCCAGAGGGCATGACAGAATAGATAAGTTTAGAATCCTCCCACAGCAAGAAGCGCATTGCGTCTCCGCAAGAACCCTTTCCAAAAGATAGGCCGCCAGCCTTGGCCCCTTAAGTGGCACCTCGTGGTGTTGATCGCGGGGTCTTTACTGCCCGTAGCCTTGTTTGCCGTTGTCATTGTCCAGAAGCTATCCATAGAGGAGCAAGAAGCCACTGAACGGCGCACAGTTCTGGCGGCCCGTACATTAGCGGAGACGGTTGAACAAGAAACCTCCAGCACCGTCAGAACTCTCCAGGCTTTAGCTGAATCTGAAAGGTTGGAGCAGGATGACCTTAAGGGCTTTCATACCGAGATCCGAAGGGTTCTGAAAACCCAGCCCACCTGGATGACCATCGTTCTGGTTGCACCCAACGGCCAGCAATTAGTTAATGCTCGACAGCCATTTGGCAAACCGTTGCCGTCCATCAATGAGCGAGGTAGCTTTTGGCGCGTCGTACAGACTCGTAAGCCGGCGATTGGAGACTTAGCCGTTGGTACGCTTACTCAAACCATGGCCTTTCCCATTCGGGTGCCTGTACTTCGTGATGGTGAATTACGGTACGTTCTGACAGCCGTCATTACCCCCCAAGCTCTGACCAGTACGGTAGAAACTCAGGCTCCCATTGATGGCGAGTGGACTCGCACCATCGTTGATAGTGCTGGCATCGTCGTTGCCCGTACCCGCTCGCCTGAACGGTTTGTGGGGCAACGGGGGACACCCCTATTTCTAGAACAAATTGCCTCTAGCACAGAAGGCATCTACCAAAATACAAGCTTAGAAGGTGAACGGGTTTATATGGCCTTTCATCGGCTGAGCGATTCTCGGTGGACGGCGGCGGTAATTGTTCCCATCGATGTCGTTCATGGTCCGGCGCGGCAAGCCATGGGATTGGTAGTCGGCTCGGGGGTGGTCTTGTTATTGTTCAGTATTGGAGGAGCGCTCGCCCTCTCAGATCGCATTTCTCGTAGCATTGCCTCCGCAACAGCCGGAGCTGAAGCCCTCGCCCAAGGGGAAGACCCCAAAGTTGGCTTTTCAGCCATTCTGGAAGTAGCGTTGTTGGGAAAAGCGCTGGAGCGTTCGGCTCAGTTGCTGACCCAACGGGAGCAAGAGCGAGCCGAGCACTTAGCCCGAGCTGAGGCAGCCCGGGCTGAGGCAGAAACCGCCAACCGTCTGAAAGATGAATTTCTAATTACCATTTCCCATGAACTGAAAACGCCGCTGAACGCCATCTTGGGCTGGAGTACGCTACTGCGAACGGGGCGATTAGAAGGGGAGAAGATGGAGCAGGCGATCGCCACCATCGAGCGTAACGCCAAAGTTCAAGCCCATTTAGTGGATGATCTGCTAGACACATCGCGGATTATTACCGGTAAACTGCGGCTCGAAACCCAGCCCCTGGATTTTTCCAGCGTGGTTGCCAGTGCTATGGACTCCATTCGGCATGCGGCTGAAGCCAAAGATATTGAGCTGTATCTACATCGGTTGTCCACCATAGAGCCCATCATGGGGGACCAAAACCGCTTACAACAGGTCGTGTGGAACTTGTTGTCTAATGCGGTCAAGTTCACCCCACGGGGAGGGCAAGTAACGGCTGAGGTGCAATCGATTGACTCGTTTACCGAGGTTGTGATTCGCGACACGGGTCGGGGCATTAAGCCAGAGTTTTTGCCCCATGTATTTGACCGCTTCCGTCAGGCAGACAGTTCGACGACTCGGGAATTTGGAGGGTTAGGACTGGGATTGGCTATCGTTCGGCATCTAGTGGAAATGCATGGCGGCACAGTTGAGGCGGATAGCCCCGGCTCCGGCCAAGGAGCAATTTTTACTCTTCGCTTTCCCATCACCACAATATCTCCGTCAATACGGCGGCGATCGCCCCAGGCTCTAACCACCCAAAATCCAAATCTGTCAGTTTTGGAAGCCAATAAACTACCCGATGTGCGGGTCGTAGTTGTTGACGATGAACGGGATGCCCGCGAATTTATCGCCGCCGTGCTGATGCAACAGGGGGCTGAGGTTAAAAGCTGTAGCTCTGCAGCAGAGGCATTTGAAACGATTACGGCGTGGAAACCCGCGGTCATTCTGTCTGACATTGGGATGCCCCAGGAAGATGGGTATGTCTTTATGTCCCGGGTACGAGCCTGGGAAGCAGGCGTTGGAGGGACCATTCCAGCCATTGCTTTGACAGCCTTTACCCGTAAGGAAGATCGGGAGCGGGCGATCGCCGCAGGCTATCAACTTCACATCCCTAAACCCGTTGATCCCATAGAGTTAGTCACAGCCATTGTTGAATTAATCAAGCAATAGTCAACCCGACTCAGGTGATGGCCTGACGCACTCTGGTTCTAGGCGCTACGCGCTCTAAAGCTAATACAGCCATTCAAGAGACCTACTGCGTGAATCGTTGCACGGCTTCATGTTGTAATACCAATTTGAACAGAAGCCAGTGCAGATGTTTGTAAGGAAATGGCTCGTAGAACCATTTCCTTACAAACATCTGCACTGGTTTGGTCTTTAGATTGGTATAACGATTCACGCAGTAGGTCTAAGGAGATTTCCAGATAAGAACTTCCCCATTATTTGGAAAAAAGGCGCGGCTTCGCCGCGCCTTTTTTCCAAATAATGGGGATATTGTTTCTCAGAAATCTCCTAAGAGAAGAGGACAGATGCATTGCACCCGTCCTCTTCTTCTGAATGGTTGTCACTCAAGCCCGTAACTAGGCAATTACAAGCCCCTGACGGCCTCCAAGGGAAATATGGAGGGTATCTCCTTGCCGGTCTACGGTTCCGGAGCCGTAGAGAACATGTTGAGAGACAGAGTCCATAGTTTCGTTGAGGGTGATGGCCACTTTTTGTGGCTCTGTGTCAGCATTGACGACCACAATCAGCGTCTCACCCTGGTGTTGACGGGCAAAGGCGTAGACCAGGCCCTCAGCATACAGGATGCGATAGCCGCCTAACCGGAGACAGGGATACTGATGCCGCAACGCAATCAGACGACGATGGTAGTCCAGCACTTGCCGGTCCCACTCGTCTTCTGGGGGGAAACCTCGGCGGCAGTCGGGGTCGAGCCAGCCTTCCAGACCCACTTCGTCGCCGTAGTAGACGCAGGGGGCACCGGGGGAGGTGAACATCAGCAGAGTTGCCAACTCCATGGCCGGGCGATCGCCCCCCACAATCGACAACAAACGAGCTGTGTCATGACTATCCAGCAGGTTGAGCTGGGTCAGGGCAATGTCCCAGGGATGGCGGTGGAAGATGTCGTGAGCCTTCTCGGCATAGCCCTGAGCAGAGAGGGCTGGGTAGGGTTCATAGGAACGGTCCAGCACCAGATCCATGACGACGCGATCGCCTCCTACAAAAGCGATGTTAGCGGCCGTTAACGGATAGTTCATTACCCCGTCAAACTGGTCGCCCTCTAGCCATTCGGTGGCGTTTTCCCAAACTTCCCCAACAATGTAGGCCTCGGGGTTTACAGCTTTGATGCGATCGCGAAATTCTTGCCAGAATCCGGGCTCTTTCACCTCAAAGGGTACATCTAGACGCCATCCATCCGCTCCCTGGCGAATCCAATGTTCGCCCACCTGCATAATGTAGTCGCGCACAGCAGGATTTTTGTGATTGAACACAGGGAGAGCACGGTTCCCAGCCCAACCAACATAGTTAGCGGGGAGAGATCCATCGTAGGCCGATAAGCCCCAGCTCTCAATTTGGAACCAATCTACCCAGGGGGAAAAGGAGCCATTTTCAAGAATGTCATTGAAGAAGAAAAAGCCCCGGCTGGCATGGTTAAACACACCATCTAGCACCACCTTCATGTTTCGCGCATGGCAAGCATTGAGTAGCTTCTCAAAAGCCACATTCCCCCCTAATAGGGGGTCAATCTGATAGTAATCGTGGGTGTGATAGCGATGGTTTGAGGTGGATTGAAAAATGGGCGTAAAGTAAATAGCGGTAAAACCGAGATCTTGTAAATAATCGAGCTTTTCAATAATGCCCCAGAAATTACCGCCTTTGTAACCCTGCAAAGTAGGCGGATCATTCCACGGTTCAAGAGGCACCCGTTCTGCAGGTAATGGCCCGCCAGGAGGGATAGCCCGGGCAAAGCGATCGGGGAAAATTTGATAGAAAACAGCATGTTTAACCCAATCTGGGGTGTGTATCAGCACCATGGCGACAAACCCATAACTCCAAGGATTAAGATAACGATCCCATCACGAGCAAGCGAGGCCTGAACGGAACATTTAAGGAATAATTTTTAATTTCATTAGTTACTAGAAAATATCTCCTTATTTACCTCTCTAAAGACAGATGAAATTACTGTAAAGAAATTGTCAAGGCTATTTGAAGCAACACATTTCTTGAGATAAATTAGGGGCATGAGAGTAAGTATTACTACGGATTCTTCTGTAAAGATACGTATTGTACGTTTATTGCAATGATGTCGTGGTGGTTCCCAAAAGGCATAGATTTTGTCTTGCCAGCCCTTTTCATAGGCCAAAGGTAAGAGCTTTCAATATCTAACTTTTGGTAGAGCGTTTGTGTTGGTTTATTGGTTTTCAAACTATCAGGGTTTCTTTGTAAATACGCCCAAATAGAGAGACTGTAATCGCTCATTTCTTCATATGTTGAGTTTGCCTCTACAGAAAATGTTTGAGGCAGTAATCTTTGTGCGCATTTTCATAGAAAATCAGTCCATTTCGGCAGGCTTCAGACACGTTTTAACTTCAAGATTAATTTTTGGTTGTTGGCCCGAGCATTTTCTTAAATCTATTTGGTTGGCCAAAACCCTCATTCTTTGGGAGGCAATATGTCCACAGCTCCACTCCAAATCCTGAATTTCGCACCTGGTACCGCTTACATCAGTAGCAGCTTTACTGCTGTCAATGATCTAACCTACGTTGCTGTTGAAGAGAGCGATGATCTTTACCCTGATGAAGGTGTACGCGATCGCCACCTCTGGGTTCTGGATGGCACCGTAGAGGGTACCCGCGCCATTAACCACACTGGAGCTTTGATCGGCACAGTTGGAAGCATTGGAAATCAAGTCTATTTCTTCACTTACCAACAAGGCACAGGGGCCACTCCGGGGGGCGCGTACCTATGGGTTACCGATGGCACTGATGCGGGTACCCGACGGCTCTCGGGGCCAAATCCTGGTACCTATCAGGAGCTCGAATTCAGCCTGGAAACCCAACGGCCCACAGTGTTCGACGGGAAACTGGTCTTCTCCTTTGGGACCGATGGAGCCTTTGAGCCCTGGATTAGTGATGGCACTCAAACCGGCACCCGGGTCTTAGACGATTTGCAACCCAATACATCACCTGAGAAAGGCTCCGACTCTAATAACTTCGTTGTCTTGGGCGGTCGCCTCCTATTCTCGGCCTACACCGATGCCACCGGGCGGGAATTTTGGATCAGCGATGGCACCCCCGAAGGTACGCAACTCTTAATGGATATTGCAGAGGGGGATGTTTCGTCATACCCATCCCTTCTAGGGCAGGTTGGCAATCGTCTGATATTCAAAGCCTACGACGAAACCGTAGGAAGAGAGCTTTGGGTCACGGATGGAACAGCAGCAGGCACTCACCTGCTCAAAGACATTAGAAGTGGTCCAGAGTCCGTAAGCGAGATATACCGAGGAACTTACACGGCGGACGGCAGCATGGTGTTTTTTGCCGGTGACCAGGACGGCAATATGGATCTGTGGATTACCAACGGTACGACTGCGGGTACCCAAAAGCTGTATGACACCGATTTTTATGAAGTAGGGGTGGGGGCGATCGCGGCTGGTGACAAAGTTTTCTTTGCAGGGACCAGCTTCCTGGGAGTTACAGATGGCACGGTAGCCGGCACTCGACGTCTAGCTGATATCGATTTTGAACTGGTAGATCGGCCACCTAATTACAACACTGTTGTCCCGGCGATCCTGGATGGTAAGGCCATATTCCGCTCCAGCACAAACGCTGCTGGTGGTTCGGAGCTTTGGATCAGCGATGGCACTGCAGCAGGCACCCAGTTATTGAAAGATCTGAATGCCAGTGGCAGCTCTCGCCCTTTTGACTTCTATATGGCCAATGGCCGAGTTCTTTTCAACGCCAATTACAACGAGTTATGGGTAACGGATGGAACAGCAGCGGGTACCCGTCGTTTAATGGCAGGGGTCAGTGACGATGACTTCTTCGAGGCGAACGAAGGTGGCAACGCCTATTACGAAACCGTCCCGTCTGGTTTTACCTCGCTGGCTGGAAAAACATACTTCCAAGGCTATGACCTATCCCATGGGTTTGAACTCTGGGTTACTGATGGCACAGCAGCCGGCACTTCTCTCGTTGCAGACCTGAATCCAGGTAGCGCAGGTTCTTACCCCCGTGGGCTCGCTGTAGTCAATGGGCAGCTCATGTTTATCGCGGGAAATGGCGTCTGGGCAATTGACCCCAGCAGCGAAACGCCAACGCTATCTGGGGCAGGGGGACGACGCAGCTTTACCGTACGTACCGGAGATGGAACGGTAGAAATTGCGAATTTCGGTGGCTATGGTACAGGTTCCCTCAGCACAACCGAAAAAGCTGAATTGGATACCCTGAGGCTTATTGGCTCTGGGTTAGATCCCCGTCGTATGTTGCTGCAACAACAAGGTGCGGATCTGGTGCTGGCCTTTGAGGGAGTTGCGAACACCCGCATCGTATTGCAGGATTTTGCCCTGGAAAACCTGGAGAACTTCCCTTCAGGGCTGGGGAACATCATCTTCAATGGGCAGAGGCAAGTACGCGACAGCTTTGACGTATTTGATGCCAACTCGTCTCGGCAAACCCTCTGGCGGCGAGACACGACCACGTTTTTAAACGATCGTGCCAACTGGGTACGCGGGTTTAACAATTCCGATGATGCCATCAATGGCCAGGATGGTGCAGATTGGATTGATGGCCGCAGCGGGAAGGATACCCTGCGTGGTGGTAAGGGGAACGATGCCCTGGTCGGAGGCCGGGAAAATGACCGCTTAGTGGGCAACGATGGAGCCGATGCATTCCGTTTTACAGCGAATCAATCCTTCAGCCAGGCCCGGCTTGGGGTGGACACGATCGCCGATTTTACCGGGGATGAGGGCGATCGCATCGTTCTAGATAAAACGGTATTCCGTAAACTTCAGAGTGGGGTGGGCGAGGGGCTTCGCTCAAGCGAATTTGCCAGAGTCAGCGAGGATGCTGCAGTAACCCGTAGTGGAGCGCTAATTGTCTACAACACCAGCAATGGCCGTCTGTTTTACAACGAAAACGGTAGCCAAAGTGGTTTTGGCTCAGGCGGCCAGTTTGCAGTTCTGACGGGCAGCCCCGACCTATCCCGGAACGGGTTCACGGTACAGGCATAGGCATAGGGCTTTGTTCCCTTCGTAGAAGGAGAGGCGAACTTCGTTCGCCTCTCCTTTTAAATGAACCTGAGCTTGAATTAAGGGATTTTTCCGAGGGGCGTACCCTTCGAGATACCTCATTTTGGCGCACACCAAAATGAGGTTTGGGCTGATCCCAAATTGAGGTTAATTAATGAGAGCACTGCATTGAGTCCGACTTTCCGCATCGGGCACTCCGCCAATTCGGTTGCGTGTGCGGCACTCTTCCCAGGCCAGGCGGTTGCCGACCTGTTTTACCAATCGATCGCGATATTGCAGAGCTTGCTGAAAATAATCCAGGCTGGCCTGATCTTGCCCCTGGCGTACCAGGATTTGGGCTTTGAGGTAAAGCAAATCAGGGTTATCTGGAGTGTCTGCGAGGGCAGAATCAACAGCCCGAATCGCATCGTCAAATTGATTCAAGTCGCGGTATCCAATTGCAATTCCCCGGTTTGCCATATAGTCTGGGCCAGCTTTTTCCTGGAGACGGGCGATCGCCTGAGCTGGGTCTGAAAAGGGCAGGTTTACCGCCAGCATCAGATCCATAAAGCCACGCACCAGATTCAGTTCTGGGTCATCGGGGTTAATCTTTTCAGCATCGTTGAGGTTGCTAAACACCTGCTGAAGTTTCCGCAGCAGGGTAGGTGTTGCCTCCAGCAAGCCCTGATCGTGGGCAATATACGCCCCTTCCAGGAAGTGGCCTACCGCAATATAAAGATGACCTCGCAGCGGATCGGCATCAACCAATGCCTCAGCGCTTTCGCGGGTGCGCACGCTGCTGCGCTCTAAAATGTCCCAATCTTCGCCCAGGTAAGCGATCGCTGCCCGCAGGGCATGGGTCAGGGGCTCATCATCCTCGGCCGTGCGAAGCAGTTCCCGAGCCTGTTTATAGTCACCCTCCTTAAACATGGCATTGAAGGCGGCTTCGGCCTGCTCACCCACAGCGTGGGGTTGAGCCGCACGGAAGGGATCGGCCAGAGCCGCTTCACCCAACAGACTGAGGGCGATCGCACAGCCGCCCACAAAGGTAGCAGCCCATCGCTTCAGAGGCTTCCAGCGCCCCTGCTCCAAAAACTTGCTCTTAGGGGAGCGATCTCCCCGAAAAACCTGAGAGTCAACCATAGTTTCAGACCGTGTGCGACGTTGCATAAGAGGAGGATGAGGGCAGCGTCACCCGTCGGGGCTCAGCTGGTGCCATTGACGAAAAGGGGCCTATCAAGGGTTCCCACGCCATTCTAAAAGGTAGGATTCAAACTCGCCGAGAGGTACAAATTACATCTGTCATAACATTTTGGAAAGACACAATCCGAAGCCTTTTCAGCAAAATCTTGCGACCTGTTTTACCGTTCATAACCGGAGTTTGGATTCAGGATATTTTCGAGTGCGGGCGCATCCCATTTTTGTAAGTGAAGCGGGCGAAGCCCGCTTCACTTACAAAAATGGGTTTCCAGATTGCAAAAGTGGGATGCGCCATCGAGTGCTGCATATTGCGTAGCACTCAAAAACATGAATTTCGCCTGGGAAGCACACCCAAAAACAGGTACTTCGCCTATCCCAAACTTAGTTCATCAGTTATCTAGTCAGGCCAGCTTATAGCGCTACGCACTCAGACCTAGGCGTTTTTTATAGGGCTATAGTCTCTCTGACCCAACCAACTCGTGGTCTGTCAATGTTCAAGTGTGGGGTACCCCCACACTTGAACATTAAATCTGAGAAGTTTTTGAGGGGTCTACGACCCCTCAAAAACTTCTTGACAGAGGACTAGGGCTAAAGTTCATGTTTTACTGTCGTGTGGCGATCGCAAACCCTGGAATTTTAGCCCTCCCCAGACAAATACCACGAACCCCTGATTGTTTGCGGGTATCTCAGAGTTTGCCACAATGGATAAAGCCTTTTAGACTGACACCGAATGCTTCGCGTCAAAGACCTGGCCTATCACCCAGCCGCTACCCCAAACCCCATCCTACAAGACATCAACCTGGAGCTAGGCCCTCAGCAAATGGGCCTGATTATCGGCCCTAGTGGCTCCGGAAAGAGCACCTTACTAGAAATCTTGTCAGGTTTAGCAAAGCAAACCTCTGGCCAGGTATTGTGGCGCGATCAGGAACTGAACCCTGACGATCTACGGCAGTTGGGGGGGCTCGTCTTCCAGTTTCCTGAACGGCATTTTTGTGGGGGCACCCTGCTGGAAGAGTTGCGGTTGGGCCATCCTGATGTGAAGAGCGATCGCATCGAACAAACCCTTCAGGAAGTCGGGCTCAATCACTTGCCCCGCAATACCTCCCCCCAAGCCCTCAGCGGCGGCCAACAACGGCGGCTGGCCCTGGCCGTACAACTGATCCGACAACCCTTCCTGCTCATGCTCGACGAACCTACGGCGGGTCTAGACTGGTCAATGCGCCAACAACTCGTGAGCGTCCTCCGCAAACTCAAAACGGAGTGGAGCCTACTTGTCGTCTCCCACGATGCGGGAGATATGGCGGCGATCGCTGACCATTGCTGGATCATCGATCATGGGCGCCTCATCACCAATCCCGTCCCCCAGGCCAGCTAACCCATCTCACTCCACGACTTCTCCCGTCCACTCCCCTGCTCCATCCACCCATCTCTCATCCCATTAATGATCGAATCCCCCCCCTCCCTCCCCTCCCAAACCGACCTGTGGCAATCGACCCTTCAGTGGGTCCCTACACCCATCCAGCAGGAGTTACTACAACAGCTCTATCAGGGCGTTTTGGAGGGAAATCAGGTCTTGAACCTGACCCGTATCACGGCCCCCGAAGAATTCTGGGAGAAGCATGTTTGGGATTCGTTCAGTGGGCTACAGGGCTATCTCACTCAAACGACACCGCCTCCCACCCGCATTATTGACATCGGCACCGGGGGCGGCTTTCCGGGCCTCCCTGCCGCGATCGCCTTCCCTGAAAGTACGATTACTCTCCTCGACGCCACCCGCAAAAAGATCGCCTTTCTCGAAACCCTGGCCCACTCCCTGGGGCTCACCAATGTTATTCCAATCACCGAGCGGGCTGAAGCGTTGGGTCAGCACCCCACACACCGTGAGCAGTACGATCTGGCTCTACTTCGGGCAGTCGCCCCTGCGAACGTCTGTGCAGAGTATGCACTCCCCCTGCTAAAACAAGGCGGACGAGCCATCCTGTATCGGGGCCAATGGACGCCAGAGGAGGAACAGGAGCTGGAGGGCGCGATCGCCCAATTGGGAGGTCAACTTTTCCGAGTTGATGCCCTGACGACGCCACTGAGCCAAAGTCTGCGCCACTGCATTCATCTCGACAAAGTCGCCCCTACACCGGAACGCTTCCCCAGAGGGGTTGGCATTCCGCGCCAACGTCCGCTTTGAGGATTTCGTACAGCATCAAACCCGATTTTGTGGGGAGTACGACTTAGCCGCACTCCCCACAAAAAAGTCCACTTGCCTTTCTTACGACTGCATCAGGCGTCGCCCTTCAGCACCGCCCAACAGCTCATGGGCTTCCTGCAAAAATGCTGGGAGCTTCTCTGCGTGGGGGCTACGGCTCAAGCATGCCTGTAGCTCCGGCATCGTTGCATGGGTCAGCTTGTTACCAGGGAACCAGTGTCCTGCATTCCCCAGCATGTTGTAACGGGCTCTGGCATAGTCCACCATGCCAAAGGCGATCGCCAAATTTCGCAACCACAAAATGCTGCGTACACTCACCTGACCCGGCACCTCCTCCAACCGGGGTAAGCCCACTTCCCAGGTGCGATACCAGTCCTCCCCCAGCGTCCGAATTGCCTCCTGTTCCAGCCGATCCAGAATAGGGGGCAATACGTCTTTGACTCGATCCAGAAAGGCCAGGGTTTTAATATGTTCATCAAAATCGCCAGGGTGGGCAGCCCCGATGCTTAAGGTATGAACCTGAGGATGGCTCAGGCAGAATAGGTTGTTAAACACAATAGGACTGAGAGGCGCACAAAGATCCACCAACTTCTGAGGTGGGCTGTACAGATGCCCCCCCTTATCGGTGGGGCTGATGATGAAAACCCCCATGTCATGCTGGGTTGCTGCTTCGATCGCCGCCCAGTTGATCTGGTTGATGTAGTACCAGTGCAGGTTGACGTAGTCGAATTGATCGGAGGCGATCGCCTGCACAATCACTTCCGTCGGAGCATGGGTCGAAAAACCAATAAATCGAACCCGTCCCTGGCGCTGAAATTCTCGCGCCACATCCAGACAACCGCCAGGCCGTAGCGTCCATTCCAGGATTTCCGGCGTGTTGATGCCGTGCATTCCCAATAAATCCACCTGCTCCAGTTGCAGGTAGGCGAGCGATCGCTCTAAATCTGCTCGAAACTCCTCTGCATTCTCCGTAGGACTGACCTTGGTTTGCACAATCAGCTTCTCGCGGGGAATGCGGGGCAGAATGCGCCCTAGCTGCATTTCAGAGGTTCCATACCCCCGAGCCGTCTCGATATGGTTAATTCCCAGGTCTACCGCCCGACGAATGGTCGCCTCCAGATTTTGCTGGCTGTCCTCAGAGACTTCGGCCTGGGGTACATCTTTCCATTTGTACTGGTAACGCATTCCTCCACAGGAAAAGACCGGCATGGCCAGTTCTGTTCGTCCAAATCGGCGATAGTCCATAACATCAACGGGTTGCAATAGTGCTTTGTGCACTGTATCAAGTCGAGCGATATAGCGTGGTGATCCATGCCACCTTGTTTATGTACGAAGTGCAGCGACCCTCCTGAAGAAGTTGTTTGGCTCAGTCTGTCTACCTGAGAGGCAATGCAAATAAACTCCTTAATCAAGTTCTAAACGTGCTCGGTCATATCTCAAGCCTGAGGATGAGGTTGTGGTGAAAGGGGCACGAAGGAATCCTTTCACCACAACCCCATCTGCCTGTCTAAAACACTACTAAGTGCTTTATCCCTAATTCAATCAGTAACTCAATGACCTGAGCGCGGCTTAGAAGCTCCTTCGAGGGGCGGGCAAAGCGCACACCAAACCAGACAATTGGGTTTATCCGAATTGAGATTGAGTAGGTAGTTATTACTAAGGAGGTTTCTGCATAAGAATTTACCCAGAATGTTGGTGCTTTGCCCGCGAAGCGGGCAAAGCACCAACATTCTGGGGGTAATTTCATTACTGGAAATCTCCTAAATATAAGGTCTAGAAGACTGTGCCACCCACAAAGTAGGTGGCACAGTCTTCTAGACCTTATGTTTCACTGAGTTGAGCGACTTAAAATCATCTAAATAAATTGCCAATACCTAACTTAAGGCTGATTTCCCTACTGATTTAAGCTTTTGCAGAAACTAACATTCCAAACCTTCGTCTATCGAGTTATTAGATACGGCAAAAATTAAGTTCATACTACCTTTACACGGAAAAATACAGTGTGAGTTTTTCGTGTTGAAACCTCCGTATTTACCCTGAGTATCGGGAACAGATATTAAATTACACGAATACTTTAATAGTGCCCCTGTCGCCTGGTCTCTTATGACACAACAGTTGTTAAAACCCAACACGCGCAGGAGAGATTCATCAGAGCCTCTACCACCTGTCCAGAGAAGCTATCGAATCCCCTCCGCGCCTGAATCAGATGCGCTTAGTCCACCTACGGTTCCCACACAATCCATTTACCTGTCTGTTATTCTCCCAACTTACAAAGAACGTACAAACCTACTGGGAATGGTTACCGCCCTTTCCTACCTGTTAGATGAAGTGCTACCCAACGCTTACGAGCTCATTGTGGTAGATGATAATAGCCCCGATCAAACCTGGAACGTTGCTCTACAACTGATCCATCACTACCCAGCGTTACGAGTCATTCGACGCATGGAAGAACGAGGTCTGGCGACTGCTGTGGTCAGGGGTTGGGAAGCAGCGCAGGGGGAAATTCTGGGAGTCATTGATACAGACCTCCAACAACCTCCGGAAGTACTTCTAGAATTGGTCAAACGGATGCAACAGGGAGCCGATCTGGCGATCGCCAGTCGCAATGCTCAGGGTGGGGGTAGCCGGAACCTGAGCCCCGCTCGCCGTCTTCTGCGGTTTGGGGCGCGTTTGTTAGGAAGGCTCATCCTACCGAATGTGGTAGGGCGCGTGTCCGATCCGATGAGTGGCTATTTTCTGGTGCGTCGGGAAGCGATCGCTGGTCGCGTTCTCTTTCCCTCAGGCTATAAGATTTTGCTGGAAGTCTTGAGCCGAGGCGATATTCAAAACATTGCCGAGGTTGGGTATGTGTTTCATGGCCGGCCAGACAAACGGAAACATAGCTTCGGTTCTAAGGTGATTGGTTATTTACGTCACCTGATGCAGCTACGACAATCCCTAGAAACGCTCTAGTCACGTTAATCCATTGGTATTTGTAACCGCCTCAATCGAATTCACAACCCAGAGTATTATTCAGAATTTATTGGATAGATGCTTCGCCAACTCCCAAAAGACTTGACGTGCCATCTATTGAACAATTAGCGCTCAGGGCTTCATATATGTTGCGCCAACTCTCCCAAGTCTTGCCGAATCATTTATTGAACGCCTTAGCACACATTTCCCTGCAAGATGATTTGGTGATATGACATCCGGTTGAAGAACCGTAATCAGAAATGGTGCGACGCAACGTGGCATCTCTGATTAAAATTCTTCAGCCAAATTGGGTGTAAATAACCTGAGTTACGGTTAAGGGCACTTCAGCTTATCCCGACTTGAGGTTGAACATAAAGAATGGCGTGGCACAATGTGCCACGCCATTCTTGCCAAGTACTCAAAGGATTTTACATTTCCCGCACGGTTGGAACACCGTCAATAATTTCTCCAATCAGTACCAGATCGGTCAGGCCGACAAACAAACCGTTATCCAGCACTCCAGGGATGTTGTTAATAGTTTTCTCTAGTTCTGCCGGGTTATCCAGGCTATCGAATTTCACATCCAGAATCATGTTGCCCTGGTCTGTGATCACTGGGCCATCCTTCTTAACTCCCATGCGGATTTCAGGCACCCCACCCAGCTTTTCCATCGCCTGCATCACCGGTGTCACGGCCATCGGCATGACCTCTACGGGCAGCGGAAACGCCCCCAAGTGATCAACCAGCTTGGAGCTATCTACCACCACCACAAATCGTGATGCCAGACCATCTACAATTTTTTCCCGGGTGTGAGCAGCCCCGCCGCCCTTGATCAAGTTCTTCTGTGGATCAACTTCATCCGCACCGTCAATGGCGATGTCAATGCGATCGACTTCGTCCAGCGTCGTCAGCGGAATGCCATACTTACGGGCCAGAACGGAAGCCTGGAACGATGTGGGAATCCCCTTGATATCTGTAAGAGTACCTGCCTGCAGCCGTTCTCCCAGGTATTGGATCATGAAAGCGGCCGTAGAGCCTGTGCCTAACCCAACAATATTGCCGGATTGCACCAGATCGGCGGCGGCTTTACCGACCTGCTGTTTCATGACCTTGACGGGATCTGTTCCTGTACTCATGGGAGCCTGTCCTGCGTTTAAATGCTTACCAACACTAAAGGCTATCATTTCTAAGCCCCGCAAAAAATAGGCTCAGATCTTGCACCGGACCTCAGAGCCCTTATCTTTTGTCGCTTCGTGGGGAAAATAAGGGTTCTGAGCTCTGGTGCAGGAAAGGTACAAGATCTAAATACTCTCGCACCGCGCCGGGCGGAAAGGGTTATAAATGCGGCAAGATAACAAAGGTAGTCTTGCGGAACACCATGGTTGAGCAGCCTTATCCTCCCTCTTTTTCGTTGTCTCTAGAGGAATGCCAGCAGCGGTTGCAAAACCCTCATCTATCCACCAGCGAGCGTACCCACCTCCTGTGTCGCCTTGCAACGCTACATCTGCAACGCGGCAACCCTACAGCAGCCATTACTACCACCGAGCAAGCCCTTCAGCTCCAGCCCGATTCTGCCCTGGCCTACTACTACCGTGGCCTTGCGCTAGAACACCTCGGGCAACTGCAAGCAGCCCTGGCCGCCTACGACCGGGCGATCGCCCTCACCCCCCAACCCTCTGCGCAATGGTGGTGCGATCGCGGCAATGCCTTACGGGGTCTGGGCCGTTACAAAGAATCCCTACATAGTTATGACCAGGCATTAGAAATTGCCCCAGCCCATGAGGAAGCCATGGGGGCAAAGGGTTCCATCCTGGCACTCCTGGGACGGCGGCGGGAAGCACTTCAGATGTGCGATCGCGTGCTGGAGCACTATCCCAGTTCAGCCCAGGCCTGGAACAGCAAAGGAGTCGTGCTGATCACAGGGGGCAGACTCCAGCCAGCGCTGGGGTGCTTTGACCAGGCGATCGCCCTGAATGGTAACTTCGATCGCGCCTGGTGCAATCGGGGCAGCACACTGATGCGGCTGGGGCATACCCAGGAAGGAATCAACAGCCTGGATACTGCCCTATCGATTCAACCGGAGTCACGGGAGTACTGGAAAGCCAACGGTTTGACGTACCGGGGTTATGGCCAGATGAAATTGGGGCTGTATGAGGAAGCGATCGTCGATTTTGACCAGGCTCTTGAGATTAAACCGGGTTATCCTCTCGCGGCGCTTTACCGATTTGTCACTTTAGTCCAGGCTGGAGAATTTTTTCGCCATCTTTCCCATCGGCAGCTGCGTCCCCCACTACTCCGTAACCTGGGCATTATTTTCAACACGTTGAAGTACCGGCTGGGAATTTTGGTCGGGCTGATATTGCTCCTGGGGTTTGGTCAAGGAGCATGGGTTATGGCTCTGCGGCAAGTTCTGCCTGCGCTGCTGTCTCTGGGGGTGGTGGCAGTAGTGGTAGCAGACCTATGGCGCTATCGGCTGCGTCTGGGTTTTGTGCGGCAGACCTATTTCCACAAAAATCCGCTGATTTACTTGCGAGCCTTTTGTACGGTGGTGCTGACCCTCTTTACTTACACCGTGACAGATGCGATCGCTCCAGCCTGGATGCGTTGGGGTTGGGCCAACTGGGTCTTTGGTCAGCCAGGAAACATTATCTTTCAACCCTTCAATCTGTTTTCTGAGCAGACAGGTGAGGCGATCGCCGTCTCCTACAGCCCCTCTGCGCCTCTCCTCAGCACCGCTGGCTTACTGCCGTTTGACGGCAAAGTGTTACTCATTCTCGGCTTCTGGCTGGTTCTGATTCTGGGAATTCCCTTTTGGTCCAGCCTGGAGGAACGCATTTTTCGTCGGGGAGCCGATAGCTGGAGACAAATTGGGGTGCGATCGACCCAGTTCGGGCTCATTCACTTGCTGGCGGGAATTCCCATTCTGGGCGGATTTGTGTTGATTTTGCCAGGATTTTTGTTTGCGTGGCGCTATAAGTTTGTGCGCGATCGCCACTTCCGCAAAACTGGCGATACCCTCCAGGCTCAAGAAGCCGGAGTCGCAGCCAGCACAGCCGATCACGCGATTTACAACGCCATTCTGATTACCCTTGCGGTGGGCTCGATCCTGGCGTTCGGCAACGGGTAATGTGCATTGCAAAGAAGGTGAATGCCACGCACCCCCTTCTTGACCATAACGTTGGTGCATCCCACTGTTGTCAGTGAAGCGGGCTTCGCCCGCTTCACTGACAACAGTGGGATGCACCCATGACGTTTTACGGTTGGTGTTACGCCTTGGACTTGGCCTCTAAACTCTCCAGGCGACTGCGCAGCTCCTGGTTATCCTTCTTGACCTGTTCTAGATCTTCCTGAAGTTTCTTCACGGCCTGGTTTTCTCCGACTTTGCGATAGACGCGCTTGACGGCTTCCTCGGCAATGCGGCGAACACGACCATCGGGGGTGCGATCGCTCAAGCTCTGCAAAATTCCGATGGCACGGGTCGTTTCCATCTGCCCTAGAGCGTTAACCACGGCAACTTGCGTCAGGAAGAAGGCTTCGTCGGCCAGCTCACTCAGTCGCTCTAGAATGCGATCGAGTTGGCTGGGAGCTTGACCACTGGAGATAGCCCCCAGAGAACGAATCGCATTCAAGCGCAGAGCTTGTGGTGTACCGGGAGCCGTGTAGGCCAGAATCAGATCGAGGGCAGCTTCCGAGGTTTTGAGACGGGCCAAGCCAGTGATCGCCCCACTCCGCACCACCTCATTCCATCCGGCCCGCTGCTCTAGCACCGACTTCAGTACGGCCAGCACTGTGTCCTCCTGAGTTTTGCCATCGATGGATACGGTGGCAGCGCTGGCGAGAGAGCGAATGGCAGCAGCCTCGGTGTAGTAGCTGGGGTCACCTTTTTCCACAACCGTTTTGAGGGCGTTAAAGCTGGCGGGAGTCTTTTGTTTGCCCAGCGCTTCGACCACGGCACGACGAACGCGGGCTTCGGGGTCTTTCAATCCCTTCAGAAGAACTTCCACCACCTGATCGAGCTTGATGGTGCCCAGTTGTTCCGCCACCTCGGCCCGAACGGCCCAAAAGGGCTCGTCATGGAGGGCTTTGGCGAGGATTTTGACAGCTTCTAGATTACCTTTTTTGGCGAGGGCGATCGCTGCCATCGTTCGAGAAATGGGGTCGGGGTCGTGCTGTAGCTGGGCCTTCAGCTCAGCCATCGGATATTCCAACTTGACCGTTTTGAGAATGGCGTTGCCTGCATCAAAGCTGACAAATTGGGGTTTCTTTTCCAGGGGGAAGTAGAAAGTTTGTTCCTTCTCGAAGACCCGTACCGTAAAAGTTTGGAGGGTTGAAGTGGCACCTTTCTTGCCCTTTTTGGCATCATCCACATAGCCAAAGCCAATGGGAATTTTCAGGTCAAACAAATCGCTGGCAAGGGGCGTTTCTCCATCCTTCGCCTGAGTCTGAACAATCGTGACCTTCGCCAGCT
Source organism: Leptolyngbya sp. PL-A3 (assembly GCF_039962325.1). NCBI lineage: Bacteria > Bacillati > Cyanobacteriota > Cyanophyceae > Leptolyngbyales > Leptolyngbyaceae > Leptolyngbya > Leptolyngbya sp. PL-A3. Next base: position 136,976 of record NZ_JAMPLB010000002.1, read on the forward strand.
TGCTGTCGTTATCCCAGGAATAGCTCACCTTGTAGTCAGGGTGACCGCCCCGGAATACGTATTGATCAAACAGGAATTGCAAATTGCGTCCTGTTGCTTTCTCGATCGCCCGCAACAGATCTACTGTTTCAACGGTCTGGTGGGCGTTGTCATTGACAAAGGTGTGGATGGCCTTGAAGAACAACTCATCCCCCAACTCTGCCCGAATCATGTGATAGACGCAGGCTCCCTTTTCGTACAGGTGACCATCGTAAAGTTCGATCGCCTCCCGATATACATGCGTGACGATGGGACGACGGTAGCGGGAACTGTCTTCGTCAATGTAGCTACGGGCTTCATTGAGGCGATAGTAGGCCGCTTCCTCGGCTCCATACTCGTGGTTTGTCCACAGCACCTCGGAGTAAGTCGCCATGCCTTCCTTAATCCAGGCGTGCGACCAATGTTTTACAACCACCAGATCACCAAACCACTGGTGGGCCAACTCGTGAGCCACCAAACTTTCACAGGTACGGTTATCCAGCGCCGCTCGTTCATCCAACAGGCAGCGGTCTGTCAGGAGGGTTGTGGAGGTGTTCTCCATGCCACCAAAGATGAAGTCATCAACGCAGACCTGGGCGTACTTAGGAAAGGGGTAGGGATAGCCAAAGGTCTGGCTGAAGAACTCAATCATAGACGGGGTTTTGCCCATACTACGAAGCGCATCATCAGCCCGGCGTTTTTCTACATAGTAAGTCACAGGTCTGTCTTGCCAGGTGTCTTGAAACTCGGCAAAGTCACCCACCGCCAACGTCATCAAATAGGTGGGATGGACCTGCTTTTGCATCCAGTGGTAAATTTTCTCGTCGCCATCCTCCAGGGTCTCGACAAGTTCCCCATTGGAAATCGCCAGCAGGTTTTGCGGCACGCGCACACGAATCTCAGACGTCGCCAGTTGCCCTGGATAGTCGAAGCAGGGGAACCAGTAGCGTGAGTCCTCGTCCTCCCCCTGAGTCCACACCTGAACGGGCTTGTTGGGATAGTGAGGCTCAGGACCAACAAAATAGAGACCCCGTTGGGGATGGTCGTTGTGGTAGGCGATCGCCACTTCCACCCGCTTCCTAGCCACCGTCGGCTGCTTCAGGTGAATGTGCAACACCTCGCCATCGTAGTCAAACTCCAGTTTGGTCTTACCCACGGTCACTGTATCAATGTCCAGGTTCACCGCATCCAGGGTCAGCGTTTCGATGCCGTCCCGAACAGGATTCAGGCGAATGGTACAGGTGCCGCTATAGCGCTGACTCGGAATGTCCAGCCGCAGATCCAGAGCAATGTGCTCTACCTGGCCAGGGCGATCGGGGGTGTAATGGGGTTTCGCACCGGGTAACTCAAACTTGCGATCGCTCTCACCATTCAACAAGCGGGCAAAGAAGTGGGACTGCGACATTGGTGGACTGGCCTTTAATAGTCATAGAGTCAGCAAAGCTCAACCAGACCCCCACGCGACGAAGGGTAATCTGGAGATGCATTCTTTCTCAGAGTAACGCGAGGGTCAGAGAACGCGACAGGAATTCTCTAAACGGCTGAAGTCTCTGAAAAAGTGAGGTTGTATGCAACGTCACTCCTTCAGAGCGAGGTCATACTCCAAAGAGATGGATGGTGCGGTCAAAGTGGCACTTTGCAGCCCCTTTCACCACTCCATCTGTCTAATCCAACCTCAGTTCGGGATAAGCTGAAGTGCTCATTTTGGCGTGCGCAAAGCGCACGCCAAAATGAGCGTTTTCGAGTGCCGCGCGTTGCGCGGCACTCGAAAACGCCCTTAACCCGAACTCAGGTTAATTCAGGTTAGCGGGATGAATAAGATGCCTCAATTTTTCCTGATGATGGGGCTTTGAGGTTGCAAAGAGTAGCGAATCCTTTGAGATAAGGGTATCGCTGACGTTTGCGAAGTGAGACAAAGCGCTATGCAGCAGAACTGGAAGTCCTTTGGCGTGCTGAGCGGTGTGCTCATGGGGGGATTGGTGGGATTCCCGGTAGCCATCCTTCCGGTGGAGGCCCAAACCACGGTAGCTCAAGCATCAGGGGTAGATGACGGCTACCTGGTGGGAGCGGGCGATCGCGTCCGAGTCGATGTTTTCAACGTGCCCGAGTATAGCGGCGAGTTTACGGTACTGGCGAATGGCACTGTGAACCTACCCGTCGTGGGCGGAGTGGCGGTGGAGGGGTTAACGCTGGCTCAGGCGTCTCAAGTGGTAGCTCAGCGGTATCTGCAGGTGATTCGACGGCCCTATGTGACGCTGTCGTTGTTAGAAATGCGGCCTGTAACCGTAGCGATCGCCGGAGAAATCAGCCGTCCCGGCTCCTACACGTTGGACCCGCAGAATCCGCCTAGCCTGACGAATGCGCTACGGCAGGCCGGGGGAGTGCGACAGTCAGCTAATATTCGTCAGGTGCAGATCCGACGGCGACGTCCTTTTCAGCAAGCCGAGATGCTGACGGTAGATTTGCGGCAACTGGCGCAGTCAGCCGACTTGAGCCAGGATATTTTGCTGCGAGCCGGAGATCAGATTATGATTCCAACGGCTATGAATATGAGCCTGGAAGATGCTCGATTCTTGGCCAGTACGACCTTTGCCAGCCGCGAAACGGAACCGATTCAGGTGGCGATCGTGGGTGAGGTGAACCGCCCCGGCCCTCACATTTTGGCCGCAACCAGCGGCGAAAATACCCCGCCCACTGTGACCAAGGCCATTCAGACGGCAGGGGGCATTACGCAAACAGCCGATATTCGCAACATTCAGATACGACGCGCCCTCGCGAATGGGCAGGAACGCGTCATCGACGTTGATTTCTGGGCCTTACTTCGGAATGGCGATTTACAACAGGACTTGCCCCTGCAAGCGGGAGATACCGTAGTGGTACCCACTGCCACTGCCCTTACCCCCGAAGAATTGACCGAGCAGGCTTCAGCCAGTTTCTCGGCTGATTCTATGGCGGTTAATGTGGTCGGGGAAGTGCGGCAACCGGGGACGGTTTCAATTCCACCCAACACGCCACTGAACCAGGCGATTCTCACAGCGGGTGGTTTTAACAACCGGGCCCGACGTGGGAAAGTGCAACTCATTCGCCTTAACCCAGATGGCACCGTCAGCCGCCGCGACATTGATGTGGATTTCTCCAACAATGCCAACCTGGAAAGCAATCCGCCTCTACGCCCAGGGGATACCGTGGTCGTTGGGCGATCGGGCATTGCAGCGCTTTCAGATGCTCTCAGCAACGTAGCCGTACCGCTGGGAATTATGTTGCGATTGTTTGGGATTTAAGAGTGCTAAAAAGACACGACCTGAGGTTACTTAAGATGCTTTGAACAGTTCTGGCAAATAAATTTCGTTGAGAAACAGGCTGTAGTTGTCGGGGAGAGGTTGTTGTAGGGGCGATCGCTCCCAAAAGTAAGAAAACCGCAATCCTGCATCATTGCCGGTGCCATGAACTGTGTGAACCCAACTATCGGCAATATCATTCGGTGCTTCTAACAAGTAGAAGTGCCGCCGTACGGTTACACGACTATTTAAGCGACAACGCTCTGAAATCCCAATCTTCCGTATCAAGGTCAAGTCGGTTAAACCGCTTTCCTCATTAATTTCTCGATAGAGGGCCGCCTCAATCGTTTCACCCTTTTCGATACCACCTCCCGGCACCTGAACCGGAACATCCTTTTTGTCTAGATGCCGAAATAATAACAATTCGTACTGATTTGCCCTTAAGCGCACAATGAAGGCTGCAACCTTCTCTGCAATATCCTTGGCCATGAAGCCTGTTTTACCTAACTCAGGAAGATTAACTTCAGCTTTTCAGGATATCCTTCCAGCTAACTAATGATATGAAATGACATAGAAATTATTTCGGCAATAGACAAATTGTAGCAAGCGCTACCAAGCCAATATAATTAATACCTTCAGATACTGCATTGACATCCTCATAGCCATTGAGGTAGGTCAAAAAGGCGGCCATGTTTCAAACCTATAGATGAAGTGTGGAAGAAAGCAGACCGCGTGTCCTTTCCTCCGCATCTTATCAACAGCTCTAAAACAGTACTAAAAACCGAAACTCCACCCCTATTGATAGCGGCAGAGTCTCTGTATTTATGCAATCTTTGTGGACAAAAACGATGGAAAGCAGTTAACGTTTTGAGTTCGTCAAGTGCTTAAGCGTGTGCTCCTCAACAGGCGATAACTCTACATCATCAGAGTTTTGAGCCGCACGGGCTTTATCAGCCAGAGATTGCCACTTGTCACTGGCCTTATCGCGCCCCTCCTGAATAATTTCGTTGCGCTTTTCGGTTTTACCAATGATCTTCTTGGTTTTATCTAATCCTTCATAAATTTGATCGGGTGCTTGCTGGGCAGCATCAATGCCTGCATCCAAATCCACACCACTTTGGTTCGTGCCTGCCGTACCTTGAGTGAGCAGATAGAGGGGACTTTGAGCGGGAAGAGAGAGTACATTCAAAGCCTGGGCACTGCCTACAGGAAAGGTGAGGGCGAGCGCCATCACCAGTACAACTAAACCCTGCCACAAACGACGAAATCGAGAGAATAAAACAGGTTTTGCCATAGCAAAGTCCCCAAAAGAATCCATCAAGAACACACAACTACTCCGCAGGCATCTGATCACGATAATGAGCGTCTACCCAACAGCGGGGCAGTTCTTCTCCTGAGGGAAAAACCAATCCGTCTTTCGAAAAGGCAGTTGGCGGTTCCTCGTTTTGACCAGCTTGCATTTGGGCCGAAATTTGATTGTTGCTAGGGTTGATTAACTCAGTTATTTCAACCACTTCAACCAATTGACCAGTTTGCTTGTCTTTCAGAAACATAGCAATAGACGGTATGTATAAGGGGGCAAAACAACCCAAATAATTGGGTTATCTGAACCGTAACGTTTTACCGAATATTCTTTCATCTATCATCCGAACGAATCTAAAGAGAACGTTTGACAAGCCAGTTCTCTGTGCAAATGACAGACCAAAGAATCGTCTCTTTAAACATTCTTAAAACAGGAGTAACAGGCAGTGGAGAACGCAGGTTCAATTGTTAGATGCTACAAGATTTCATAATTTCTGAAGTAGTTTTTGCAGGACAAAATTTGAACTGCATTCCCCATACCTCACAAAAAACATTTAGCTCTAGGCAGCTCAGCTAATTCACATAAGTTTGGGTTAAGAACGTTTTCAAGTACCGCGCAATGCATGGCACTCGAAAACGCCCATTTTGGTATGCAAGAAGCGCATGCCAAAATGGGCACTTCAGCTTATTCCGAGCTGGGTTTACGTACAGCTACTCAACTCAAATGTTGAACCCTGGGTTGATCAATTGAAATTGCAAAATCTTCCAGGTTAAACGCCATCAGGGGATGGTTCAGCTTTAGAGGAGCAAAGGGGCTATCCGAGGGAACTTCCACTTCTGCTCCCATTAATAGATGAGTTTTCGCACGGCCCTGAGCTTTAAACCACACGAAATTAGAGTGTAGTAAGCTAAATGCTCCCAAAAACGGGGGAAGAGAAACCGGCACACCCGGAAACTGGCTGTGATATTTCAGCCGACAAAGCAACTGATCATCTTGGTAAACCGCCACTTGAGGATTTTCTCCAGCCGTCCAGCGGAACGAGGCCATTTCCTTCGGCAAGCCCCAAATCTCTCGGCCCCCAGCAACCGATCGCGGGTTATCCACATAAATGTGAGTTACCCAGGGGCCAATGCGATCGCCATACCGAGTCAGCCCACAAAACACAATCAACTCGTTGTAGGTCAACACTGACCCCTCTTCATAGGAGGACAGGTACACCCCTCCCAACGTCTTACCGGGAAAAATCTGAATCACATCCAGGGCAGCGGGCAAAAATTCTCGCATTGCGGCGACATCAACCGTTTGCACACTCACCAGCGCTCGGCCCTGGAGTGACCAGGGAGCGGCTGGATACTGCTGAGTATTGGGAATGGCAGATTGGGTAGTCATAGGGTTTCCCAGTGGTGAAGGTTTGGGAGGATCGTTAACCAACGTCAGCTATCTTTATGCTGAAAGACTTTGCGAGTCATCCAGCGAGTCAATTGAGGGAGGGCGGCATGTAGCGCTGCAGTGGCCTGTGCGGAACCAACATAAACTTTCTCTTTACGAGACTGCACGGCATCCCATACTGCGCCTGCTACATCTTCGGGCTTTTCAACCAGGGGATTTTCGAGCAATTTCTCAACTTGTCGTCGTCGCTCCTGTTGGTCGTTTTCGTCAACTCCCCGAAAGATAGCTCGCTCCAGGAAGTCGCTTCTGATGATGTTGGGGTAGATGCCACAGACATGAATACCTTTGGGGCTAAGCTCTGTATGCAGCGATTGGGTCAGACCATCGACCGCAAATTTTGTCGTGGTGTAGGGCGTCAGGTAAGCCGCAGGAACACTACCCCCAATAGAGCAAAGATTCACAATGGTACCCTTACCCCTTTCCAATAGATGAGGCAACAGGGCATGAATGGTATGGATGTAGCCCCACAGGTTGGTATCAATCGCCTGGTGCCAGTCAGCCAGGGTAAACGCTTCGACAGGGCCAGAAAGATAAATGCCAGCATTATTGATGAGAACATCAACGGCATTAAAGCGGGTAACCGCAGCCTGAGCCAGAGTCGCAACTTGATCCGCGTCCCGCACATCCGTGGGCACAGGGAGAGTCGCAACGGAATAGCGCGATCGTAATTCCTCTGCCGCTTCTGTTAACCGCTCCTCATTCCGCGCCGCCAGCACTAAGTTGTAGCCATGCTTGGCAAAGCGGTGAGCGATCGCCCGCCCAATCCCCTGAGAAGCCCCTGTAATCAAGACGGTTTCTGTCATCGTTAGCCTCTACAACTACCTCGTCGTGTTTCCCTTCGATGTTGAGTTGTGGATAGATTGCACACACCCTATTCACAACTCAACACAGGTTGAGAACACCACAAACTACCTCTTCAGTGTTGTCAAAATTGCGGGTAAAAGGGTCTAACTTTTGTCAGGTATTTTGGCTAAGCACAGCCCAGTTACGCTATTTCACTGGGTGAAACCGTGAAACGATTTCACCCAGTGAGGAGCTTGCTGTTACTTCATAACAACTTGAATAGAAAATAAAAGGAGAGGCGGTGCCATGCAGCGCCTCTCCTTTTGCATAAAAACCAACAGGAACTCGAGCTTCATGCCCTGCGTCCTGATAAGAAGAAACGCATCCTAATATCAGGGAGCATTTACTTTTCGCATAGAGCCTGCGAATTTCACCCCTTAAGTCTGATGACTTCTAGGCATACCAAGTTTTTGTCGATGATTGGGAATGACGGACCGCACAAACGGTGAGGCCGTAATACAACGCAGTTGTTGAGGTGTTGGGCTAGCAACGAAGGCCCGCGCTCCCTGCAAAAAATGATAAGGAAGGTGCAGCGTCTCCAGTAACGTACGGAGCTGCTCGATCGCCCGCTGCCCATTATCCCGAGGTTCAGCAATATGCTGTACCGATTGCACTCGGAAATTCATCCCCCGCCCAGAGGGGGGATGGGTCAGTTCCAAAACGGAGTCCGGTGCCTCGACCTCAATGAGGACGGACACCGGGTCAGCCTGCTCGGATGCGATGAAATTTCTCAAATCCTCATTCCGGATTTTCTTCTCCCAACGGTCTCCCGAGGTAGCCATACGTAACTCCTAGTGGTGTTTCTGTCCGTGAGGGACGCCTCAATAGCCCTGCTCTTTAGCATGGGCGATCGCCCTCAAAACGTTGATGCGCCCAAACCCGTAACGATGATCTTTCCCTGATTCCCCGATTTCTTCCACCGAACTGACCAGTAGATCTTGCAACAGGAAGGCCCGGCGAGGTTCGGGCACGGAGCGGATATCTGTTGCGGCCAGTAGCAGAGCAATTGCCCCCGTTACGTGAGGAGCGGCCATCGATGTGCCGTTCCAAACCGCGTAACGATTCTTGGGTATGCACGATTGTATCGCGACTCCCGGGGCGGAAACATCTGGCTTCATATAAACTAACGGCAAATACTCGTCAGCGATGTAGCGAGATTCACGGATAATTTGGGTTCGGCCACCACTGAAGCCGCCGGGGCGATCACTAGTATCTGTAGCACCCACCGCAAAAGCCAGTAAGTCGTTGCCAGGAACCCCTGAGGTTTGCGCCCCTTCGTTGCCGATGGAGACGACGACAGGAATCCCCAGACGGTTCGCATTCAGGATGGAACGGGTGTAGAGGTCAGCCACGTCTGGTTCAAGGGCGATCGCCCCCAAAGACATGTTGATTACCTCTGCTCCCACTTCAATAGCCCAATCAATCCCCGCCAGAATTTGCGCGTCCGTCCCCGCGCCGCCCTTCAGCACCATCCCCACCGCCAAATCCACGTCGGGAGCCACCCCAATCCAGGGATGACCGTTCGGTGCGCCGGGATGCCCCCCAGCGATAGTGCCGCACACATGGGTACCATGCTCCCCCGAATCATAGGGTAGCGAATCGGAAACCCGTTCGCCATTCTCATCAAACTCAGCCCACTCCACTACCTTGTTTAGGAGTTCAGGGTGGTCGGGATCAACCCCGGTATCCAGTACCGCTACTTTAATAGGGCCGGAGGTGCGGTGTTTGCCCTTGGTACCATAGGCTCCCCAGGCCGCCAGAGCCCCAATCTTCTCAATCCCCCAGGCACTGGTTTTGTAATCTGCTACGGCTTCCGACACCTGCTTCACCTCCAGCACGGGAGGCAGCCGTACCGAGCGATTGGGAAAGATGGCGCTGATATTGGGCACCGCTTCCGGTAAGCGATGTAGGTCATCGCGCCGTAGTCGCAGGACGGCGCTTTGAGAACTCCAGAAAGAGCGAAAGCCCTCAGGTGGGCGGTCTTTGTGTCTGCTGCGGTTGACGGCAGCAGCGATCGCCTCCTGCACGACATCCGACTTCATCAAATCCGCTACTACACGGAACCCGGCTTGCCGGAGGCTCTGTACCGTAGAGGTTTGTATGGCAGCTAACGCAATCTGAGAGGTCATCGTTTCCTGGCTGGCCCGCAGGTGACGACGCTCAGTGGCCGTAAAATCGGCATCCTTCAGTATTACATCGGCTTTGGGAGGCAGCAGCTCTCGGGGGCTGGTGGTGAGGTGCCGCCGTTGCATGGCTTCAATGCTGGCATCCAGCATGGCCCGCAGTTCTTCATCCGGGCTTTCCATTTGCACAATAACGCTGTGGACGCGCCCAGACTCCTCATCTAAAATGCGCTCCACCTGTTCACGAATCTGTTTTTTCATAAGCGTCCCTGTCCCTAGAGGTAACTCGCGGCAGTCACCCTGCACCCATCTTGACGAGGATATGGCATCAAAAGAGCCGTCTCTCTGGCAGAACGGCCAGCCAAAGACGAACGCGCACTTCCTCGTGCTCCCTATCTATCTATTATGTCACGGGGACTTTTCGAGACTCTGGGGGGTTAATCGGTAATCAGGGATCGGTTATGGGTAAACCCGTATTGGGCACCGGAACCAGCAATTCTCAGTATGGGCATCAAAGCCAAGAGTTCACGCCCTACGGGCGTGAACTCTTGGCTTTGATGCCCGAAAACCGCGCGTTAAAGGCGTGCGGTTTTCGGGCCTGATTTCAAAATGAGAATTGCTGCAAAATAACGGTCCGGGTTCTGGTTCTAGCAAGGAAGATATGAGTAAACCTGAGCTCAGGTTCAGGGCTTTTGGTGGGTGCAGAGCCCGCGCCAAAAAGGGCACTTGGGCTGATCTCGAATTGAGGTTGGGTAGAGGTAACGGGAAGTTTTTGATGCTTTTTTAGAGATTTCAGTTAGTATCTACTGATAATTCTTGCGGCCTCATACGCAAGATGTGGTGTAGTGGTTCAAGGATGTTTCTTGAGGTTCAAGATTGGGTTTGGGATGACGTATAGGGATGGGGATTCCGCATTCTCCTAGTTTTATGGTTGAGGATGGTTTCCGGGCCAGTATAGCCGGGGAGTTGGGTTGCCCCTACCAGCGAAAGGACAGAGCCAATGCCAGATAAGGTTGTAAGCAATCAACGAGTGAACGGACAACGGATGCGCCAAGGGCAAGAACTCGGCTGGAGTGTTGAGGGATCTCAGGCTCAGCTTGTAGCACAGCCCATCAGTCCACCGGAGGTCATGCCTCCTCAACGTTCGAGGCAGCGATCGCGCCGCAAACGAGCTGAACGGGCTCAGCGAAAAGCTGAAGCGCTCCGTCGGCAAAAAGCAGCCCGAATGGCTCCACCAAAAGCACCTGCGCCTAAACATCCGGTTCCCCGGCTAAAGAAATCGCCTCCGGCTAAGAATCCAACCCGACAGGGTAAGAGGCGGACGGGTTGGACGCTGTCCATGATGTTTATGACCGGTCTCGGGGTCACAGGCGGGCTAGGGATACTCGCGCTGATCTGGTTGACCAGCCTGCCGCCTATGCCGGAGTGCGATCGCGTCTCCCGGCTCTCCCCCGACCCAGAACAGCTCTACTGTGCTCAGGAAGCGGCCCGTTCTGGGGAGTTGCGCGACCTGAAAGCGGCTGTTGACTTGGTCAAAGATTGGACCCCTCGCCACCCCCTGTACGCAGAGTCACAACAATGGCTGGGGCGCTGGTCACGCAACCTGATGGAAATGGCCCGTCAGCGCTACACCAATAGCGATTTGAAAGGAGCCTTAGAAATTGCCAGCCTTGTGCCTAAAAGCAGCCCTTTCTATGACAAGGCTCAAGCCACAATCAAGGAGTGGCAAGCGGAATGGGAGGAAGGTCAGGCTATTTACGAAACGGCCCAGGAAGCCCTGAAAAATCAGCTTTGGAGCGAAGCCTCTCAACAACTGCTGGCTCTGGGACGGTTGCAGTCGCCCTACTGGCGTGAACAGCGCATGGCGCAGCTCACGCAGCAAATTTTTGCAGAGCGCAGTTCCTGGGGTTCTCTGCAAGAGGCTCGGCGGTTAGCTCGCCGGAAGAACCCCGATAATTTACAGGCCGCTCTCACACAATTGAGCGAAATCATCCCTCAAACCCATGCCTGGGAAGAAGCTCAGGAGAACCGTCAGGAGTGGGGCACGGCCCTCGCCAGTATGGGGTGGCAGCAGTGGCAGCAAGGCAATACGGACGAGGCGATCGCCCTGGCCCAGGCCATCCCGACTGACTTACCTCTGGAAGGAGAACTGGCCGCCCTGGTGCGCTACAGCCACGCTCAAAAATTGGCCTCCTGGGACGTAAATACCGACTGGCAACCGTCTCCAGCCCAGCTCTGGCGCTTGCAAGAAGCGATCGCCGCGCTTCAGGGAATCCCCCGTAGCAGTGCCCTCTACAGTGTCGCCCAGACCACGATGGCAGACTGGCAGGGCCAGTTGAAGGATGTGACCCAGTTGCAGATGGCCAGCGCGATCGCCAGCTTGGGCCAGAAGCAGGCTCTGGAGCTAGCCATCAACCAGGCAGCTGACGTGAGTATGGAACGGCCTCGCCGTACGCAGGCCCAAACATTAATTGCCTTCTGGCGATCGCAAATTGAACTCCTTCAGGATCAACCCATACTGGTACGGGCGATTGATCTGGCCAATTCTAAGGTGATTCCTGATTTGCGAAAGGCGATCGCTGTGGCCGAAACCATTGGCCCGGATCGTGCCCTTCATGAAGAAGCCCAGGAGCGGATTGCCGAATGGGTTGCCCAGATCGAAACCATTGAGGACCAGCCAATCCTCGACCGGGCGCGGCAACTGGCGAAGGAGAATAAGCTGCGTGACGCCATTCGTGAAGCCCGTCAGATTCAGGAGGGGCGAGCGCTCTATGCCGAAGCGAGTGCCGCCGCTGACGGTTGGCAGGCCGAAATTGATCGGGTGCTCATTGCCGAAGACCGCAAGATTCTGGATGAAGCCAATGGCCTCGCTGCCCAGGGCAGCCTGACCCGGGCGATCGACACGGCCGCTCAAATCGGGCGCGGTCGCCCTCTTTATGGTGAAGCTCGTGCCTCCATCAACCAATGGGAAGCCGAACGAGATGCCGTCTGGGATAGCTGGAGCGCTCCAGAAGCGACTTCCGACTATGAGGAGCCCGCTTACGAAGAGCCTGCCGACGAGGAGCCCGTTTACGAAGAGCCTGCTTACGAAGAGCCTGTCTATGAGGAGCCTGCTTACGAAGAGGAATATTAGGTGGGAAATTAGGGAAGGAGAAAATTTGGAATAACACAGCCGAGTACCCGTTACCCTTTCCCCATGAGCGGCTTCTAATTCTGCCGTCTGCAACACGGTTCTTCGCTGGTTGAGTGATTAAGCTAGAAAGGGTTCCTGGCGAACCATTTTTCTGTCCCTACCTTGCCAATGCCACCGATCCCCTCGCTGTTATACCTGGTTCTGCTGGATGATGACCCGACCTATCGGGCAGGGATGCGGCTTTGGTTAGAGCAGTTTGGAGATATTCAGGTAATAGCCGACGGTGGGTTGGGTTTGGAAGAGGCGATCGCCACTGTCCTCTCCCTTCCTCCGGCCTCAGATGTAGCGGGTCAACCCGCTCCCCTAATCGTGCTGGGGTTACCCGGAAGCGCCCACGGCTTTGCTTTGTGCCAGCAACTCCGCGCGCAGTTTCCCCAGGTGCCTATTTTGGTACTGGGAACATCCGCCGAACCTGTGCTGGTTGCAGCAACGCGGCGAACGGGGGCAACAGGATTTTGGCTCCGCGATAGCGATCCTGAAACACTAGTGGCTACGATACGGCAGGTAGCAGCAGGGCAGGCGGTTTGGATTGAAATGGCTCCAGCAGCGGCACCCCTTACAACACCCGGCCCGCTACGGAGACTGCGGCGTAATTGGCGAATGCTGGGTACTCAGCAGATTGATCGGGCGATCGCTGACCTGGATAAACAATTGCGCGATCGCCGCCTCACTTCGCTCGATCGCCTTGTGCTGGAAGGCCGCAGGCGGGAGCTCAACGCGTCCCGGTGGCTGGTGCAACGGATCCTGGCAACCCCTACGTTGTCGGCAGAAGAGCCGGTCAGAGATACCAGCACTGAGCCGGTTGCGTCCTCCCTGATGGTGCCTCAAACCATGCCCGTTCCCGCTTTAGCCGCGACGGCTCCCGTGGAGACGTTGGAGACACGCATGAGTGCTCAAAGTTTGCGATCGCTCCTTATCAATGCAGTACTGCGCAGACTAGGAACCAGTGTCGAGAATCAAACCCATACCCCCATGGAGACAGACATCCTGCGGGCCGAACGGAAGCAGGAATTGTTCATTCTCATTCTGCGGAAATTAGAAGATATTCTCGACGAATTGAACTTCTCGCAGGTGTCGATAGAGCACTTGCCAGAGAAGCGATCGCAGCTTCTGCGCGACCTCTGGGAAGCTACCATCATCGACTTCTTGGGCAAATACTACACCCTGACCACTGCCCAGGGGGAGTTGGAGTTAGTGGGGGAATTGCTGGATGAAGCCGATACCGTTCAGGCTGAAATTCTTGACCCGATTCCCGGATTTGAAACGTTAATCACTCACCTGTTATTTCAAACACCTCTCATCATTGATGGCCTCCCCTATGCTGCCGGGAATCCTGAAGCACTGATTCGGGCCGAGATGTTGTTGAGCCACCTGGTCATTCAGGTGGCGAATGGAGTCATGCAACCGCTGCTAAACCGCTTCTCGGATTTAGAAGTGATGAAGCAAAACTTCTACAATCGTCGACTGATATCGACCCGTGAGATCGAACGCTTTCGCAACGATTTATCCTGGCACTACCGCCGCAATCGCTACTTTATCGAACCTCAAGACATCTTTGAAAGCCGTTATCGTCTGCTCACCTTTCAATTCAGCGGGATTCAGTACCGTTCGATTTACGCCCCACGCCGAGAGGAACTCGATCAACTCAACGGCATTCCGTATTTCGTGACTCTGGCCCTGGAAACGCGGGATGCGATCGCCCCCCGTCTACGCTCCGCTTTTTCCGTAGTCGGCAGCAGCCTGGTCTATGTGCTGACGGAGGTGATCGGGCGCGGCATTGGGCTGGTGGGACGTGGCGTTATCAAAGGCGTTGGCAACGTCTGGCAAGACCAGCGCTACCCCCGCAATGGCGAACGCCCCCGATAAACAGGAAGATGTGCCACGCGAAATGCAGCACATCTTCATGCCCTAACCCTTCTTCTCATCTACCAGCGACAACATGCCCTGCAACGCCGCTGGAATGCTGGCTGGATCCATAAACATAACCTTGCTACTGTTGCTGCGGCCAATTTCGCTGGTGGTGTTGAGATAACCCAGGGCCAGGAAAACTTGACCCGCTTCTGCGGCTCGGGGGTCATGCTTAAGAGCCTGAGTAATAATGTTGACCGCTTCGGCTGTCGCCTGGGCCTTTAGCACCTGGCTCTGACGCTCCGCCTGGGCCTGAAGAATTCGGGCCTTCTGATCTGCTTCCGCCGCCAAAATGGTTGCCTTCTGGGAAGCTTCCGCTTCCAGCACCTGAGCTTCCGCCTTCCCTCGGGCAGAGTTGACGGCGGCTTCCCGTTCCCCTTCAGAGGTTAAGATAGCAGCCCGCTTGCGGCGCTCTGCAGACATTTGCAGTTCCATCGACTCCTGTACCGCTTTGGAAGGAACAATGTCCCGCAATTCCACCCGGGTGACTTTGACGCCCCAAGGGTCAGTGGCCACATCCAGTTCATGCAAAAGGGTTTCGTTGATTTGCGATCGCGCCGTAAACGTCTCATCCAGCTCCAACTTGCCCATTTCAGCCCGAATCTGGGTTAACACCAGGTTCACCATCGCGGCATGCAGGTTTTGCACCTTGTAGTAGGCCTTCTCCATGTCAACAATGCGCCAATACACAACGGCATCCACGGTGATCGACACGTTGTCTTTCGTAATGCTGGGCTGAGGCGGAATATCCAACACCTTTTCCCGGATGGTTTCCCGGTAGGCCACGTTATCCACAAAGGGCATCACAAAGTTGAGACCGGGTTTCAGCTTTTTGTTATAGCTCCCCAGACGCTCTACCAGAGCTTCATTTCCCTGGTTGATAATTTTGACCGAGCTGGATAGCCCCGCAATGCCACAGGCCGCCAAAATCAATGCTAAAAGTCCGTCCATAAACTCCAAATCTCCAGTGAAGAGCGAATGTTTCGATTAATCAGGAAGGAATAATGGTAGGGTGCCCTCAGTGCTGGTCAAGCTCATGCAACGGCACAATCAGGAGGGTTGTACCCCGACGACCAACCACAACCACGGGCTGGTTGGGGGCGATCGCCCGGTCGGCATCCAGCAACGCCTGCCAGGAGTTGCCTTCATACAGAACACGACCCGTTTTCCCGGGTAAAATTTCGGTCAGGGTGGTAGCTTCACGGGAGTCTTCTAGCACGTTGGATGGCTTCACGGGCAGAAACCGGCGAGATGCAATCACCAGCACGAATGAAAACACCATCCACAGAGCAATCTGTATTCCCGTATTGGGAATGACCAGCGCCAGCAGACCGACCAGAATCGCACTTATCCCCAGGGTTAATGTCACGAAGGCGGTGGGCAGCACAGCCTCAAACATGCACAGGGCAAGCCCTGTTAACAACCAGATCGTCGTGGAACTCATGGAATTTTTGTGTACCGAACCATCAAGGTTTCCATCGCGATAGACAGTACCGTGTTGCTTCTCAATCTAGCCCAGGATTTGGGTAGCTCCTCGGCGCTATCACCTTATCTTCAGAGTTGCAGCGTGCCGAGGGAGGCGGTAGTATCCCTTCAACGAGTACTACAACTTTTTGCCTTTTTATTTCGGGAAACGTTGAACTTTGGCGAATATAAAATGCAGGGTTGTGATGCAGCACGATAAAGCTAGTTCCCCTTAAAAGGGTTTCATTTCAAAAGCAATTCGCTATACTGCTCTACATTTAGTAGCACCTGACAAGAATTATTTTTTTAGTACGCTACCGCTAACGCGATCGCCTATGCAGACCCCCACGCTTTCTCAAATGCAATGCCCAAATCCGGATTGCTTATCCGAGGATACGCCCTTGGGGCAACGGCTGTGCCAGCGATGCAAGACCCCGCTGACCTACCGTTACCTGTGGGCTATTGGTAACGGCATTGAAAAGATTGCACCCGGAACCGTGGTCGGCGATCGCTATCGCGTCATAGCCCCACAAATCTGGTTGGATACCCGCCCCAACCGTCCGCCAGAAGCTCCAGAAGAAATTCCAGAGAACTTACTGGCTTACCTCAAATTATTTGCCTACCGACTACACACTCCCACCATTTACAGCTTCACGGTATGGGAATCAACAGGAGTGTTGCTGTTAGAAAATGCCCCCATTGATTCGTCGGGAAAGTTGTTTCCGGCGATCGCCTCACTCCTACCCACGGCAACGGCGGTACGGCAGGTCTACTGGCTCTGGCAATTACTCGATTTATGGGTGCCGTTGAAGGAATTGGGGGTTGCTACCAGCCTGCTGATTCCGGACAACATTCGCATTGAAGGGTGGCGAGTGCGGCTCCGAGCCCTCTATCTGGATAACGAAGAGACAGCCCCACCCCAACTCGGTGATCTGGCTGCCCTCTGGCAGTCCTGGGCGACTGGCTATCGAGAGACCATCCAGCAGCCTCTACAGCAAATCAGCGAGGCGATGCAGGCCGTAGAGATCAATGCCCCCCCAGAGAAAATTCAGGCGATCGCCCTACAACTCAACCAACTCCTACTGGAACGGGCAGCGACTCTGCCTCTGCGCTTAAATATTGCTTCGGCTACCTCCACAGGCCCTCGCCGCAGCCTCAACGAAGACTATTGTTATCCCCATCCCAACGCCCGCAGCTCGTCCGAGTCAGATGCCCTCGCCTCTCATTTGGCCATTGTCTGTGATGGCGTAGGTGGTCATGCGGGTGGGGAAGTGGCCAGCCAGATGGCCGTGCGATCGCTACAAATTCAGCTTCGAGCTCTGCTGAACGAAATTTCTGAGCAAACGGAGCTTTCCTCTCCCCAGGTCGTAGCTGAGCAATTGGAGGCCCTGATTCGTATTGCCAATAACTTAATTGCCAATCAAAACGATGAGCAGGAACGGGAAGCGCGCGATCGCATGGGCACCACGCTGGTGATGGCACTCCAACTTCCCCAAATGCTTCAGACTGAAGACGGCCAGGGCAATAGCCATGAGCTTTACCTGGGTCACCTGGGTGATAGCCGTGCCTACTGGATCACCCCTCGCTACTGCCATTTGCTCACCGTTGATGATGATGTCGCCGTCCGGGAGGTACGCAATGGCCGCAACCTGCACCGAGAAGCCCTCCGTCGTATGGATGGGGGCGTACTGACCCAGGCTGTAGGAACCCGCGTTGGGGACTACATCTACCCCACGCTGCAGCGGTTCATTCTGGAAGAGGATGGGGTGCTGTTACTTTGCTCAGATGGTTTAAGCGATAAAGATCGGGTAGAGCAGTATTGGGAAACCGTCTTCCAACCGCTCTTTAAGGACAGAGCCACCTTGGATGAGATTGCACAACGCTGGGTCGATTTAGCAAACGAGAAGAGCGGCCATGACAATGTCTCAGTTGTGCTGATGCACTGCCAGGTCACTCCAGAGCAGCCCAGACTCTTCGATCCAAGCCGCGTAGTAGCAGAAGAAAAAACCGCTGAGCCCACAGAAACTGAGCTCTCTGAGTCAGCCCGAGCCCTGCTTTACGACACCGCCGAAGCCCCCCGCCAGGCTGAGATTCCAAAAACTCCTACGCCCGGCAAATCCAACTACTGGATGCAGGTTCTCACTTTGTTGCTAGCCATGCTAGTGGTAGGGGTAGGAAGCACAATTGTGTGGCAGTTGCTCAGTCCTGAGAGCTTCAACCGCTTCTGGCAGCGGTACCCTGCCCCCGAGGAGACCACACCTGAACAATAGGCGACACCCATCATAGCGATGCCATTGTTGATGCGCGACGAGCAGTTCTGTCGCTGTCTTCCTTGTGTTTGCCAGCCAAAGGGTTAACTTAACCTCAGTTTGGGATAAGCTAAAGCGCCCGCCAAAATGGGCATTTTCGAGTGCCAGACATTGCGCGGTACTCGAAAACAGCCTTAACCGAAACTCAGGTTGATTTAGGACGATAGGGCAAGGAAGTTTTAGCAGCAATTCTCAGTATGGGCATCAAAGCCAAGAGTTCACGCCCTACGGGCGTGAACTCTTGGCTTTGATGCCCGAAAACCGCGCCCCTTTGGCGCGCGGTTTTCGGGCCTGATTTCAAAATGAGAATTGCTGAAGTTTTAGCTCATCTGTCTGCAGGAATACCAAGCTGTGCAAAGATAATTAGTGTTCTGTTTTCAGCGTTGGTGATTTTGCCCCGGCAAGCCACCCAGGAGTATGTTGTCGAACCCTATGAAAGCTGGCGATCGCGTTCGTGTTAAAGAATCCGTTGTGGTTTACCATCACCCCGAACACCGCAACCAAGCCTTTGATCTGCAAGGTCAGGAAGGCGAGGTCGCTGATTTGGTCAAGGAGTGGGAAGGGAAGCCCATTAGTGCCAACTTTCCAGTTCTGGTGAAGTTTTCCAAAAAGTTCAAAGCCCACCTGCGGGAAGATGAGCTAGAAACGATTGAATAATTGAAACCGTTGGTCGTTTACGTTGTCACGACCACCCGGGGTTCGTAAATTTCCAATTCCCTTTTGAGGGCTGCGCAGCAATGCGTGGCCCTCAAAACATGCTAGAAAGTGTGAAATTGGCACGGAAGATTTATGCTTTCCGTGCCAATTTCACACTCCCAGCAACGCCTGAGGTTCACTGGCGGCCATAAAACCATCCCAGAATGTTGATGTCCTTCTGCATCGCAGATAATTCCTGACGATGCTGCTCCGCAACCTGGTAATACCAGGCACAGTAGGCATCCAAATCTTCCCGGTACTGCACTTCCTCGTAAAACTCGTGGGCAACCTCATAGGTTGCAAACACATCCTCCGCTTCTGGAGGCAGTGGAACGATCTCGCGGTGGAAAATGGAATCGTGGGCCATGAAACCTGCCGATCGGGTCTGATGCCGATCTTACAACGATCCTTCAAGTATCGTGTTGGGCTGAAACCTTTGACGTAGGGTCATTGCATGCAATGACCCTACGCTAAAGGTTTCAGCTTACAAAGTCAGTTCAAAACGACAATCCAAATTGCGGAAGTATTACAGCCATCCCTTCAGGCGGTAAATCAGCATGCCGATATACTCCTTCAGAACCCGCGTCGTTTGCTGTACGCGTTCTGCATCTGGCAAAATACTCAGCACGGCTGATTGAGGACTGTTGCTAAGGTCCCACAACTCTCGTTCAGACACGAGAAAATCCGTTGGGGCAGGGATGACCTCAATGCCTTGTTTTTGGAAGATTTTAAGCGATCGCGGCATATGCATGGCTGAGGTCACGAGCAACACCCGATTAATCCCCTTCTCTTGCAAAATCTTTTTCACATTCACTGCATTCTCATAAGTATTGAGCGAAGTTGGGTCTTGCAGGATAGCTTCAGCGGGTACATTCAGAGCCTCGGCCAGGGTTGCCATATCCTCCGACTCTGAGACTTGCGGCCCTTTCCCACTCCAATCGATATGTCCCCCGCTAAAAATGATCAGCGGTGCTTTTCCTGCCTTGTAGAGCCTGGCGCTGTGGAGGATGCGATCGCTCGCCTCTGACAAGTCAAACCAGGGCCGGGGTGGCATCTGCGGTTTCAATGCCCCACCCAACACGACGATCGCCTCTGCCTGAGGCACGGATTCGAGCGGCAAATTCTGCCACTCCAACGACTTCACCAGTCGCGTTGCCACTCGCCCATTTCCCGCCACTAGCAATAACGCCAGCGCTACGCTAATACAAACTGCTGCCTGCCCCGGATGCTTCCAGAGCCGAAACAAGGCCACTGTCAGTAACAGGCAACTCAGACCAACCGGGTAAATGAAGAGTGGGAGGAGTTTAGAGAGGTAGAGGAACATGAGGAGTGAATGAGTCGATGAGTGGGTGGAACGATCTGGATTTGGGCCTGCCAAAGTTTATTGGCCGAGTATGGCCGTTGGAGGAATGTGGCAGCCGAGAAACTTACCCACGAGTTTCATTTCTCGTGCTGACCTCAACTACACACAATAGACATACAATCCCTCCCAGCATAAATAACGCCATTCCTTAAGCAAAACTTTTTCCCTCACTCACTTCCCCCCTACTTGCCCATCTCTGGCTCACCTGCCCATGCACTCATCCTCGTATCGACCTATCCACGCCCCACCCATCCCCCTGACTAGGACAATCCCCGTATCTGTCACCCCAACCCCCCACGCTTGCGCCTGCCACCCTGTAACCTGTTTTCGTGTGGCATATCATTGAGGCTTGGCATGAAAGGTTGGCTTGCGTCCGTGGCGCAAAAATTGGAGAGCATGGTTCCCGCTTATTCAAAGGTGGGAGATTCAGTGTTCTTCACGAATGAGCAGTTTCCCTTCAGCTATGAGTTGGAGGCAAACTGGAAAGTGATTCGGGAAGAACTCGACCAGGTCATGCTGAATGTCGATGATCTGCCCAACTTCCACGACATTTCTCCCCGTCAGGTGCGAATTGCTGGCGACAATCTCTGGAAGACTTACTTTTTCTGGGCCTTTGGATTCAAGTCCAAGGCCAATTGCGATCGCTGCCCCGAAACCGTCAAACTCCTCAAAAAAGTTCCCGGTCTGAAGGTAGCGTTTTTCTCCATTCTGGCTCCTGGCAAGCACATTCCGGAACACCGGGGCAAGCACAAGGGTCTCATTCGCTATCACCTGGGTTTGAAGGTTCCCGAAAAGAAAGAAGCCTGTCGCATTCGTGTGGCTGATCAATTCGCCCATTGGGAGGAAGGGAAAAGCCTGATTTTTGACGACACTTTCTATCACGAAGTATGGAACGACACGGACGAATATCGCGCTGTGCTGTTTCTTGATATTGCACGCCCTTTGCGCTTTCCTCTCTCCCTGGTAAATGGGTTAGTCAACTTCATGATTGGCGTGTCCCCTATCGTTCAGGTAGCCCGCCGTAACCACGCCACCTGGGAAAAACACTTTGAAGACATTCTGAAATAGTGTTTAGTCAAAGTGAAGACATTCTGAAAGAGTAGTTTGGTCAAACTTCTGTCTTTTTGCCTACCTGCAAGGAAATTGAGGGATTTCCGTTTCAACAAGCTACATTAAAGGGTGTTTACACTTCGAAACACTCTCATCCGTTCACTCTTATCGAGCCGCCATCACAGGCTTAACATTGAGCTCACTGACTGAGGAAGGCCATATTCAATGGAATTGGAAACAACACTTCGGGGGCATACTGTCCAAAACGCCGTACGCGAGGTGGGCATTAACCCAAACCACTGGTATCCGGTAAGCTGGGCCGAAGATTTGAAGCCCGGTGCGGTTATTCCAGTAAAGGTTTGGCAACAGCCAATCGCTGTCTATCGGGATGTCTCTGGCCATCTTTATGCGATGGAGGATGCCTGCCCTCACAAGGGTGTGGAAATGCACAAGGGTCAGGTGAAGGGCGATCGCCTCACTTGCCCCTATCATGGCTGGGAGTTCGACCCCACCGGCAACTGCGCCCACATTCCCTATTTTCCTGAGGGCCAAAAGCTGCCCTGCGCTCAGGCTAAGGTTTACCCGGTGAAAGAGCGTTACGGCATTATCTGGGTGTTTCCGGGAGATGCAGCATTGGCGAGGGAGCGATCGCTTCCCGAAGTGCCCGAGTATGACGACCCAAACTATTTCATGATTCCGATTCCGGGTCACTTCAAGGCACACTTCTCCATCTGCAATGAAAACACGATGGACGTGTTCCACGGCTATCTGCACGAAAACTTGCAGGGCTGGTTCAACCCTGAACTGCTGAAGTTGAAAGAGTCGGACGATTCAATTCAGGCAGAGTATCGGGTCTACTACAAGGGCTGGATTACGAAGGTTCTGGGTCTCAGTACAGATGGTGGCGTAACGACCCGTCAGGTGTCCATTCACTACCAGTACCCCCATTACCACAGCAGCATGGAAGGCGTTTCCTCGCTTTACTTGATGCGCCTGCCTGTTGGCCCCCAGGAAACCCGCTCCTTCTCGATGCTGTTCTTGCGGTTGCCCTTTCCCCAATGGCTTGTTAACCCCATCCGCAAGCCGCTCATGCCTCTAATTCGTGAGCGTTTCTTCATGCCCTTCCTGATGCAGGATGTGGAAATGATGGAAAGCGAGCAGGTCAACTACAACCGCAACTCAAAGCGGCGCTACGTAGAGATTAATCCGGCCATTATTGCACTGCAACGGGTTATTTATCGGCAATATACCCAATTCCTGCAACAATCTAGCCCTCAATCTCGTCTAGAAACCTATCAGGCAAAAAATGGTAATGGATCGTCCCTCTCAGCCGAAACAGAGCAGGGATCGGTTCCGACTGGAATATCTGTGGACAGTTCTAGAGTCTAATCCCAACTGGAACAGGAGCGGTGGTAAGAAAACACAACTTCTGGCAAAGTATGGAGAGCTTTCTTAACAATTTCATTGGGAACCTTAATCGGTAGAGTGGCGCGCTGGCGCTCCTGGACTTGGCTTAGCCTCAGTTCTGTCTATTTAGAAATCGGCCACGGATGTAAGCCGTGCCCCATGAAAAATGTCACGTTTAGCGAATTACGGTGAGGGGAGTTTACTGTGCAAGTTGTAAAGGAATACGTTCAGCGCTGGTACGAGAGTGGTTTGGATCCAGATGAATACATCTGCCACGCCAAAAATGGCAACATGGTAGACATCGAAGAGACTGAAACCGGGAAGCGCCACAACGTACTGACCTTCTGCACCAATGACGTTCTCGGTCTGGTGCAAGATAAGGCAGTGCAGCAGGCCGCCATCGATGCCATTCTGCAATACGGTACCTCAAATAGTTCCACCTCTGTGCTGAGCGGTCGTATCGACCTGCATCGGCAACTGGAAAATGAAGTTTCTGAGTTTAAGCATCTGCCCCATACTCAATTGTTCCTGAACGCCTGGATGGCGATGCAGGCGTTGATGGATGCTTTCTGCCACCTGGCGATTCCCGTTCCTGGTTTCCAGAATACCCGTGAAACCCTGATTCTCACGGACGTTCTAAATCACGGTTGTATCGTTTCCGCTCTGGCAAACGCCGGTACTCGCTCGGGCAAGATGTTCGGTCATAGCCCTCGGGTTCGCGTTAAAGCCTACCGTCACTGCGATATGCAGGACTTTGCTCGCAAGCTAAAGCGCTACGCTCAGCCGGACGATCGCATCATGGTGATTTCCGATGCGGTGTTCTCCATGGATGGCGACTTGGCTCCCCTGCCCGAAATGATCGACATTATGTCCAACTATCCTGGCAGTGTACTGGTGATGGACGAAGCCCATGCCAGCGGTGCCATCGGGCCCACCGGACGGGGTATTTATGAGTACTTTGGAATCACTCCCCAGTACGCTATCGAGCGGGGTGTGGTACCGCTGATCATGACCACCTTCTCCAAGTTCGGTGCGTCTGTGGGCGCTGCTATCAGCACTCACGTTGCAGAACTGAAGCCGTTGCTGAATGTTTCCCCCACCTCCATCGGTACCTGCTCTCTGTCTGCTCCTCTGACGGCTGCCGCTTTGACTGCCATCCGCACGGTGCGTCAGAAGCCTGAGCTGGTGCAGAAGTTGCAGGAGAACACGCGGTATTTGCGCGATCGCCTCGCTGAAAACGGCTTTGTGGCGATCGGCGAAACGAACGTTATCCCCGTGATGCTACCCTCCGAGGTCAATCCCAAAGTCTTTGCCCGTGTGCTGCTAAACGATTACAAACTGTGGGTCTCCCCCATCTGGTTCATCGCCAAGCCTCGTCTGCGCATTACGGCGAACGCCGTCCATACGAAGGAGGAAATGGATCGTCTGGTGGAAGGTATGGTTGCCGCCCGTGAAGCAACCTACAAGCCTGCTCTCGTGAGCACTATCAGCGCCTAATTACAACTTGATCAATAGTCTCCGCTAAACCTTAGAGACGCGCCCAGCGCGTCTCTTTTTTGCGTCAGACTAAGCTCATGTATAAACCTCTTGTAGGACGTTGCATGCAACGTCCTACAAGAGGTTCAATATCCTGCATGAATGGTTGGCGGTGAAGCTGCGCAACCATTCATGCAGGAGGTCTAATACATAAGTTTGGCTTCTCCTTTAGGGATGCTTTAGGCTGACAAATTCTTCGTGGTCAGGGAAGGGGTAAACGTGCAACTTCTGTTGGATAGTGACATTAAGCTTGGTGTAAAACATGGGATGAATGACACACAAATCATCCGTTGATAGCATCAAGCGGCCCTTCTTAAAGTATTCAAAATCTGCCTCAATAATACCTGTGGTATCATCTTTGCGTCTAACACGACCTACAATTCCTAATTCCGCCACAAACTGCCGAAATCGGTAAGGCGAATAGTCTCCCTGCCATTGAGATGCTGTTTGATGAGCACGTTTATCCAACTCTTTTGCCTGAAAAACGGGTGAAATTCCCGATAAGGCATCGGCAATTCTTGACGCTTTTGGATACACCGAACTATAAGCGTTAAACACCTCATCGGCTAAAGAATCACTGGCGTTTTGAACACCCATCACAATATTCCGCAAACTAAAATTGGGGAAATTTTGGTTTCGCAAAGCCTCTTCAGCAACAGAATTACAGAGAACAATTAATTGCCGTGGGCGGAGGTGAGTATGGCGCAGAATATAGGGAAATGTTTTTTCCTGAGTCTCACAGCCATCATCCAGACATTCCCCAAAATAAGGTTTCCAAATCTTCTCTTTAACGTCCCGGTAACTATCCCAATCAATCTGCTCAGCTCTTAATTTGCAGATGCCTTTGAGCCTTAAAGACTGAAATAAACGCCAACAGATCATCCGCATCAGATCCTTCGGCTTCCAGTGTAAATAAACCTCATTTTTGACATATTTCAACGTGTTAGAAATATAGTCTTCAATGAGATAGGGAAACATTTCATCCATCAAAAAGACTTTGATATGGATGTTTTTTGGAGCAAACTCTCTAGAAAATAAGGCTGCAAACTCCACCAGTGCGGCTACAGTGGTCATCAGCCGTTCGTCACTAACGGAATACTTCTCTAATGTGTCAAGGGCAACAATTAGTGGCCTCTTTCGTGCAAACTCTAAAACAGCTTGCTTGGCTTCACGAAAGGTTGTGCTGTAAAAAATTTTATCTAATGCATCAGAAACCGTATTATTAACGCCTAAATATTTGGAAAGTAAAGATTGAAGTATAGACCGAATAACTTTTGAAAGCCCCTCATCATCTGCGAAACTGCAGGCTGCACGAATTCTTAAATCCTTGTTTCTTAACTGGTAAAAAATAGCTGTCCAAACAATGTATTCCCAGATCTTAACAAGTTGAGGAATTTGCAGTTCACGATTTAATGATGTTTGCTCTGCAATCCGTGACATTACCTCATGGAAAGCCACAGGTTCATCAATCGCAATTTCCATGCAATTGGGGATTGTTTTTTGGAAGGAGAAGAACTTGGTTAACGCTGTTTTTCCCGCTCCCCTTCGTCCCAAAATCAGATATACAGAAGGGTCAAGGGATGCTTGATTGAAGTGCGTTGAGTGAAAGTAGTATCGGCTATAGGCAGCTTCACCCAGTATTGCCAAATCGGATTCACAGTCAGGAGCACCAAAGGGCGGGAGAGAATGAATAATATTCTCGGCAAGCACCATAGTTTTCTATCCTGAGTTTTAGTTCTGTAAGGTTAGCGTCTGACCATCCAACACCGCATCAAGGCCCAGCGTTTCTAAAAGCTTAGAGGAATCTGGTGATTCTGACAGTACCCTGTTAGGTAACCATCATGCACTTTTGTGATCATTCTCAGCACAATACCAAACCTCAGTTCGTATAAATTGGCAGTGTTCTAGACGTGTGGATGAGATGTGGTGAAAGGGGTACGAAGTACCCCTTTCACCACATCTCATCCACACATTTGAAACAGGACCTATCAATTGAAGTGCCTACTCTGGCGTGCGTGAATGCTGCGCAATGTGTGGCGCTCGAAAATGTTTTCTGCATCAATGTGAAGGGTGGCCGGTAAAACCGGCCACCCTTCACATTGATGCAAAAGCCCTTCAAATTGAACGTCCGGCATACGCTTTCATCGGTTCTTTGATGAAGCGGATGTAGAAATGTCGGAAAGTGGACTTGATGACACGGGGCAACCCGAAGTCAATGGGCACCAGATTTTCAGGATATTTCCAGTCAGAAATCTGTAGATGGTGGGGCTGCTCCAATGGGAATTCGATAGAAGACAGGGCAGGAGACATGCCAAGACGCTGGGCCGCCACCAGAGTCGGCACGGTCGCAATGTCGGCTTGAAGGATTTCTGCCATTGCTCGATCTAGCGCAAACACATCAGCGGAGGCCGCCAGAATCCCTAAGGTGCGTGGAGTGCCACCACTGGGGCCATTGCCTTCGTGACCGATGATGCCATCGAGAATGGTGAGTGTGGGAGCGATCGCCCGCGCCGTCTCCACCAACATCGTGCCAAAGCGCAACCGATCCTTACCGGCTTCCATATGCCACCAGGCTTTCATCTTACCGGGAACGCAACCAAACAGATTTTTCACACCCATCGTCAGCGTTAACTGCACATGGGATTTCATCTTGGGCAGGTTGATGATGACATCCGCATTCATCGCCTCTTTAGACAGCAATAGATGGTTAAATTCTGGGTTATCGGTGGCGTAACGATTCCCACTAAATTCTGTGATGGGGATACCCAATTCATTCAGGATGGGTTGGTAGCCATTGGCGATCGCCACCCCTCGCGCACTGCCAAACGCCGGACTATCTCCCAGAAACGGTTGGCCACCCGCTGCCACCACCATCTCTGCCACACAGTAAACCACCTCCATCCGGGTCGTGCATTCGTTTTGGGGGCGGCCACCAGTCAGCAAGTTGGGCTTGAGGAGAACGCGATCGCCCGGTTTCACAAAAGCTTCGATGCCACCCAAGGGTTGCAGCAGAGCCGTGAGAGATTCTCTTAGGGCCGCATATTTATAGTCGTTTGCACGAAGGAGACTAACGCTCGGTGCCATAGGTCTATCGAGTAGGATGTCACACTTAGCTTTAGACGTATTATGGCCGCACCTGCCCAAAACTCCAAACCCGCTCTTTATTGTCGCTAAGCAACGACAAAGAGCGGGTTTGGAGTTTTGGCACCTGATAGAAGCCTAACGACCACGATTGAGAGCGGTTACCCGCTCTGCGTTAGAGAACACATCTTCACCCTTCAGCTCGGCGATCGGAGGTTTCATCTCCACTTTGACGACGTTTTCAATGTTGATGAAAACGGTCTGCTCTGACAAATTAATAATCCACCAGTCTTTTTTTAGGAGATGACGCACTTCCAATTGAATGGTTTGATTGCTGCCATCCGACTCAATCGGTGCGTAGAGGTTGAACGACTCAGATTGACCGTTCATGTAATGAAACGTGATCTGAGTGTAAATCGTGTCCTGGCTGTACATAGGGAACTCTCTGGTTACTAGGAAGGTGAACCATCCGACGGAGGCGCAGGCATGGCGCTCATCTGCTCCAGGTTTAACACCTGCGCCAAATCCGCCTCTGTCATTAGCCCTTTTTCTAGCACAATCTGCCGGAGAGACTGCCCAGTCTCCAGAGATTCTTTAGCAACGGCGGCCGCGTTGAGGTAGCCAATGTGCGTGTTAAGGGCCGTCACCAGAGCTAAACTACCTTCGGCATAAGCTAGGCAGCGATCGCGATTCACTGTCAGCCCTTTCAGTCCCTTCTCGGTCAACGCCTTCAGGGTATTACCCAGTAACTCGATACTGTGGATGAGGTCGTAAGCGATCAAGGGCATCATTACATTCAGTTCCAGTTGTCCGGCTTGAGCGGCGAGGGCGATCGCCGCATCGTACCCCATCACCTGGAAGCACACCATCGAGGTCATCTCTGCCATAACGGGGTTGTACTTACCCGGCATGATGGAAGAGCCCGGTTGCACAGGAGGCAGTTGAATTTCTTTGAACCCAGTTTTAGGGCCAGAATCCAGCAGTCGCAAATCGTGGGAGATTTTGGCAATATCCTGGGCCAGGTTTCGCAGCGCCCCCGACACATTCACAAAGGGAGCCATACTCTGCATGGCAGCCATCAGGTGGGGAGCCGTCTTCAGCGGCTGGCCAATTAACGCAGAAAGCACCTCGGCCACTCGGAAGCGGTACTGAGGGTGAGTATTGAGGCCGGTTCCGGCAGCACTCCCTCCCAGCCCCAGCACGGTCAAATCCTGCGCAGCCGTTTCGAGACGTACCAGGTGATCCGCCAGAATTTGTGCCCACGCCCGGAACGTTTCGCCCATCCGTACGGGAACGGCGTCCTGGAGGTGAGTACGGCCCGATCGCACCACGTCCTGGTACTCTTCCGCTTTGGTATCGAGGGTGGCGATCGCTCCTGCCAGAGCCGGATACAGCGTAGCCTCTAGGGCCAGCAATCCGCCAATCCGAATCGCCGTAGGAATCACATCATTCGTGGACTGGCCGTAGTTCACATGGTCGTTGGGGCTGACCCGTTTGTAATCCCCCTTGTCGCTACCTAGCAGTTCCAGCGCTCGGTTCGACAACACCTCATTCACATTCATGTGGTGTGAGGTACCCGCTCCCGCCTGGTAAACGTCAACAACAAACTGATCACGCAGTTGGCCCTGCAATACCTCGTCTGCCGCCTGCACGATCGCCTGGCTAATATCAGCGGGAATACAACCCAACTCCCCGTTGACAATCGCCGTTGCTTTTTTGATCAACACACAGGCATCGACATAGGTTGGTAGCGGCTTCAGCCCACTAATCGGGAAATTTTCTGTTGCCCGTAGGGTTTGAATCCCATAATAAACCTGATCTGGAAGCTGCCGCTCCCCCATTGAATCGCGCTCAGTTCGCATAATTTCAACAAATCTTTCCGTAATCTTGGTGCGAATTTTATATATATTGTCCGTCCAGTGGGCATACTGGGCCATAGGGTGTCTTTACAATCTGCCAATCCTGCCGCCGTTTTCCTGATCTGAAGACGCTATGGAGTGCGGCGCTCTATCGAGCAAGCCACAGCTTTTTACAGAGAGCCGATAGCGATTTCGGGGAGTTCGTTCGACTCTCTGAAGCGGTGTCACTGTGGAGCGTTCCTCAAGCTTCGGGATAACGTCTCTCAAAAATTTTCGACATCTACCGATCTGGGTTATGCCTTGATCTTGCACCACCATGGACAGCAATCCTGAAGTTCACACCTGGTTGAGCCAGGGCACCGCCCTCTTTGTTGTAGGACGTTATGAGAAAGCGGTATCCCGCTTCGACAAGATTCTTAAGATTAATCCCAGTCACATCGAGGCCTGGAATAAACGAGGCCACGCTCTCCAGGCCATGGGGTTATACCCAGAAGCCCTCGATAGCTTTGAGCGCACGTTAGACGTCGAGCCGAAAAATACAGCGGCCCTACAGGGGAAGGGATTGGCTCTGGCCAAGCTGGAGCGTTATGAAGAGGCGATCGCCTGCTTCAACCGGATCATTAAGTTCAAGCCTGAAGATGCCAAAGCCTGGTACAACAAGGGTCATGCCTACCAGCGAATGTTTCAGTATCGGGAGGCGATCGCCTGCTTTGACCGAGTGGTAGATTTGCGACCGGAGAATTATCGGGCCTGGTACAACCGGGGTGTTGCCCAGGCATCGTTGCGGCGCTATGACGATGCGTTGAGTAGTTTAGATACAACGATCGCCATTAAACCTAACTGCCACTACGCTTGGAGCCATCGCGGTATTGTGTTGACCAAACTCAACCGCCACGACGAAGCCATTCAAAGTTTTAATAAATCCCTTGATCACCGCGACGATAACCCAGAAGCCTGGTATGGCAAAGCCTGTTCGTACGGTTTGCGGGGCGACATTTCCCAGACTATTCGCAGCCTGCACCGTGCCTTTATATTAAGCCCTAACCTATACCGGGTCATGGCCCAAACCGACTCCAGCTTTGACGAAGTTCGTCACTACGAGGAATTTCAAAGCCTAATTAGCCTGATGTAATTTCTGCATGGCAAGCTGGCAAAAACTTCTGAAGAAATCATTTCATTAATTGCCGCACCCGGTCGGGGGTCAACTGCTGAACATTCGCCAGGGTCAAACTAGCTCCTGCTTCTATCAAACCGTTGGAGTAATTTAAGGCATACTCCGTCGAACCCAACACATGGGGCGGCAGGATTCCTACCCCAATCCAGCGTCGCGTTGAGTCTTGCTCCCGTGCCCGCAGTACTGTTTGCATATCTGCCACCGTATCCCCAGCGTAAATGACAGGCATGCCACGGTTTTCTCCTTCTAACCGGCTCACGGCTTCAAAGAGGCCGGTTGGGTCAGGCTTGCCAGGAGCATCCTCCATGGCCACCAGTACCGGGGCCGATAAGCCCAAACGTTTTTCCAGCACAAACGTTGCCGATCCCCGAGTTGCCCCACTAAAAAAGCCCCAGGACAGCCCCGCTGCTGTTAGCTGGTTTAAGTAATCGGCCTCTAATAGCAGCGGTTCCTGGCAGATATACCCCGTCCAGTTGTCGGGATCTGGCCCCCGATATCGACTCTGAAAAAAGCGCACCAGAACGTCATAGTCCAGGCCAAGCTCCGATCGCGCCTTTCCCTGCTGCTCAAAATAGCGATGAACCATTTCCTGGGAGGCTTCCCAGTCGTTATTCCAAATTCCCTCACCTTTAAGAGCATCGATGTCGGTCTGTGTCGGACGGTAGGAGCCCTGGGTAAAGTGCTCCACGGTATCCGCAAGAGCGCGTCGATAGGAATTGCTCACATCTCGAATGACGCCATCAATGTCAAAAACGATGATTGCGATCGCCTCGTTCCCCACAGCTTCCAACCTCCTAACCACACAACCCAGCGATCCTATCAAATTGATGTCTTGGTTTTATCAGGACGCTTCGCATTGATTTCGTCAGCAATTCTCATTTGGGAATAAAGCCTGTGAGCTTACGCCTACAGACACGAACTCTCAGCTTTGATGCCCGAAAATAGCCCGCCGAGGGCGGGCTATTTTCGGATTGGATTCCAAAATGAGAATTGCTATGGTTTTGTCAGCAATTCTCAGTATGGGCATCAAAGCCAAGAGTTCACGCCCGTAGGGCGTGAACTCTTGGCTTTGATGCCCGAAAACCGCGCGCCTTTTGCGTGCGGTTTTCGGGCCTGATTTCAAAATGAGAATTGCTGATGGTTTTGTAGAGGTGCAAGATGTAAGCCTAACAATGAGTTACCATGGAGGATTGTAGGAGTTTAAAGCAGCTCAGTTCTGTCTGGAGGTTCATTTGTCAAGGTTTATTCTCAAAGTACTGTGGTTGGAAGAAAATGTTGCCCTGGCTGTAGATCAGGTCGTTGGTAAAGGCACCAGCCCTCTCACGTCCTACTTCTTCTGGCCCCGCAATGATGCGTGGGAACAGTTGAACGGCGAACTGCAATCCAAAACCTGGATTTCTGATACGGAGCGGGTAGAACTGCTGAACAAAGCCACGGAAGTTATTAACTACTGGCAGGAAGAAGGCAAGAAAAAATCCATGATGGAAGCCCAAGAGCGGTTTCCTGAAGTGGCCTTCACCGGCAGCAACTAATTGGTTGGCCTCAGGCCATTCGACAAAGCTTTGCAAAAAAAGAGAGAGCGGGGGTAAAGCCCCTGCTCTCTCTTTTTCTCCACACGGTTTAGTTAACCTCAGTTCGGGATAAGCTGCAGTACTTATTTTGGCGTGCGCTTTGCGCACGCCAAAATAAGCATTTTGAGTGCCGCGCGTTGCGTGGCACTCAAAATGCCCTTAACCCAAACTCAGGTTAGTTAAGGACGGAATGCGTCAGCTCTGAACAAGAAGGGGGAGCTGGAACCAGCTCCCCCTTCTGAGGCGACGCACATCTCAATCTGAATTTCAGGGAATTGCCTTAAGCAGCACCACCAGCGGCTTGAACCCGTGCTCGCGCCCGCTTGAATGCTTGGGTCGCTTGAATTTGTTCTTGACGAGAACCCGAACCACGAAGGCTATTCATCTTCGCTTCAGCCTCGGCAAAGGCTGACCGTGCTTCTTCTAGATTAATGGTTTCACCGCGCTCAGCCGCGTTGACCAGAATAGTCACTTCGTTGTTCTCAATTTCGGCGAACCCACCCATGAGGGCGATCGCCACCCAATCTTTCCCTGCACGCACACGCATCACACCCGTATCCAGGGCAGTCAGCAGCGGCGCGTGGCCTGTCAAAATACCCAGTTGTCCGGTCGTGCTGGGCAGAATCACCTCATCGGATGTATTATCCCAGACGGTTTTATCCGGTGCAATTACCCGTACAGCTAGTGTCATAGCAATATCTAGAAGTGAACGAAAAGTTAGCTCTGCTGGGGGCAATACGAGAAACCTGTCGGGAAGAAGCATTTGATCCCCCAATCCTCCTTACATCAGGAGGAGCCGCTTCCGGAAACCCCCTTTGCAAGGGAGATTGGGGATTCCCGTTAGAGAATCCCCAATAAGAGGCAAGAATTACTTACCTTCAGCTTTCATCTTGTCAGCTTTGGCGATCGCTTCGTTGATGTCGCCCACCATGTAGAAGGCTTGCTCAGGCAGCTCATCCAGCTCACCGCTGAGGATCATCTTGAAGCCCTTGATGGTGTCTTCCAGCTTCACGTACTTACCGGGGGAGCCGGTGAATACTTCAGCCACGAAGAAGGGCTGAGACAGGAAGCGCTCAATCTTACGGGCTCGAGCCACAACCTGACGATCATCTTCCGACAGTTCATCCAGACCCAGAATGGCGATGATGTCTTGCAGTTCTTTGTAACGCTGGAGAGTGGACTGCACCGCACGAGCCACGTCATAGTGGTCGCCGCCCACGATACCGGGCTGCAACATGGTGGAGGTAGAACCGAGGGGATCCACAGCGGGATAGATACCCTTGGAAGCCAGACCCCGAGACAGCACGGTGGTACCGTCCAGGTGAGCGAAGGTAGTGGCAGGAGCGGGGTCAGTCAAGTCGTCCGCAGGAACGTAAACGGCTTGAATGGAGGTGATTGAACCTTCGGTGGTGGAGGTAATCCGCTCTTGCAGGTCACCTACGTCAGTACCGAGGGTGGGCTGGTAACCTACCGCAGAAGGCATCCGGCCCAACAGAGCGGATACTTCAGAACCGGCCTGTACGAATCGGAAAATGTTGTCAACGAACAGCAGTACGTCTTGCTTGTTCACGTCACGGAAGTACTCCGCCATGGTCAAACCAGACAGACCAACACGCATCCGGGCTCCGGGTGGTTCGTTCATCTGACCATACACCAACGCGATCTTAGACGCGTTCAGATCGTTAGGGTTGATTACCCCAGATTCGATCATTTCGTTGTAAAGGTCATTCCCTTCACGGGTCCGCTCACCCACACCGGCGAACACCGACACACCCCCGTGCTGGGTAGCGATGTTGTTAATCAATTCCATCATGATCACGGTTTTGCCTACACCGGCACCACCGAACAGACCAATCTTTCCACCTCGACGGTAGGGGGTCAGCAGGTCAACCACTTTAATCCCGGTTTCGAATACGGAAGGCTTGGTCTCCAGGTCAGTCAGCTTGGGAGCTTCACGGTGGATGGGCAAGGTCTCCGACACGTCGACGGGGCCTTTCTCATCTACAGGCTCACCCAGTACGTTGAAAATCCGGCCCAGGGTTACTTTGCCGACGGGAACGCTGATAGGAGCGCCACTATCCACAACTTCCATGCCCCGTACCAGACCGTCGGTAGAGCTCATGGCTACCGCGCGGATCTGGTGGTCTCCCAGAAGCTGCTGCACTTCGCAGGTAACTGAAACTTCGTTCCCGGTCGCATTTTGCCCCCGAACGACTAACGCGTTATAAATTTTTGGCATCTGGCCGCTGGGAAACTTTGCGTCCACAACGGGGCCAATAACCTGAGTGAGGTAGCCAACGTTTGTTTTCTCTGCTGTGGTGACCATGCTTACGCCTACTGCTTATCTGCTTTTGAGGGGTAAAGTGACAGATTTAACATACTGTAAAATTGCCACTTTTCAGCTTATCACCAAAGGTTACCGAAATTTTTCAGCTTCCCGTTGACAGCAAGGTTTGGCGCACATTCATGATCCCAGGTGGGGGCTGCGATCGCCTTCACACCCACCGTTCTCAACATTTCTCTCCATGCATAAGGATAATTTTCGAGAGTAATAGAAATACTCATTGACATAAGCGGTGAGGGTTATGCTACACTAGCTAAGGCAAGCAAATTTGCGGGCATAGTTTAGTGGTAAAACCTTAGCCTTCCAAGCTAATGATCGCGGTTCGATTCCGCGTGCCCGCTTTGAAAACACGATGTAATTCTTCAACATCATCCTGACCCAAGCATCAGGGCGAAACCTAAAGCATAGGTGTTCTCATTCAGTTGCCTCAATAGCGAACAGAATGAGTGAACAGCTTAATGAACTCAGGTGCTGGTTTACCTCTCTGTGCCAACCTCCTAACACAAGCGCCGCTGTCTCTACCGCACTGGCGCTTTCCTTGTAGCCCAGGGGGACGGCAATTGGCTCGCTGTCTCTTGGAAATGGCCCAAGCAATAGAAGGCATTAAACATTCTCCGACCTGAACGTTTGTATGAGGGTATGAATATTACTGGAATGAATGGCTTAACAGAGGCGCAGAAGGCCACACTGAAGGTGTTGGGAGCGATCGCCAGTGTCGCTTCAAAGCTGTCTCGTTTGTGCAACAATAAAGAGAGTGTGGCAATGCCACACTCTCTTTTTGTATCAGTGGACCTGGCGATCGCTCTTACAAAAGCTTGACGCTTAAGCTAAGCCCACCAGCTTCTCGCTCAGTTCCCACAACCGTCCGGCCTTTTGGGTGTCCTGCGCTTCGTCAGACAACTCCTGATCGAAGGAGCGACGACCGGGCTTCTGACGGTTACCCCAACTCCAGTACACTCCAGATTGGCGGAATTCGGAGTCGGCAGTCACCTGGGCTACCCGCTCTCCAGCGAGTTCCTGAGTTACGTAACCGCCAGTGACATTCTTTTGGAACCAGGGGAAAATTGTGCGGAACAGCGGATAGTGATTGCGGAACAGCGGCGTATCAGCCACACAACCGGGATAGAGGGAGCTGAAGGTAATCCCAGTATCCTTGCTATAGCGGCGGTGGAGTTCCAGCATCGTCAGCACATTGCACAGCTTGCTGTCTTTATACGCCTTACCGGACTTGAACTTCTTCCCATCGATCATGGCGATCGGCGCTTTGAAGCCCTGAACAAAGCCATCCAGTTCGCCCAGGTCTGGGGGAGCAGGAATAGGAATCTTGCCACCCAGTTCTTTCGGGTTAGCCGTTACCGTACCCAGAATGATCAGGCGCTTATCTGCGGCGGGAGAACTCTTCAGGTCATCCAGCATCAGGTTACAAAGCAGGAAGTGACCCAGGTGATTGGTAGCCACGCTCAACTCATAGCCATCGGCGCTACGCTGGGGTTCTTTTTCGATGGGTAGGTAGACGGCAGCGTTGCAGACTAAGGCATCGAGCGATCGCCCCGTCCCACGAAACTCTTCTACAAACGTGCGTACACTCGCCAACGATGCCAGATCCAGGTGCAGGATGGAATAGTTGCTCTCTGGTATCCCAACTTCCTGAGCGGCGGCTTTTGCCTTGTCCAGGTTGCGGCAGGCCATCACTACATGCCATCCCCGGTTGGCCATTGCTTTCGCGGCGTATAGACCAACCCCCGAGGAGGCTCCAGTAATTACAACGGTTGACTTCCGATCGTTTTCCATTCTCGTAAGACTCTATTTCAATCGCCGTTTACTAATGTCGAGAAAGTGCCTGGATCGAAATCCGGGGTTTCCAACCGCAGAGCAGTTGACGGTGCCAAATGCTCCACGGTTTTACAGGATAGGGGGAAAGGGGATCCGTTGTAGCGATCTCGTAATCTCCAGTAACAGAAACGTTAGTTTTATCAACATTCAGTAATATGCCTCATAGGTACTCGAAAACGCCCCTTTTGGCGTGCGCGAAACGCACGCCAAAAGGGGCACCTCAACTTATCCCGAACCCAGGTTCCTTAAATCGGAAGAGGCTATAAAACAAAGAGCGGGGACAAAGCCCCCACTCTTGGTTGCTAGAAATCTAACGCCCTACCAGCCGCCGTCGTGGTTATCTGATTCCTGCCAGATCTCTACGCCCAAATCATTGAGATGCAGAATACCGTTATTAATCTGCTCTGTTGCTCCCTTTAGCTCCAGATCAAACCACCCACTGTCGGTGCCCTGACCACTGAGTTGTGCAGCCAAAATATTAACCGTCAGCCCGTATTGGGTGATGAGCACTGAGAGCACCGGATCCTGCCGATATTCTGCCGGAATTCTCACGCGCAATCGGACATGACCTCGATGCCTACCGTCACTCGACAGTTGATTGGGATCGATGGGCTCAAGGGATTCGACAGAAATCATGAGGGCCTCCAGGAGTAACGATAAGGAGTGATGCCAAGCTAAATGTCTTTCTAACCGAGAAGCCGAGAACAACCTGACGATTAGCCTTCCTTAATTTGGGTTCTGCGCTCTAAAATTTCTTTCAAAATAATCGTGACTACGGCTAGCAACGCTAAAACCACAGCGGCAGAATAAGCAGCCTGGCTTTGGTATTGCACATGGGCTTCTTCTACAAACAGGGGCAGGGTTTGTGTTTTACCCGTAATGTTGCCCGAAACAACGGAGATCGCCCCGAATTCACCCATAGCACGGGCATTGGTCAATAGAATGCCGTATAGCAAGCTCCACCGAATGGAAGGTAACGTTACCCGCCAGAGTACTTGCCAGCTATTTGCTCCCAAGGTTTTGGCCGCTTCTTCCTGATCAGTGCCCGCATCTTCCAAGGCTGGTAAAACTTCCCGAGCGACAAAGGGAAGCGTCACAAAAGCAGAGGCCAGAACCATCCCAGGAACCGCAAAAATGATCTTGATGTTGTTTGCATCTAACAATGGGCCAAACCATCCGTTTCGGCCATAGAGCAACACAATCATCAGACCCGCAACCACTGGAGAGATCGAGAAAGGCAAGTCAATAAGGCTCAGCAGCAGAGTACGGCCGCGGAAGGTTTTATGGGCGATCGCCAACGCCGCACACAAGCCAAACACCGTATTGAGGGGAACGGCGACCACCGCCATGATCAGGGTGAGTTTTGCCGCATGAAGAAACTTGCGATCGGTTAGGGATTCAAAAAATCCTCCCAATCCCCCACTAAATGCCTGTACAAAAACGTTCAGGGCGGGAACAAAGAGCACTAATGTCAAATAAACCGCGACGGAAGCAATTAAAGCCCATTTAACCCACTCTCGTTTGCCCTGAACCTTAGCGTGAGGCCCGGGTGCTGTAGTAGCCGCCGCCTTAGTATTGAGTCCAAGTTTAATCGTCATAGCGCCGTCCCCAGGCTTGCAGAAGGTTAATCACAATCAGCGCAGCCAGGGAAATCAGCAGCAACACCGCCCCAACCACTGTTGCCCCAGCATAGTCAAATTGCTCTAACCGTTGAAACACTAATACAGGAGCAATTAAGTCTTGAAATGGCAAATTACCGGAGATGATTACGACGGAGCCGAATTCACCAACAGCTCGGGAAAAACCCAATGCCACGCCCGTCAAAACAGCGGGTAACAGGGGGGGTAGAACAACACGCCAGAAAGTTTGCCAGTCGGATGCCCCTAAACTCCAGGCCGCTTCTTCCATCTCCGGCTCCATTTCCTGAAGCACAGGCTGCACCGTGCGTACAACGAAGGGCAAAGAAATAAAGATCATGGCAACCAACACCCCTAATCGGGTGAAGGAAACCTTAATACCAAAGGGTTCGAGTAATGAGCCAATCCAACCAACATTGCTGTAGACCGTGGAGAGGGTTAGACCTGCTACAGCAGTAGGCAGGGCAAAGGGTAAGTCAATCATGGCGTCCAGGAAACGACGGCCGGGGAATTTGTAGCGGACTAATACCCAGGCTGTCGCCATTCCTGCAACACCATTGATGGCAGCAGCCACAAGGGCTGTAAAGAAGGTGACTTCATAAGCCGAAATCGCAACGGGATCGGTGGCGATCGCCCACATTTGAGCAGGTGACAGGCTACTGGTTCTCAGGAACAAAGCTGCCATCGGTAGGAACAGCATGATCGTGAGATACAGCCAGGTCACACGCCAGGTCCAGGGGAGATGGATGGCACGGTGCAGGAATTGCCGGAGTGGTGAACCCGATGTGGGTGCAGAAGAGGCGGTCATAAATAACGCTGAAGATACGATAGAAAACCAAGAAGGGCAAAGGACAATTCGCTCCTCATTATCAAGCAAATCGTCCTTTGTCTTGATCAAGTCCGATTTCTAGGCTGTTTGAGTTGATAATTCGTGTGCCTTGCACACGAATTATCAAGCTTCTAGGGGTCCTCAATCGCCCTCTGGACTATTTCTTACCAATGGAGGCCTGAATTTTGTCAAAAATGGCCCCGTCATCAAAGAATTGCGCTTGAACTGTATCCCAACCACCCAAATCAGCCACAGTGAAGAGTTGCTTAATTTCAGGGTATTGGCTGGCAAATTCCTGGCTAACAGCTTTATCAACCGGACGGAAGCCTACCTTGGCAAACTCACGCTGCGCTTCGGGGGTATACAGAAACTCGACAAAGGCTTCGGCAACTTCACGGGTACCGTGCTTATCAACATTCGCATCAACCACGGCAATAGGGTTGTCGATTGAGATGTTGACATCAGGAATAATAAAGGTCGAATCCTCACCTTTCTGCTTCGCCAGCAGCACTTCGTTTTCGTAGTTGATCAGCACATCTCCCTGACCTCGGGCAAAAAATATGTCAGTAGACTCCCGAGCATCCTTAGCAAGGACAGGTACATTTTTATAGAGGTTCGTCACAAATTCTTCAGCTTTCGCCTCATCTCCCCCAGCCTGGGTTACAGCGCCCCAAGCTCCCAGAAAGTTCCAGCGAGCACCTCCAGAGGTTTTCGGGTTTGCTGTTACCACTTTTACATCATCCCGAGTCAGGTCTTCCCAACCTTGAATATTCTTGGGGTTACCATCCCGCACCACAAGGGCAGCAACGGATTTGGTAACAATGCCATCGTTGGGCGCTTCCTTCTCCCAACCGGGCTGAATCAGCCCTGCTTTTTCAATCTTTTTGGTGTCGAGAGCCAGAGCCAGAGCAACAACATCAGCTTCTAGGCCATCAATAACGGCACGAGTCTGGCTACCAGAACCGCCGTAACTCTGGTTGATGGTAACGTTCTGGTTATGCTCTGCCTTCCACTTCTCTACAAACAGAGGAATGATTTTTTCATAAGCCGCCTGAGTAACCGCAAAGGATACGAGGGTCAATTCTACGTCAGGCTTGGGAGATTCAGCAGACTGCGCATCGGGGCTTGCGCTACCTGCTTCTGTATTTGTGCCAGAATTCGTGCAGGATACAATTGCAAAGCTCATCGCCAAGCCGCTAAGGAATAGAGCAGTTCTTCTCTTAACGGGCCGAGAGGCAAAACGATTAACTGTTAAGTTGCTTGCTTCTTGAGCCTGGGGCGATCGCGCAGAAGATTTACCGAAGAACTTAAACCCAAACTGAACCATTGTTGCTAACTCCTAGAAAGCGGCGAATCTAACGATTTAGGTGGCGAGGCTAATTACTGAAAGGCTTGATACAAAGTACAAGGCAGACGCAAGAGGCATTTTCCTAGTACCCTGTATTTCACAATCACCATAAACCCTATCGGCTTATGAGTGTATCATGGCAAGAGGGGAATTCAAACAAAATGTAGCTTGTTTTTTTTAGGATGCAATTTTGATTGCATTTCGATAGAATTAGCCCGTTAGCCCCGCCACCATTGCTGGCTATCAAAAAAGAGGATTATGGGAATCAAAGTAGAAAATGTCTCCCGTCGTTTTGGAGATTTCCAGGCCGTCGATCAGGTCAGCTTAGAAGTTGAAACAGGTTCTCTAACAGCTTTGTTAGGCCCGTCTGGTTCTGGAAAATCTACGCTGCTGCGTCTGATTGCTGGCCTGGAAACATTAGATGAAGGCCGCATTTGGGTGACAGGGCGAGATACGACCCATCAAAGTGTGCAAGACCGCCACGTTGGGTTTGTGTTTCAGCACTACGCCCTGTTTAAGCATTTGACGGTACGGGAGAACATTGCCTTTGGCCTAGAAATTCATAAATGGCCTAAAAAACGGGTTAAGAATCGTGTTGATGAACTACTGGAATTAGTGCAATTGACGGGATTGGGTGATCGCTACCCCTCCCAACTCTCCGGTGGTCAGCGGCAACGGGTGGCCCTGGCTCGGGCGCTGGCGATTGAACCCAATGTGCTTCTACTGGATGAACCCTTTGGCGCGTTGGATACAAAAGTCCGCAAAGATCTGCGGAATTGGATTCGCCGACTGCATGATGAAGTTCATGTCACAACAGTTCTGGTAACCCATGACCAGGAAGAGGCCATGGAAATTGCCGATGAAATTGTGGTGATGAATAAAGGGCGGGTCGAACAAATTGGCTCTCCCGCCGAGATTTACGACCACCCGGCAACCCCGTTTGTCATGAGTTTCATTGGCCCGGTCAACGTACTGTCGGGCGCATCCCACTTAGTGCCAAGCCATTCGGCAGCGCGTGACAGCCAACGACTCTTCCTGCGTCCCCACGACGTTGTCATTCGTTCTGAACCGGAAGCAGGTACCCTTCCAGCTTCTGTGGAGCGGTTGATTCACCTAGGCCGTGAAATTCAGGTGGAATTGTCACTCGCCGATGGGCAATTTATAACAGCTCACCTTTCTCGCGAAAACTTTGACACCTTAGATTTGCGTCGGGCTCAGCAGGTATTTGTAAAGGCTCGTCGCGATCGCATCTTCAAGGATGTCGATGAGCGTCAGCTCGTCGCTATTCATTCCTAGACAAATTACAAAGAAAAACCGCACCTTAAGGTGCGGTTTTTCTTTGCGTTTAATCAGGGCTTTTCCCACCGGTAAAAGGTGTGCCCCAAAGAGTCCAGTTCTCCTTATTGAAGGGCGATCGCCACTTCAAAATCAATGCCAATTCCAACTGTTGCCGAGGTCGGGTAGCCTGTGGCGCGTGGGGCCAAAACGCAATGTTGAGCTGCGTGGGAATCTGGTGCGTGTAGTGGATCATCCGGTAGTTATCCAGGTATCGCTTACAGTCGTGCTCGCCTTTCCATCGCTGATTGGACTTCACCGTTTCCCCCACATACAGCAGCAAAGGAACCTCCTCGTCAATCACGAAATAGAGGGCAGAGGTTCCCGTGTCACTGGCTTGCCATCGCCAAAATTCCGTGTTCTGCCTGGGTAAGG
This sequence comes from Leptolyngbya sp. PL-A3, assembly GCF_039962325.1. NCBI lineage: Bacteria > Bacillati > Cyanobacteriota > Cyanophyceae > Leptolyngbyales > Leptolyngbyaceae > Leptolyngbya > Leptolyngbya sp. PL-A3. The sequence continues at coordinate 178,302 of NZ_JAMPLB010000002.1, forward strand.
TAAATGGATTTAAGCTATCTGCCTGGGTGGGAGTAGGTTCCAGGTCAAATAAACTGACCTGCGTTGGGGCCGGTTGCTCTCGCACCTGTTGCTGAAAGTCAAAGATACGCTGTTTCCAGCCTTGCAATGCTTCTGGGCTAATATCCAGCAGCATGGAGGGGGCATTAACCCGATAACTTCCCGACACATCTGCTGCCGAAAATAGAGACGGCTGTTCATACCGTGGCTCATATTGTGTCATAGCCCATCCCACACCACTAGATATGGCAGATCAGCGTAGCATACGAGCTGTTTTTGTAAAAGGGCTGGAACTTTGCGTCAGCAATTCTCATTTTGAACCTCAGTTCGGGTTAAGGGCTTTTTCGAGTGCCGCGCTTCGCGCGGCACTCGAAAAAGCCCATTATTGCGTGCGCGACGCGCACGCAATAATGGGTGGTTCGGCTTATCCCGAACTGACGTTTTTGAATTGAAGCCTGAAAATAGCCCGCCTTCTGCGGGCTATTTTCAGGCTTCAAAGCCGAGAGTTCGCGCCCGACGGGCGCAAACTCTCGGCTTTGAAGCTCATAATGAGAATTGCTGATTTTGCGTGCATAGGGTACACAAAATTCCAGCCCTTTTACAAAATCACTTCTAAGGATTCGCTAATCTAAATCAGAAAAGACGCTCAGGGAAACTTATGCTCAGTTCTGGCGATCGCGTAGCCATTTTGCTCCATGGGGGCACCACGACCAACCGGGGGAAAACTGGAATCTCATTACTTCGCTATAGCAACCTCCCCATCGTGGCTGTTATTGATCAAGACTGTGCCGGGGAAGACTTGACTCAATTAACTGGCATTGATCGCCCTATACCTATCGTCGCGTCTGTCGCAGATGCCCTCGCCTACGGCCCCACCGTACTCAGTATTGGCATTGCGCCCTCAGGTGGCGCACTACCCGACGCCTGGCGTGCAGAATTAAAGCAAGCGCTGGAGGCAGGGCTCTCCATCGTCAACGGCCTGCATACTCGTATGGCCCAGGAACCGGATCTGAAAGCTGCCCTTCAACCGGATCGCTGGATCTGGGACGTGCGCCAGGAGCCCACGGGGCTGACGGTTGGCAGTGGCAAGGCGCGATCGCTCCCCTGCCGCCGCGTTCTCACCGTAGGTACTGATATGAGTGTGGGCAAGATGTCCACCAGCCTGGAGCTACATCGGGCTTGCTCAGAACAGGGGATGCGATCGCGCTTCATTGCCACCGGGCAGACTGGGCTTATGTTGGGAGAGGATGGCATTCCTCTCGATGCAGTGCGCGTTGATTATGCCGCTGGAGCCGTCGAGCAGATGGTGATGAAGTATGGTCATGAGCACGACATTTTACATATTGAGGGCCAGGGTTCCTTCATGAACCCTGCCTCCACGGCCACCCTCCCTTTGATACGCGGGAGCCAACCCACTCACCTCATCCTGGTACACCGCGCCGGACAAACCCACATCCACAGTTTTCCAGACTTCCAAATCCCCTCCTTGCCAGCGGCCATTCAAGTCTACGAAACTATCGCCGCTGCCGGGGGCACATTCGCCCCCACAAAAGTTGTAGGAATTGCCCTGAATACATTCCACTTAGATGATGAAACCGCTCAGAAGGCGATCGCTCAAACCCAAGCAGAAATCGGTCTCCCCTGTACAGACGTCATTCGATATGGAGCGGCCCCTCTACTGAAAGCCATCCTGTAAAGAGGCTGACTTGATCGCGCTAAGCGCTTAGAGCGAGGAGAGTTTATTTTTGAAAAGCTGGGCTCCGCCCAGCTTTTCAAAAATAAACTCTCCTAATCAACCTGAGTTCGGGTTAAGGGCTTTTTCGAGGGGCGCGCAAAGCGCGCCCCTCGAAAAAGCCCATTTTGTAGTGTGCTTCACACACTACAAAATGGGCTTTTGAGCTTATCCCAAATTGAGGTTAATCAGATGACGTCAGGCTATCCGTGCATTGAGTGGGCATAAAATCTACTGTAATTAACGCATCCAACCCCTCTTCTAAACTGGGCCTTCCCCCTTCTAGCCGTCGATGCATGCGGCAAATGACATCAACTGGGACTTGACGCGATCGCCTCTGATTTCGCTCCAAACAAACCTCCAACGGCACATCCAACCAACAGGCCGTGACCCGCCTGAAACCCCAGCTACGAGCCAGGGCAATCAACTGACGTCGTGGGCGACGGACAACATTCGTCGCATCGTAGAGGGCTTTGCCGTGGGGGAGTTGGGCGATCGCCCGCAATTCTCGTTGCACCTCCCCCCATACCTGCGCCCAATTTCCCTGAATGGCCTCGTCACCATAAAGTTGAGCTCGGATGCGATCGGTCGAAACCCATGTCCAACCTTCTAAAGCAAATTGGGCTGCCAGGGTAGACTTTCCACTACCTGGCAACCCAATCATGATCAACAGTTGCGCCAACTAGATAATTGTCCCGTCTGGGATGCAGGCGTTCTTCGGAACAACAACGATGCCGCTGCGAATATAGAAGCCTTGAGCTTCACGATCCGCTTCTTCAACGTGATCCTTGTTGATGATCTGAACATCCGAGCCGATACAGGCGTTCTTATCAATGATGGCCTTACGAATCACGGTGTTAGAGCCAATACCCATCGGAGGCTTACCCGTGTTCTGGACAGTTTGACGTTCCACTAGAGGCTGATAGAAGTCGGCCCCCATAATCAGCGTGTCTTCAATAATGCTACCCGCTTCAACCCGAGAGCGAATACCGAGAATAGAGTGGCGAATCTGGCAATCCTTAATGATGCAGCCTTCGCCGATCATCGATTCGGTAATTTCGCAATTCAACAGTTTGCTGGGAGGCAGAGAGCGACCCCGGGTGTAGATAGGAGCTTCTTCATCGTAAAAGCTGAAAGGCGGCTGTGGCTGCCGGGTGAGAGCCAGGTTTGCGTCATAGAAAGCCTGGATCGTCCCGATGTCTTCCCAGTAGTCGTTAAACAGGTAGGCCTGAAGGTTGTAATCTTTTGCGGAATTGGGGATGACTTCCTTACCAAAGTCCGTATGCTCTGGCATCTTCTTCAACAAATCCACCAGCGCATCGCGCTTGAAAACATAGATACCCATGGACGCGATGTAAGGGCTTTGTTTCGCATCTTCAGGATTCAGCCCCAGGACGGTGGTATCCACCTGCATCTGCTTCAGGGCTTCCCCTTTGGGTTTTTCGCTGAAGTCTATGACGCGTCCATTATTATCAATCTTCATTAAACCGAAATCAGACGCCCGCTGCTCATCAATCGGAATCACTGAAAGGGTGATATCGGCGTTAGTTGAGCGGTGGTGTTCGATGAAATGGCAGTAGTCCATCCGGTAAAGGTGGTCACCGGAGAGAATCAGGTACTCATCCACATCGAACTCTTGGAACAACCAGATGTACTGGCGTACAGCGTCCGCAGTACCCTGAAACCAATTGGGGTTCTCGGGAGTTTGTTGAGCCGCCAGCACCTCGACAAATCCTTCATGAAAGTTGGAGAAATTGTAGGTGCGAGAAATATGGCGGTTCAACGACGCTGAGTTAAACTGCGTCAGAACGTAGATTTTGAAAATATCAGAATTAATACAGTTGCTCACAGGCACATCGATCAGCCGATACTTACCCGCCAACGGTACTGCCGGTTTGGCCCGCAATTTTGTGAGGGGATACAGGCGGGTACCTGCACCGCCTCCTAGAATAATGGCTAAAACTCTTTTCACCAGCGCCCCCTTAACCGTCTATTAAACGCTTATCAGTTTCACCAACAGTGTGGTACGCGACTGCGCAGTTTGCAAGGGGATCAGGGCAGAGAAATGGATTTTTCTTGAAAAAAGATTCAGCCCCTTTAGATAGACGCCAGATCATACCCGCGCAACTTCAGGTGCCTATCCCAAGACCACTCCTCCAGTAGAAATTTTTTGGTATCTCGATAACCGTTTATATAAAGGTAGTCTTTTGTCTCATTGCTGAGGTTGAATTCGGTGGCACTGACGCCTTCTGTATTGATGTGGATGACACGCCCCTGCCCATTGCGTTGCAGGTGATAGCGATCGCTCGCCTTCATCGCCGTTTGTAGAAGGGCCGAGAAGATATCGATAGCATTGCCAATTTTTTGCCGTTGCCCATCCTCTGAGAGCCGTAGCCCAAAGGTCGGCCAACGGGGGGGCTGGTTGGGGGAGGTGACGTCAAAAAGCCAAAGGGGAAAGTTACTGAGAATGCCACCATCCACAATGGTGCTATCACCCAATTTGCCGGGGGTGAAGAAGAAGGGAATACTCATGGATAAGCGTACTGCCTCGGCAACCTCAAACTCTAGCGATCGATCCAGGCCATCCTGAACCCGATACCCCTGGATACGCCGGTTCAAGTCATCTGGAAGCACCAGCATTTCCCCCAGACTAATATCCGAAACCACCACCTTCAGGGCACGGCCATCCCGCCAGGCAATGTCTTTAAAGGTACGGAGGCGATCGCCTAATACGTCCTGCAACCACCGCTTGAAGGGGTCAGTCGAATACTGCCCAAGTTTCTGGTTGGTTAGCAGGCCCAGGATCATGCCTATGGGCTTATCCAAATCATCCTTGGGGTCTCCATTCAGAATAAAGGGACTGGTTTTCTGCGGTAGAAAGGCCGCCAGATAATCCAACCCGCCGATGATTTGCTCTAAGGTATCAATGCCCAGATCAGCCACGACCAGAGTGGCCGTGATAGCTCCTGCTGATGTGCCTGCAACTTTTTTCCACTGAATCCCAACATCGTTAAAACAACGTAGCGCCCCCAGGAAAGCCGTTCCTTTAACACCTCCCCCCTCAAAAATCGCATCCGCACAGTACGTACCATCCTCCCGTTGAGGCAGCTTCGCCAAAATTGCGCTACGCTCAGCATCCGTCAGGGAGAGCTCTGCCTTCGCACGGGTTTTTACCGGGTCCCAAATAGGCATAGATAAATCCTCGAACAAATAAAATTTTATTTGAAGTTAATGAAAACACCTTTTTGAGTTGTGGGAACTTTAAGGTAGGTGCGACGGTAATCGGCATCACAGATTACAAGCCCCCTCACAAGCTCAAGCCATTTTTCTAGGCCTTTAAAAAGTGACGATTTCCTCTAACTTCATTGACCATATAACGCTATTTCTAGCAAGAATGCGCCTAATTGTGAAGGGATTGCAAGGAAAGATTCTTTTACATAAAGAAGTCATCAACAAGAAATTTTGAATCATTTTTTCACTTCAATTTCCTCCGTAATTTCACGAATTTAATTTACCTTACCTTCAAATAATTTTCCAATTCAGAGAGATTACTAGGAGAACAATTGTCAACAAACTTTTTTCTATAGCTTTTAGGGAGTTAAATTATCCAGCAGCCAAATAATCGAATCTGTACAGTTAAGACGAATAAAAGGATTATTCGTGATGAAGTCTTTATAGTTAGAGCCGGCGCATGAAATATTGGTGAAACCGCTGGAATCCCAAGGGTACCTGACCAAAAGAAAGGCCATAATCTCTAACAAGAGGCTGAAATATTGGTTCTGAGGGAGACAGAAACCTCGTCAAAAAACCTTCTGCTGCAATTTTCATGAGTTTCGATTCAAGCGTAACTCCTCTAGCCAAAATTGCTTTTTAACTAGGGAAATTCCAGCTCAAGGTTAGAAGAATAGGTTTTCTAAAGGCGTCTTACTTCACTCCTTAAACTCGACAATCTCTAAACCAAATTCACTTCCTTAGACTCATCTAATCCCTGTTTGTTCCCAAGGAAATCGCTATGAGCCTGTCCAATATCCCTTCGGTTTCTGTCATTGTTCCGGTGTACAACGGAGGGGAAGCTTTTCTTAACTGCTGCAATGCCCTAAAGACTGCTTGTCCGGCTCCCCTTGAGGTAATTGTTGTAGTAGATGGACAGGATGATGCATCAACTTACGTTGCCAAACAGCATGGCTTTAGAGTTGTGAATCTACCCACTAATCGGGGGCCAGCAGTTGCACGGAATTATGGAGCCAAGATATCCAGTGGCGATATCTTATTTTTTGTCGATGCCGACGTGCAAATCGCGCCCAACGTCATCGACACAATTCAGACTCTATTTCTCCGCTCTTCGGACTTGTCCGCCGTGATTGGGTCTTATGATGATGCGCCTGGGTGCCCTGATTTTCTTTCTCAATATCGCAACCTCTTTCACCATTACACGCATCAAATCTCTGATGAAAATGCATCGACCTTCTGGGGAGCTTGCGGTGCAATTCGACGAGAAGCATTCTTTGCTATCAACGGCTTTGACGAGCGGTTCCGCCGCCCCTGTGTTGAAGACATTGATCTGGGCTATCGCTTGAGAAATGCAGGATACCAAATTCGACTTTGCAAAAATCTCCAGGTGAAGCATCTGAAGCGCTGGGGCCTGGTCACCCTACTTAAAGCCGACTTTTTCTACCGTGCACTTCCCTGGACTCAACTCATTCTTGAGAACAAAGCTCTAAACAACGACCTAAACTTACAAACCTCTAGCCGAGTCAGTGTCGTTTTGGCTTACGGGTTCGTTGCCGCACTATTACTTTCCCCCCTATGGCAACTGGCTTTGCTAGTTGCCTTCTTTTTAGGGGCAGGGCTGTTGTGGATTAATGCTTCAGTTTACCGCTTCTTCAAACGGAAACGGGGTCTAAAGTTCGCGCTAGGAACGATTCCTATGCACTGGCTGTACTATCTCTATGGCGGGCTTGGGTTTGCCATCGGCTGCTGCCAGTACTGGTTATCTTCCCTAATGAGTACGCTAAGCTTCCCAACTCTTGCTTCTGAGAACTTAGACGCTTGAGTGTGCCCCGATATGCTTCGTTCATCCCTGAGCTACTCAGTCCCTTAGAACTAACGAGATTTTCATGACTCACCCATCCACCGTAATCATTGGTGCAGGCCCTGCAGGTCTTACATCAGCTTATGAGCTGGCTAAAAACGGACATTCGACTGTCGTTCTAGAACAGGGCGATCGCGTCGGTGGCATCTCCCGTACCGAAACCTACAATGGTTACCGCTTTGACATCGGTGGTCATCGGTTTTACACCAAGGTGAAGGAAGTTGAACAACTCTGGGAGGAAGTACTGGGCGACGAGATGATCTCAGTCCCTCGGCTTTCCCGCATCTATTACGATGGCGTCTTTTTCAACTACCCGCTGGAACCCAAGGATGCCTTACTCAAACTGGGCTTTTGGAATAGCCTGGCTATCGTCCTGAGCTATCTTAAATCTCGGGTTTCTCCTCTACCTCAGGAGGAAGATTTGGAATCTTGGGTTATCAACCGCTTTGGTGAGCGGCTTTACCATACATTTTTCAAGACCTACACCGAAAAAGTTTGGGGCATTCCCTGTGACCAAATTCGCGCTGATTGGGCCGCCCAGCGAATTCGTGGGTTGTCCTTAAAGAAAGCCATTACAGATGCCTTCTTTGGCAGCACCGATACCAAAACCCTGATTAAATCGTTTGTTTATCCCCGCCTTGGCCCCGGCATGATGTGGGAGCGGTTTCAAACCCTGCTAGAGCAGAAGGGCAACCCTGTTCACCTGAATACAGGTGTTGTACGCATTGAACGTGAAGGTTTCCGAATCACCCGTGTTGTAGCGGAGCAGAACGGTAGCCCAGTGACGTTTGAGGGTAACCATTTCGTTTCCAGTATGCCAGTGAGCAAGTTACTGCAATACATGAATCCGGCCCCACCCGAAGAGGTGATGCATGCAGCACGCTCCTTAAAATATCGCGACTTCCTGATTGTGGCCCTCATGGTAGATGCTCCAGATTTATTTCCTGACAACTGGATCTACATTCACAGCCCTAAATTCCAGGTAGGACGCATTCAGAACTTCAAAAACTGGAGCCCTGAAATGGTACCTGACTCTAGCAAGACCTGTTTAGGGATGGAGTACTTCTGTAGCCAGGGGGATGCTCTTTGGGAAACCTCGGATGCTGACTTGATCAAGCTCGCCAGTCAGGAGGCACGAGGGCTTGGTCTGGTACAACCTTCTATGGCGATCGAGGACGGTACGGTCATTCGTCAGCGGAAAGCATATCCCGTTTACGATGCCGAATATCGCCAGCACCTGCAAGTGATTCAAGACTATATCGAGTGTTTTGAGAACCTGCAGACCGTTGGCCGGAACGGAATGCACCGCTATAACAACCAGGATCATTCGATGCTAACCGGGCTATTGGCCGCCCGCAATATCATCGGCGAACAGCATCCCTTATGGGACGTTAACACCGAACGCTCTTACTACGAGGAGTTTGAGCGTTCTAAAGCAGAGGTTGCTGTTCCTGTGGGCGCCCAACAGTTGCAGTACAGCTAAAGCGAAGCACAGAGTGGGTGGGTGTTTTTTTGTGGGAAACCTACAGAAAGCACCCTTACCTCAAGATCAATCCAACTATCTAAAGCTCCTTCAACGCCAAAGAGATGTTTGAAAGATCAGCCCCCAAGATTTTCAGACATGGAAACGGTGCACGTGAGGGTTGACCTCACATTGAAATAACTCATAGGACGAGCTGATGTCTAGCGATAAGCCCCTGGTATCGGTAATCATCCCTGCCTACAATGCAGCCAGCTTGATCGAACGAACCCTCCGTTCGGTGCTAAGCCAAACCTATCAAAATCTGGAAATCCTGGTGGTTGATGACGGTTCTACCGATCAGACTCCAGAGGTCGTGACCGCGATCGCCCACCAGGATTCCCGACTCCAACTTCTGCATCAAACCAATGCAGGGGTTGCAGCGGCACGTAATTTGGCGATCGCCCATGCCCAGGGCGAATTTGTTGCTCCCATCGATGCCGATGACCTATGGCATCCTCAGGCCGTCGAAAAACTGATGGAAAGGCTCCAGGACGCGGGAGACAATACCGCAGTGGCCTATGCCTGGTCTATCGACATCGATGAGCAGGATCAATCCTTGGGGATTATCCATGCCGATATGGTTCAGGGAAACGTACTCAAGACCCTGCTCTGCCATAATTTCATTGCCAATGCCAGTGCAACGTTAATCCGTCGGCGTTGTCTAGATCAGGTTGGTTACTACGACCCTCAGCTCAAGGCTCAAAATGCCCAGGGTTGTGAGGATTGGGATTTATACCTGCGCCTGGCCATACATTTTCAGTTTGCTGTTGTGCCAGAAGTTTTGGTGGGCTATCGCAAAGTATCCAGCAGTATGTCAGGAGACTTTGACCAGATGGCCCGTTCTCACCTGCTCATGCTGGAACAAGTGCGCCAGAAGTGCCCAACCCTTTCCCCTCTTCTATTTCACCTGTCTTGCAGTAGCTTTTATATCTATTTTGCCCATCAATGCTATGCCTATGGTAAACCGCACAAAACACTCTACTGGCTAAGCCAAGCGCTTCAGGCCGAACCCGTAACACCGCTCATTCGCCCCGGTTTTTATCGGCTTGGGTTATTTAGCTTGTGGCAGATATGGCAACAGCGGGAACACTCAACCAAGGTAGATAGTGCCAAAGGAAAAATTGAGACGCTCCGTGTTGCAGACCCAAGCGAACCAACACCTAGCGGCTCCATTTCTCATTCATCGCTGTTTGCTACATTCCCCTTGAATATTGCACAGTCACCGTCACTTCTTGCATTCCTTCGCCTCAGGCTTTTTGTAGGACATCTGCTTCATTTATCTCTGGCATATCTTTAGCCCCTTATCAAAACAGGAAGCCCTCTCATGCTTTTTCCCATCAAAGTTGTAGATATCGAACTGACTCAGCCCCTACCTACCTTCGAGGGTTTAGAGGCCTACATGGGGCTGAAGGGTCTGGTACGACTCCATGGTGTTCCCCTGGGTTATGTGGAAGCCCCAATTTCTCTGGGGCGTTGCACAGCAGAAACTTTGAGCAAGCGAATTCTGGAACAACACAGTTGGGACATTATCTGCCAATTACTTAAAAATGGGCTGGCATCCCCACAGCACCCGAAGGATCTGTCCCTGGAGAATTTAATTGGTCTGCCTCCTGTAGAGTATGAGGGTGAGTGGCCTCTAGTCACTGTGGCGGTATGTACGCGCGATCGCCCCGATGATATGAAGCTGTGCCTGGAAGCCCTAAGCAAGCTCGACTATCCGCACCTCGATATTCTGGTTGTGGATAATGCCCCTCAAACAGGCTCAACAAAGGAATTAGTTGCAAACTCTTATCCGTCTGTACGCTACGTGCGCGAACCCCGCCCCGGGTTAGACTGGGCACGTAACCGTGCCATTTTAGAGGCCAAAGGCGAAATTATTGCCTATACCGACGATGATGTTGTGGTTGATCCGGGTTGGGTTAAAGCTCTGGCTCGGGTCTTTAGCGAGAATACGGAAGTGATGGCCGTAACGGGGCTGGTTGTTCCGTATGAACTCGAAACACAGGCTCAAGTCATCTTTGAAAGCAATGGAGGATTTGGGCGAGGGTTTGAGCAACACTGGTACCGCAAGACGGGTTCTAAGTTACCCTGGCAACTATTAGGGACAGGACAATTTGGCACAGGAGCTAACATGGCCTACCGTCGTTCCCTTTTCAGCAAAATTGGGCATTTTGATCCGGCTCTAGATGTTGGTACCGTAACCAATGGGGGCGGGGATCTGGAGATGTATTTCCGGGTGTTGCAAGAGGGATACACTCTAGTTTACGAACCTAGAGCAATGGTTCGCCACCGCCATCGTGCAAGCTATGAAAAACTGAAAGCTCAAATTACGAATAACGGAATCGGGTTGTACTCCTACTTTGTCTGTGGAGCTACATCTTATCCAGATGAGCGTTCATTGTTTCTCTGGATAGGGTTGTGGTGGTTTGTTTACTGGAACTTACGCCGTCTTTGGATTAACTTTAAACATCCAACGAGAATCCCGTCTGAGCTTGTATGGGGTGAGATGAAAGGCTCTCTAACAGGCCTCTTCCGATATCAGCAGGCCTGTCAAAGGGTGCGTCAAATTGTTCAGGAATTTGGCGAACAAATTCCTGAATTAGAAACAAATTCTCATGCTGAACAGCAGAATGAGACAGTACCTGTTGGGGCAGTAGAAGAAGCACCAATACATTACTCCGATGGTATTGCGATTCGGCAGGTTCGACTGGAACAGCCCCTTCAGCCCCTGACAGATATCTGTAATTATGGAGTGACAAGGGTTTTTCTAACTCTTGGTGAAGATCTCTTGGGTAGTCTCGATATCGACAATCGCTACCACCCCATTAGTGTTGATCGTTTATTAAATCTTGCGATCCCAAGTTTCTCCTCAAAGCTAGCGGAAGCCTGGTTGCATCTAAATGACACAGAAGTTTGCAACCGGCTACAACAGCATTATCGTGTGGTCCAAAGTCAACCCGTGAGATTGCCCGAGCAGGTTAAAGTAACAATTAACTTGGCAACGTTTGACCGTCCCGACGACTTGCGTAACTGCCTACGGTGCTTACTAGCCCAAGATACCCAACGCGAAGTCGAAATTGTGGTGGTGGATAATCATCCCAGTTCAGGTCTAACCCCTCCCGTCGTTGCTGAATTCCCGAGTATTAAACTTGTTAATGAGCCACGCCAAGGGCTAGCCTATGCTCGCAATGCAGGCTTTGTCGCCAGCACCGGGGAGATTATTATCGCCACAGATGATGATGTAACGCTTCCTTCAGATTGGTTAGAAAAAATTCTGGCTCCCTTTGCGCGTCATGATGTCATGATTGTGACGGGTAACGTCCTACCTATCCAGTTGGAAACGCTGTCCCAACAAGCATTTGAAGAGTATGGTGGACTAGGTCGAGGGTTCCGAGCGTTCGAAGTAGGTGGCGATTGGTTTGAATCGGTTCCACGTTATGCATTGCCAACCTGGAGTTTAGGGGCAACAGCAAATGCTGCATTTCGTGCCGCAATTCTCTCTCACCCTGAGATTGGATTGATGGATGAAGCCCTTGGTCCTGGTATGCCATCTGGTGTTGGGGAAGATACTTACCTCTTCTACAAGACAATTAAGGCAGGCTATACCCTGGTTTACGAACCTTCTGCCTATGTATGGCATAAGCACCGAAATACTGACGCTGCCCTTCGGCGCCAACTGTATGGTTACAGCAAGGGACATGTGTCCTACAACCTGACAACATGGTTCCGGGATGGAGACTGGCGAGGAATTTATCAAATTCTCATAGGTCTTTCCTCTTACCATCTCAAGCGGCTCGTTCTCTGGATGCTAGGCCGCAGAGATTATCCCCTCTCTCTAATTCTTTTAGAAATTTGGGGCAACCTGGCAGGACCGTGGTCTTTGTGGCAGTCTCACCGAAGGGTAGAGCGAGAAGGCAAGAGCGATCGCTACATCCCCCCGGCTGAAAGATCTGAAGCGAAACTTGAAGCCCCAGTCGAGCTCATGGAACGAGTTGGGGTAACCACCTTAGAGCCTTTCCGATAATACGGTTAGTGGCTTGAAGCCATCAGTAACAAGAAAAAAACGTTGATTTTGTGGCTCTACAAAATCAACGTTTTTACCCCGCGCTAAGGCAGAATCAATTGTTCCAGTGGTTAGGATAACCCATCCTTATGTTACAGAAATGGCGGCTATCTTACTTGAGCGATTTGTTACGATCACTTGTTGATCGTGAAATGAAACTCATGTACAAGCGATCAGCCTTGGGAGTAGCTTGGACATTAATCAGTCCGTTACTACAACTATTAGTATTCATTTTTGTCTTTCAAGTTATTATCAAAATCGATATTGACCAATATTCTTCCTACGTATTCACAGGCCTACTGGTTTGGAACTGGTTTCAGAATTGTTTATTTCAAGCGACTGGCATTATCATCAATAGCCGTCCATTAATTCGACAACCAGGCTTTCCTATTGCAATTCTACCGGTTGTTGTTGTCACGACTGGCCTGGTTCATTTTGCTTTAGCTCTACCTGTTCTGGTAGCATTCCTGCTCATTGATGGGGTAAAACTCACACCACTTGTTCTACTCCTACCCCTTCTGCAATTGATTCAATTTGCTTTAACAGTTGCCTTTTCCTACTTTTTAGCCGCTCTCAACGTTACATTCCGAGACACGCAACACACTCTTGGAGTTTTGCTCCAGTTCTTGTTCTATCTCACCCCTATCTTCTACGAGCTCGATAGTATTCCTAATAAATATTGGTATATTTATGGGCTTAACCCTATGGTGCATGTCGTTACAGCCTATCGGCAAATCCTCATATGGGGTGTTCAGCCAGATTGGCTAGCATTAGCCATTATTTCGGGGCTGACCTTGCTCCTACTTCCTATCGGCTATCGAGTTTTCAAGCACCAAAGCCTTCGATTTGTGGAGGAAATTTAAATGCGGGACGCTATTCTAATTGAGGATTTAGGGAAGCGCTTTAACCGCTACCATGCTGCAAAGCCCATCACCTTTATGGAGGCAGCTCTGACTAGCTTCCGGAAGATTCAATCGGTTGATGAATTTTGGGCATTGCGGGGCGTGTCCTTTAGCGTGGCTCCTGGGGAAATGCTGGGAGTGATTGGTCACAATGGTGCAGGGAAATCTACATTGTTACAGCTGCTTGGTAAAGTAGCTTACCCCACAGAAGGGCGTATCAAAATGCGTGGTCGGGTCGGCGCATTGTTGGATTTGGGAGCGGGCTTCCATGGTGATTTGACAGGGCGAGAGAATGTCTTTGTATCAGCCATCGTTGCCGGATTACCACGCCAAGAAGTCACCCGTCGTTTCGATCAAATTGTGGCTTTTGCAGAATTGGAAGGTTTTATCGATAATCCGGTTCGCACCTACAGCTCTGGGATGATGATGCGCCTTGCCTTTTCTGTGGCTGTCCATACGGATCCTGAGATTCTACTGGTTGATGAATTTTTGTCCGTTGGAGACCTATCTTTTCAGTCAAAATGCCTGAACCGGATTGCTGAGATGAAGGAACAGGGATGTGCAATTGTGCTGGTGTCCCATGATGTGGGACAGGTGGAGCGATTGTGCGATCGCGCCCTTTGGCTTAAGCAGGGCACTGTTGCTGCCTGCGGGGAGCCTACGGTAGTTGCAGGGCAATACACTACGGAGATGCGGTCGCAAAGTCAGCAGCGCACCCCCCAACGCCCACCTCAGTTAACCCGTATGGGTACGGAATTGCGGGTCAATGAGAATCGCTTTGGTTCTCAGGAGATTGAGATTGTTGATGTGCGCTTGCAATCTACTAGTCCTCTTATTTCAGGTGGCCCTCTCTGCATCGAAATTGAGTACCACGCAAACCAGCCGATTGATTCTGCCGTCTTTAGCGTCGGCATTAGTCAGGAAAACGGTACCTCCTGCATGGATGTAAATACAGCAGATATGAATGTGCCGATTGAAGTTTTGAAGGGGAGGCAGACTATTCGATTGTGGTGCGATCGCCTTGATCTGGGAACAGGCAAGTACTTTGTTAACGTCGGTATCTTTAAGCAGGATTGGGCCTATGCCTACGACTACCACTGGCATGTTTACCCTCTAACGGTTCTGTCTGAGGTGCATTCTAAGGGGATTCTAGCCCCACCCTTACGTTGGGAATTGGTGTCTCAAATGGTTGCATCATAAACAGACCTGTTTTCTTAATCAACAATAAATCTGGAGGTTTTTCAGATGACTGAGCAGGTTTTGCATGAACCCTATGATCAGACATTTTTTGAAGCCCTCCGGGATGGTTCTCGGCAGTCTGCTGCTGTCGTTGTGCCACTCATTTTAGATTGGGTTCAGCCAAAGCAAGTTGTAGATGTGGGATGTGGAGATGGAACCTGGCTTTCCATGTTCCGGAAGCATGGAGTTACAGATGTTTTAGGCATTGACGGCGACTATGTTGAACCTGAAAATCTTCAAATTCCTGTCCAGCAGTTCATGCCGTGGAATTTGACCCAACCTCTAGGCCTGGATCGAACCTTTGACCTGGCAATGTCTCTGGAAGTGGCTGAGCATTTACCTGAAGCCAGTGCTTCTGATTTCGTGGATTCTCTGATTCGTCTTAGTGATGTCGTTTTATTCTCGGCAGCCATTCCCCATCAAGGTGGAACTCATCACATTAATGAACAATGGCCGGATTATTGGATTCAACAGTTTGAGAATCGGGGATACATAGCCGTTGATGGTCTGCGGGCACAGCTTTGGGATCATCCCCTAGTAGAACCCTGGTATGCCCAAAATAGCTTTATTTTTGTGCGGTGTGAATGCCTCCCTAACTACCCAAAACTTCAGGCATTAATCCAGTCGCCCTGGGCCAAGCAACCTCTTGTACACCCCAAAATCTATCTCTATCACTACCAGGAAACAACCGATTCCTCCTCAGCCACAGCCTCAAACCCGTCGCCGAAGCAAACCGTTCAACACATAAAAATTCTTAACCTTACCTGTCACCCTGATGCTGCAATTCAAACGGGTGAAGGGGTAACGTTGGAACTGACCTATCAACTTCAGGCTCCTATTGAAGCGGCAATCTTTAGTATTAGTTTGAGTGATCATAAAGGGTTTATCTATCTAGACACCCAGCTTAAAGTAGAACCTCTTCCTGAAAGTTGTGAAATACTGCATCGGCTTCAGTTACAAATTGATCGCCTGGATCTCATTAGTGGAGAGTATTTTCTAAACGCGGGTGCTTTTACGCCAGATTGGCAATATATGTACGATTTCCACTGGCATCGTTATCCCGTTACAATCTCAGCTCCTGTATCGCAACAGGGAATTTTGAATCCTCCTTTGCGATGGCATATACCCTAAATGGAGCAGCCCACCAAAGTGAGCTGGCTAAACAACCAGGTTCTGAATAAAACAGGGCCTACAAAATGGTGTTGTTTGGTAAATTAGGGCGATCGCCCATGAGAATTTTGAGGGTATTTTGCACTCTCAAATTCTCAAAAGCTTAGAGAAAAGAGGCACAAATCGTTCCCTTCTAGTTTTCGAGCACATTTGCGATCGACTGAGATTCTACAAAGCTGATTCAAGCGCAAAGCGCTGTATTTCAGTACCATTGGACTTAAGTTATTTCTACAAAACCAATATTCTGGACAGTTTTTGTGAAACCCTTGATTTTGCGTGCGCTTCACGCACGCAAAATCAAGGGTTTCACAAAAACTGTCCGAACTAATGTAAAACGTTAGTTTACTAATGGATAAAACCTATAGAGAAGCGACCCTACTGTAATCAAAGGTTTGAAGTAATCATGAAACGTTTATGGAAGATATTATTGGGCATCCTTTTGGGTTTCTCGATCGCTATTGCTTGGGGTACGGCAGGTCAAGCTGTAGCACCCAGGCTTGAGTCCACAATTAAGGTTTATGACTCAATCTTAGGAAGCAGCACTCGTTATATCGGAGCCTGTGAGGGAAATGTTGGCTTTAATATGGCCGACCTATCGGATTTAGGAATCAATACTTATCGCATCTACGGTGGTATGTCCCGATGGGAAACTGAGGATGATGATGGGTCGTATGGTTTACCGAGTATTGCCCAGATTAAGGCCAACCCAAATGTTATTCCCTGGGAGCATTGGGATGAGGTCATGACTCACCCAGAAAGTGGCTCAGACTACACTTTTTCTGGTGCTTCAGAGGAAGTATGGCAGGGAAATGCTAGAACGATTTTTGAGTCCTTGAAACAAGCCCATATTCGTCCTGTCGTGACGATTCGCAACAGCGATCCGGGTTGGCAACCAGATTGGGCATTGCAACTCAATCCTCCACGCACAGAGGCGGACTGGAATGAATGGTGGGAGCATGTCTTCGCCACTGTGTACTGGTTAAATGTGCGGAATGATTATCAGGTGGACGATTTCGAAATTCACAACGAGCCCGATAATCGACAGCAAGGGTGGGGAGGCAACCAGGAGGACTATTTTGAGTTAGTTCGGGTAGGCGCTGATGCGATCGCTCATGTTTATCAAACCTATCTACCCGATCGCCAATTTCACATTCATGCTCCGAAAACTACCGGGGGAAGCAGCTGGCCTGTGGCTACCCTGGCCTCTGTCCCTGATTATTTTGACAGCGTGAACGTCCATAATTACGACCTGGATATTTCCGGCTATGTTCGGCAGGTGCGACAGTGGATGCAAGGCACTATCCATGCGCGATCGCCCCTTTGGTTAGGAGAATGGGGAACCTATACCGGGGGTTACAATGACCTTTCCTTCTCCTTGAATCTGGTTCGAAATATGATACGAGCCTCTCAACCGGGCGAAACTTACATATACGGGAGCCATCTCTTCTCGCTTTATGATTGGGGTCGTAGTGGCCAATTTGCAGGGCTGGTTGATGGAGGGGGCGATCGCCGCCTCAGCTATTACGCCTTTCGCATGGGAATTCGAGCGTTGCAGGGTGGCCGTCCAGTGTTTTTGACCACCAGTTCTGACCCTGAGGTGATGGCGATCGCCACCCAGGACGGCCAGCAACAGATTCATCTGCTTTTAGTGAATGATTCTGATGATTCTCAGGTAATTACGGCAGACTTGGCTTCACTGGTGTCCGAAGGAGAGGCCACCCTGTGGGAGTTTAGTGAACAAGTTCATGATGAAGTGGCCGGGCAAGAACGCGTTCATGATGGAATCATCCGGTTAGAACTGCCCGCTCATGCCAGTCGCTTAGCTATGATTCGTTCAGGGGGTTAGTTTTTTATCATCTCAATTCAAGCAGATGCCCCGGCTGCTGAGGGCGTGATTCCATGGTGCCGACCTACTCATTTGTTGTTCCCATCTACAACGAAGAGGAGACGATTGCAGAGCTATATCGGCGCATTAGTCGAGTGATGGATCAGCTAGAGGGAACGGTTGAATTAATTCTGGTGAATGATGGGAGCCGCGATCGTTCCCTCGACCTACTACGAAAACTACGAGAAAGCGATCAACGGGTCAAGTATCTCAGCCTGGCTCGTAACTTTGGTCATCAAATCGCAGTCACAGCGGGATTGAACTTTACTCAGGGTCAAGTCGTTGTGATCCTCGACGCTGACTTGCAAGATCCGCCAGAGCTGATTCCGGCAATGGTAGAGCTGTGGCAGCAGGGTTATGACCTGATATATGCTCAGCGGACTCACCGTCGTCGGGAAAGCTTCTTTAAGCGCCTGAATGCCTATGTGTTCTACCGAGTGCTCAAGCAATTGGCGGATGTGGACATTCCCACGGATACAGGCGACTTTTGCCTGATGGATCGAAAAGTAGTTAATGCCCTCAATGCCATGCCGGAGCGTAATCGCTACATCCGAGGGTTGCGGGCCTGGGTAGGGTTTCGGCAAACGGTCTTACCCTTTGAACGGGAGCCTCGGTATGCAGGTGAGGTGAAATATACCTTTCGTAAATCCCTGGCTCTCGCGATCAATGGTCTGGTTTCCTTTTCTAAGGTGCCGTTGCGGTTGGCGACTTATACAGGGCTGTTGGCGGCGGCGATCGCCCTCATTATGGTCATCCTGGTACTTTACTGGCGGCTATTCCAGCCAAATTCCCCCGTCACTGGATTTGCCTTAATTGCAATGGCCATTTTTTTCTTGGGAGCCGTACAACTGATTTGTATTGGAATTTTGGGGGAATATGTTGGTCGTATTTATGAGGAAGTGAAGGGTCGCCCTATGTATACCCTTGCCGAAATGGATGGTTTTGAGCCATTAGATTGAGCCCCAAACGTTTCGTGGATAAACTGATTCACAGCGCTTTTTAAACGCTTAAAATCTGGTTATTTTTGTGAGAGCCGCGCTCCGCACAGCTCTCACAAAAATAACTATGGCTGATTCAAGCGCAAAGCACCTCAGGTCAGACACAAGGGTGTGTCCCATACCCTTGTGTCTGACCTAAATGAGAAATGCTGCAGTGACAGATTGGGGGTTTAATGCAAGATTTGAGTGATTTTATATACGCGGTGTACGGAAAGAACGGATAGTTTCAGCAACGTCTTTATTTATTACTAGATAAACTTCAGCGCAAATTCACCCGATCTTCCCCTGACAGATTCTATGATGGCATCAGCTTCCCCTATCAAGCTCCATGCTTTATTTCTTATTTGCCTGGGCCATTTTAGCAACGGTAAGTCTAGCCATTGGTTCCCGTTTAACTTACCAATTGGGACTGTCGTATGTATCTACTAAGGCGGCATATAATCCACGCCAACTTCCAGGCATACGGCATGAACAGTCCAAAACAGCAGTTCTAAACCCCATCGTTCTGCGCCCTAAACCAGACTTTGGATCTCACCTACTCAAATTAGAAACTCTACTGGCTCTGTGGTTGGGAATTGTTTGTCTGGCAGTCTCGCTATTAGCTGTAAGCCTAATACTTCCCCTGTCACCCTGGATCGGGGGTTTGGTGGCGATGGGATGGATCACCTGGAGTGCAAGCCACCCCGATGTTCGACGGGAGCTGGTGCGGTTGAGGTATGAAGTGCTATCAAGGCAGGGGCTTGAAGTTGGGGCGATCGCCCTGGTAGCAGCAGGTGTCACCACAGGCCCCGTTACCTGGGGAGACACCGGGCTGTATCACTTTGGCAGCATTCGCTGGCTAGCTGACTATGGCACAGTGATGGGCGTTGGGTTAATTCATGACCGCTTTAGTTTTGCCTCATCCTGGTTCGCCCTGGCAGCCCCTCTAAACCCGGCATTTTTGGGCTCCCATGTCACAGCCGTAACGAATGGGTTTATGTTGTGCCTGGCCATGGTTCATTGGTGGGCCACAGTCACACACCTTCGTACTAAAAAGCCTTGTCTGGCAGACTGGTTCAGCCTCAGCGCTTTAACTTGTCTTCTGGCACTGTGGGTTGGCTCTAGTCTCCTCTCAGATTTGTTCGTTTCTCCCTCGCCCGACATCCCTGTCATGCTGCTTTCGCTCCTGTCGGGTTGGCTGCTCTTGCAACTGGGAGAATATCATCTGGTAGACCGTGTAGATGGGATCCTGGTGTCTCTCCTCATCCTTGGGGCGGGCGCTGTCACCATTAAATTGAGTGGGTTACCGTTACTGGCGGTCGCTGTTTTTGCCTACCTGTTCCATTACCGTCGCCGCTACTGGGCGTTACTGAAAGGCGTGGGATTGGTGGTTGCATTTCTCACACCGACAGCCTTATATGGATACATGACCTCGGGTTGTGCGTTTTACCCAGCCTCGTTGCTGTGTGTAGACGTACCCTGGGGAATTCCGTCTGACGCAGCGGCAGCAGCACTGGCCCAAATCCAGGGCTGGTTTAAATGGTTTGGGACGCCACCTGAGGGAAAGCCCTGGCTGCTCTGGGTCATGATGCAGTGGTTTTCTTTGAGCACCATGAACAAGGTCATGGCCGGATTAGCGGTGATGCTGCTGGTTACCGTTCTATTGCTGATTCGCCGCTGGACAAGGACACCGCCTAGCCTTCATGCTCAAGCTAAGATTTGGATGATTGCCCTGGCTATACTGGGTAGTCTTTTCACCTTTGCCACAGCTCCCCTAATTCGATTTGGACTGGGCTATCTGCTGCTAATTCCAGCCCTTCTCATGGCCTGGATAGCCCATCGAGGTTTGGGCCTGTGGTTAGAGCGAAACCCAGGCTGGAAGCGAGTTGGGAAGTCTCTTTCATTCGGGCAACTGCATCGCAAACGATGGTTGTCGGTGGGAGCGATCGCCCTGCTGGTGGCGATCGGTTTGGTCAAAGGAACCAACCACTTTCTCCTGCCACCTTCACTTCCTAGACCTGCATTAGTGGCAGCTCAAAGTGGGGATGTCTCCTATGTTTACCCAGTACGGTTTGGGGCGGATGTCTGTTGGGGAGCCCCTAATCCCTGTGCTTTGGGGCCATTAGACTGGGAGGTGCGCCTGCGTAATCCACAGCGAGGCATTGCCGGAGGGATAGAACGGGCTCCGGTACATTAGCCTCAACTGGGCTAACGACATTTTCGAAGGTAGCGCACAGCGCTACCTTCGAAAATGTCGATTCGTAATGTCGATTCGTTTGGTACAGGATCTGAGTATGAGTATTGATTGATGCTTCATGCAATTCCGGATGCTAGTTGAGTGTGGATATCGGCACTGGCACTTAGCATTTTATGAATGGGGCATTTGTCGGCAATCACCAAAAGCCGTTGGCGTTGTTCGTCCGTTAAATTGCCTTCGATATGCAAAGTGGCTTGAATTTGAGGGCGATCGCGCCCCTTTCCTTCCAAAGCATTCCCCCCGCTGGCTTCGGTTAGTTCGACATGAACGTGATTAAGAGACCAGCCTTTTCGTTCAGCATACATTTTGAGGGTAATCGCTTTACAAGAACCCAGGCTAGCTAACAGCAGCTCTGTGGGTTTGGGGCCACTGTCATCGCCTCCTACAGCAACAGGCTCATCAACAATCAGGCGAAACTGACGAATATGAATATCCTGGGTATAACGGGCACTGGTTGACGAAACAGTCACGGGCTTCATAGACAATTTCCTGAGTTTCTGCCACGGTAACAGAAGAGGCCAGTAACGGGAGAGTTCCTCTGGCATCTATTCATTCAGCTGCTTACCCCTTTGTGAGTTGACACCCAGGAGCACGGTTTTGTTTTCTGAGGGTTTTTCTGAACGGCGATGTTAGCCCGAACGCAACCGATCATTCTCAGCAACAGAAAAACAGTTAGGGACGTTAACAGGTTGTGGCAACGGAAGCATCTCCCGAAAGAGAGGGATGCATGGTCTTGCTTGAATCGCTCAAGATTACCAAATCTTGAGTAAACACCTTGTATCTTGCAATTAATCCTGGCTGTATTTTTTCCTAGGGCAAAGAAACAGGGATTTGGGGCTGATCGCGCGAATTACAGGCGTGAAACTCATGCTTGGGATAGTGAGTTTACTTCTATAAACCGAGTATAAGAGAGAAAGCGGCAAGAGAAGTTTTCGGCTTAGTGGGTTATGTATAACATCGCGATTGTTGATGACAATGAATCATGGTGCTATGTTCTGGCACTGCGCCTACAGCAACAAGGCTATGCGGTTTCCACCTTTACCAATGGCTATAAATTTCTTCAGCATGCAAGTCTGTTTGACTTGGTCTTGGTAGACTTTTCGATTCCAACACCGGCCTATCAGATCGCAATGGATGGGCCCGAAATTATTTGTAAGGCCAAGCAGATTCTTGAAAAGCCGCCTCTACTCGTTTTAATTTCTGGCTACTTCACCAAAGATCTGTTAAGTCACGCGGCCCATTCCTGCCCTGAGGCAGATAGCATTATTAGCAAACAAACAGATATTTCGGAAATTATTTCAGAAGTTGAGCGTTTGCTGCGTCATAGACCAACACGAAATCAAAACCGTCAGCTCTCCAAACAAGCATCTGAAGTAGAATCCTTCAAATCTCAATCATTCTCTACATCTCAAATGCAGGGAAGTTGATAAGTATCGCTTCAAGTACCCGTGGAAATGTTGAGTATTGTTGAGGCAAGCCACTTTTAACAGCTGTCACCAACGCTAATTCGGCATTTCCAGAATTGGCTTAAAGAGAAAATACTCATTTTCTTTTTTAATACTCCGAAGTTCCTCTAAAAGACAGATAGCGCTTCCCAAGAATCTCAGCCATAACAGATTAAAAAGCCACCTAATATTGCTGATTCATCTCCCTTGATATGTCAACAACTCTTGACCAAACTCTTTTTACTGTATACCTAAGTAAAGACGGTATTGAGCTGCGCCCTGGCTGTGATGATTATCCAAATCGGCAAGCTCTTCATACCTCAAAATCTTACGAAGCGGCTGAACAATTTGCACAGATTGCTGCTTCTAACCGAAATCTTCCTGTTAGCATCTGGTAGGTTATACAGTCTAAAGGCTCATCTAGAAAGGTTAATTTTTTGTGTGCTCGCATACAAGAAATTAACCTTTTTAATGGCCTCTCAAATAGCCTCTAAGAGGGTATTTGCAGAGTAATTCCTAAACACTATCTTTCTGATCCCAGCTCTATAAATTTGGGATTTGAGAAACAATTATGATATTTTTTGCGTCAAAAAGGGTATCCTCTGGACAGAGTTGAGCTTGAAAACTCCAGAGAACCAAGGATAGGAAAAGAGAGATGATGGTCACTCGAGAAAACCCAAATCAATTGGTTATTTCGGTAGAAGAGCTCGCAAACCACTATTCTTTCCAGCTAAAGCAGGTAGGGGTTGCTGATTCAAATGCATTGGATCTTGCTTCTTTAATGGTCCAATCAACGAAGCAATTAACTGAATCTGAGCAGGCGCGCCGAGATGATGCAATCAACCTCCTTGAACAGCAAAAAGTTGCGGCTCCCATTTCCATGCGGAAGCGAAGATATCGTAAGCGGCGCGCTCGTCCATCCCGCCCCGTTGTCGAGACAACTTATCAAACGCCGGAGTTGAACGGTTTATATGGTATGCGGCATCTCTATAAGGCGATGTAGGGTGCGCTTTAAAGCTTGCTAGAAGGGCTGTTTTTTGTGCAAAGTGTACGAGAAACAACCTTTAAAACAGTTCCCTGTTTCCGTTACAAAGCCTGTCCCCTTTTTGTCGTCGCTGAGTGCGAGCAAAAGAGAACATACTTTCCCCATCAAGAACGTGGCCGTTCTCGTGCTGAGCGAGAATTTTGTTGGGCAGGTAAAAATACAATAAGAATTACTGAAATATAGCAATCTCTCTTGACAACATCGCATCAGTTGAGAGGATAGCGGTGTATGCACGCCGGAGAGATAACGCATGAAAACGAGTGCTGCACCCTCCTATGCATTGAGCCAGGATCTGCGCGCAGCGGTCACAGATCTCGAACAGGTCAATCCCTGGGTAGGCCTGTGGCGCTTTGTGAGCATTGGAACACTTTTTTTGAGTTTTGTGGTTCTGGCCTGGTCAAGCTCTACGCTCGTAGGATTTATAGGGTTTAGCGCGATCGCCGGGCTGCTCTACGCCTTCTGGCTCGTCTGTACCCATGACACAACTCATCAGACCTTAACGGGCTGGCGTTGGTTTGACACCTGGATGCCACGTCTGGTGGCTTACCCCATGTTGTGGCCCTATGGCACCTATGCTCGGCTCCATCGGTTGCATCATGCCTGGAATGGGATTGATTTGCGGGATCCCGAACGGGTTCAGTGGACAGTTGCCGAATACCGGCAGGCCCAACCCTGGCAGCAATGGTATGTGCGGCACCAGTGGAGCATGGATCTCTTTGTCCTGGGGGGACTGGGGCTCATTGCTAAAACTGTCTACCAGGGACTCAGGCTGCGGAGGCAGGTGCCAGATCTGGGGCGATCGCTACTCCTGGATGGAGTAGGAATACTGGCTATGCAGAGTGGGTTTGCGATCGTCGCCATCTTGCAAGGTCGCTTTATTGATTACCTGCTGTTCTGGCTGGTACTTGAACGCATTATCGGAGCCGTCCAACAGGCTCGGGATCATTTGGAACATTACGCCCTCTGGAAAACCGAGAAGAACCATCAAATGACCCAACTCTATGCCTGCCGTAACCTCACAACCTCCAGTTTTGTTAACTGGTTGATGGGTGGCTTGCCTGATCATGCGATACACCACGCATTTCCTGGCATTCCTTTCAATCACTTGCCCGAAGCGTTCCGCCGAACCCAAGCTGTGCTGGAGCGCCACCAACGGCCCCTCCTGGTGCGCGATCGGGGATATCTGCGCGAGACACTACACTTCAGTTCCCAAATTCAATTGATATAGACGGCCATGTTTTAGGAGGTTTCTGCATAAAAATTTACCCAGAATGTTGGTGCTTTGCCCGCTTCGCGGGCAAAGCACCAACATTCTGGGGGTAATTTCATTACTGGAAATCTCCTTAGTTTAAAGAAGCTTGTAATTGGGTTGTTAAAGGTTCATCCGGCACAATAATTCGCCCATGGGCTGTCTGGTTAGGTAACGCAGTCTGGCCGTTCTGGGGCCAAAGTAACCAGCGGCTACCCGTTGGGAGATTGCTGAGGCGATCGCTTTTCTGCGTCATCCAGATAATTGGCACTCCCGGAAGCAAAGGGCTACGAGGATTTTGCCCTGGCATTACAGCGGCTAAAGTTTCTAATACGGGGCGATCGCCTCGCACGACTCCACTCTCGGCTGTCCAGATGCTAACCGGCAACTTCTGTCGCAACCCATAGAAGTAGAGGGAAGCCGCCGCAATGACTGCTTGCTCAAAGGCTTCAGCATCCCAGGCGATCGCACTATCCAGCCCCAAGACCACTTCTTGTCCACCCGTAAATAGCTCCAGTTCCCGCACCCGAAGCTCTCCATAACGCGCACTGGTGCGCCAGTGAATGAGCCGGGTTGAGTCACCCCAACGGTAAGGCCGTAACGTGCGGGTAACACCCTCTGATGCTCCCTGAGCCTGAATAGGGCTTTGAACCGTCGCGCTGGCTTCGCGGCCCAACTCATCTACAAGGGGGCAACGGCTCAGCGGTAGTACGGTTGGGTACACCACTACAGAAGCCCGAACCTGTTCCTGTCGTCGGCTCCAGAACAATCCCAGGGGAGCCGCCGTCCGCAACACCACTCCCTGCCAGTGATACAGACCACGCTGCTGCGCGACGTGAGATTGTCGCCAGTGGTAAGCTCCCCGAGCCGGGATGCGTTCAATGGCGGCTTCATGGGTTCCTCCCAACCCTCGAGGCCGCAAATCCTGCACCTGAAGCAAAAGTTGGGGACGGGGGCGGGGATTGTGAATTTCCAATTCTAGGGTGAGGGTATCGCCGACACTGATGGGGTCGTTGGGAATGCGGGTGATGTGGAGCGATCGCAGCGATCGCCCCGGCTGGGTCACTCCAACAGTCAGCAGGGCCAGCATGACTCCGCTAATCGCATAGAGCCAGCCAGCCATGGTATTGGTTGCGGCCACAAAGAAGAAAATTGCCAGACTTAGCATGACCCATCCACTGTAGGCGGGTGCAACCCAACGGTACTCAAGCCAGGTTTGAAAGCGAACAAAAAAAGCTGGCATAGGGTTCAGACTTCGGGATGAGGTATAGCTTCATTCAAGCAAGGCGGGCACCCATTCGCCCAGGACAAGGTAGAGGAGAATTTGCGATCGACTCATACGAAGTCTGAGCCCTATGCCTTTGGGAGGCAAGCTATAATTTGGGCTGATGCCATCACATAAACTCTTTGTTATTTTTATGGACAACCCTCTCGTTCATGCATTTTTTATTGGTCGTGCCCTGGCAGAATCTATCGCCCAGCAGGCTGAATCTACACTGAGCGATGTCCTCAGCGATCTGGGCAAATTTGATGCAGAACAACGGGAGCGGCTGCGGCAGTTTACAGAGCAGGTGCTTGAAAAAGCCCGGCAAGATGAAGAAGCTGCTATGCAAGGACGACCTGCCTCTACTGCAACATCTACTTCTTCCGGTGGAGCCTCATCCGATTTGCAGACCATGATCGATGAACTTCGGGCTGAGATTGCCGAGTTACGCACTGAGTTGCAGCGCTACCGTAACCGCACCCTTTAAACTGGAAATCACGGTCATTTTATGACCATAGGGCGAATCAAGTTACTCGTTCTCATTTACATCCTCCGGATTGTAGTTGACGTTCGTTTCATCTCCTTGTTTGTTGTTGAGTAGTGCTGAGCAAAGAACTGCGTGTCTGCCCTATCTGATCCCCATAATTCCAGCAGCCACCCTGATTCCGGTGAAGACCTGCCGCTGACTGACCCTCAAGCGGAAGCGCCGGTTTTGGATGCGGTTGTGCTAGAGGCGACGTCTGATCCCTCTTATCTCGACCCTACCAAGGCTACGCGTATGTACGCTGGTGGTAAAGGCAAGTCTTACCGATGGAGCCGGGAACGCTACTCCAAGAAGCGGCGTTTTGTTGACATCTGGTCATTTGCGCTCAAGCTTCTAGCGGCTCAATGGTCCTACGGCAAAGCCTGGACTTATTCGGGTGGTATGACGGATGAGGCAAAAGCCCGTCGCCGCCGTCGAATGGCTATCTGGATTCGGGAAACATTCCTTGATTTGGGGCCGACCTTCATCAAACTGGGTCAACTCTTCTCCACTCGGGCTGACCTGTTTCCTGCTGAGTATGTTGAGGAGCTGTCGAAGCTGCAAGATAAGGTTCCGGCCTTTGCCTATGAGCAAGCGGAGCAAATCATTCAGCAAGACTTAAACAAAACAATCCCGGAGCTCTACCGCAGCTTCGACCCGATCCCGCTAGCCGCCGCAAGTCTGGGTCAGGTTCACCGGGCGCAATTGCATTCGGGTGAAGAAGTTGTCGTAAAAGTCCAACGTCCTGGTCTGCGGAAGCTATTTGAAATTGACCTGGAGATCCTCAAGGGGATTGCCCGCTACTTCCAGAACCATCCAGACTGGGGCCGAGGACGCGATTGGATGGGTATCTATGGCGAATGTTGTCGCATCCTTTGGGAAGAAATTGAGTATCTCAATGAAGGGCGCAACGCAGATACCTTCCGGCGCAATTTCCGTAATGAATCGTGGGTGAAGGTGCCTCGGGTTTACTGGCGCTACAGTTCGCCCCGAGTGCTGACCCTGGAGTACATGCCTGGCATCAAAATTAGTCACTACGATGCTATTGAAGCGGCTGGGTTAGACCGCAAGACTCTGGCTCAGTTGGGAGCACGAGCTTACCTCCAGCAATTGCTCAATGACGGCTTCTTCCATGCTGATCCTCACCCCGGTAACATTGCTGTAAGTCCAGATGGTGCGCTCATCTTTTACGACTTTGGCATGATGGGGCGGGTGCAGGCCGTGACGCGAGAGCGTCTGCTCAACACCTTCTTTGGTATTGCTCAGAAAAATGCTGATCAGGTAGTAACCTCGCTGGTGGAATTAGGAGCTTTGGCAGAAGTCGAGGATATGGGGCCAGTGCGTCGCTCCATTCAATACATGCTCGACCACTTCATGGATAAGCCTTTTGAGGCGCAGTCTGTCGCTCAGATTAGCGACGACCTGTACGACATTGCCTACGACCAGCCCTTCCGCTTCCCGGCTACCTTCACCTTTGTGATGCGGGCTTTCTCAACCCTGGAAGGCGTTGGCAAAGGACTTGACCCAGAATTTAACTTTATGGAGGTCGCAAAGCCTTTTGCGATGCAAATTATGACCAATGGCAGCCATTCGGATGGTGGGTTACTGGAAGAACTCGGCCGACATGCCGCCCAGGTTAGTAGCTCGGCCCTAAGTTTGCCTCGGCGCATTGAAGACACTATTGAGAAGCTGGAGCGGGGTGATCTGCGAGTGCGAGTGCGCTCTCAGGAGACCGATCGCATTCTCCGTCGGGTAAGCAATGTCAACATGGGGACGAATTACGTCCTCCTGATGGGCACCTTTACTATATCGGCGGTAGTGTTGTTGGTAAACGGATTTGCCTGGTTGGCGGGTATCGCGATAGTGCCGGGGGCGATCGCTGCGTTTGCCTTTATCCGACTGCTGCAACGGATAGATCGGCTTGATCGTATGCTTTAAAGACCAATGCTTTAAAGATTTGCATTAAATTGAATAAAATCCTGTTGCTGCGATTACGCTTACCGTTGTGACTATTATGTATCCTTGTCCGAGACGAACTGCCCTATGAAGTGCCTTTTCTCGGGTCTCACTGATCCGGGACTCCTCCGTACCGTTAATCAGGACGCTTTTTACATAGACCCATCGGGTCGATTTTTCATCGTGGCAGATGGCATGGGAGGCCATGCCGGCGGCCAGGAAGCCAGCCGAATTGCGACGGAAGCCATTCAGCAACATCTGGATGAAAAATGGTTCTCGCCCGATGATTCGCGTCGCCTGTTGGAGATGGCATTCATGCGGGCTAACCGAGCCATTCTCAGTGACCAATCCCGCCATCCTGAACGGTCGGATATGGGAACGACTGCTGTGGTGGTTATCTTTCGGCAAGGGCAGACCTGGTGCGCCCATGTGGGCGATTCCCGCCTTTATCGGCTGCGAGGTGCCCAACTGGATCAGATCACCGAGGATCACACCTGGGTCGCCCGCGCCATGAAGATGGGCGAGCTTTCCTCAGACCAGGCCCGTGTCCATCCCTGGCGGCATATTCTGTCGAAGTGTTTGGGGCGGGAAGACCTGCGTCATGTCGATGTCGCCATGGTGGAGGCCAGACCGAGCGATCGCCTTCTCCTATGCAGCGATGGCCTCACCGAAGAACTCTCTGACCACCTCATTGCATTTCACCTTAAGTCCATCCGCTCCTGCGAGAAGCTGGTTAGCGCTCTGGTTAACGCCGCTAAGGATAAGGGCGGGCGAGACAACATCACGGTTGTGGTGATCACTATTGAGTCTGTCAGTGCTTCTGAAGAAATGACAGCCTTGCAAGCTGAGTAAGGGGTTGTTCAAACTCATCCTATAAAGTGTGGTGTAGAGGTCACGTAACGCCCTCTACACCACATTCCACCTAGTTTTAGGGGTAGTTAGCCACTTTAGCCAAATAACGTGCTGTAGCTCTCCCATGGCCCTTAGCGGGCTAGTGAGGATATAGCCCTCACTAGCCCGCTAAGGGCCATCGTGAAGGCATTGCTTCCAACTTCCCCACTCAAGGAAGTTTTAGTGTGGAGAAGAGCTTAATTTTTATACTTCGTCCTATCTCAAATTTATATTACACACCTGCTGAGAAGCCATTTACGCTTATACCTACCCTCAGCCATAGACCCCACGATGGGCGGTGAGCGGCGATCACCCATCAAAGCCAATTCAATTCTTCAAGTCTTCAAAGTATTTGTAAACTTTTCTAACGATCAAGATAATCCCTCAATGCCGCTTGAATCCTTGATGGAATGGGGCAGGAATAAGCTTTTATACCTATTTGATCCCAGCTGATGGGCTGGGTGAATGTTCGAGGCGAACGGTTTTACAGTTTTTAACTTGATATACCCTTAGCATCCTGATCAAGTACCCAATTCGGGTGATGGTAACTTTGTCAAATCATTGTTAGAGTTTTTAACATCTGGGTGAGATTGGATGACAGAAATGGGCATCCTAAAAGCAATCTCATCAAGAGGCTACCCCGGTAGGCAGCATGGCGGTCTGTCATTCTCTCCAACCCCGGTGACTCTAATGGGTTTGACTACCACCCCCTGATTCCACAAGGAGAACTACTATGGACGACACCATTCAATTGACTCTAGAACAGCAGTTCAGCCTGCGTTCCTTCGAAACTCAGGTTGCACGCATGAGCCACGAACAGGCTCAGGATTTCCTGATTAAGCTCTATGAACAAATGATGATGCGGGAAACCATGTATCGCCACTTCCTAAAGCATCAATGGGGAATTGATTCTAGCCCCAATCTGTAATGAAGGTGTCGCAGCGGCGACCTCCCTCTCTTGCTCGGTTCCATCGGGAAATAAGCAGGGGATGCTGGGGCGTCACTCGATTCCAACTCTAAGGCTTCAATTCCGATCAGGCATTTCTCATTTGTTTGCTGATCGTGCTCTCTTGTTAAGTTGAATCTCTCTGTGCTTTCTTTTCAAGTGTTTCCCGCCAGGGTATAAGATTCGCTGCCAATCATTACTCACTATTTGTCATTGCAGGCCAAACGGACTTCCGTCGCTTTAATGCAATGCCTTTTATCAGGTTTTAAGACGATGAATAGGCTTTCGGTGTGGGTATCGTAGACCCCAACGAAACATGTTTTGCTATTGCGAACTATGCGCACAGCGCAAGGCTTGTTTTGCAATGCGTTTCATCGGATTTTCAGGCGGGTAACAGAACCTCGTACAGACCTTGTATAGGATGCTGCATATTCTGAACAGGGAAACTGTGCGCAAAAGCTGCTTTTTATAAAAACTGTCCAGAAGGATGGAACACCAAGCCCATTGGGGTGATAGGGTTGGGAACATGTAACCATTCTGGGTGACAGCCTCCTATGTTTCAGAGCGCTTTGATTTGCACTGATTTCACCGATGGCCTGCATCGTTTTGTGCGCTTTGTGCCAAGTTTGGCGGCTAGTGGTCTGAAAAAAATTGTCTTTCTACATACGGCTCCTCTAGCTGATGGTGCTGTGCCTCGCCCCAACGAGGAGAAGGAGAAGCAGGCGCGCGATCGCCTCTCCCCGGCTCTGCAGAACATCCCCTCGGGTCTGGAGGTGAAGGTTGATGTTCGTTCAGGTAATCCTCCCGAACACATTCTGAATGCGATTCGTACCCACAATCCAGAACTCCTGATCTTAGGTACGGCAGGCCGTAGTCTACTCAACGAAAAACTCTTTGGCAGCACGACTATTAACCTGTGTCAGCGCGTAGCAATACCTTGCATGATTCTGCGCCCACAGCTCATCTCAACTTACACCGAGGAGGAACTGGACCTACGCTGTCGCCATCTATTCCGCTACTTCCTGCTACCTTACGACAATAGCGAGTCTGCACAGTACACCCTGCAACGGATTCGCGAGAAAACATCGGGTAAACAAACAGCTTTAGAATGCTGCCTATTAGCCTGGATTGTTGATGAAGTGAGCCGTAACGCCGATTTGCGGAAAAATGCCATTAACAATGCTGAAAAGGTCTTGGCGTCGGTAAAGACGAGCCTGGACCCTGGCTTAAGGGTAGAAACCGAAGTGTGTCTCGGTAATGCTGTGACTGAAATTTTGGATTTAGCAGTCGAGCGCGATATAACAGCGATCGTCAGCGGTTCCCGGAATGTGGGCAAGCTGATTGAGCTGTCAGTTCCTAGCTTGACGGGAGAACTCCTACGGAAAAGCTGGCATCCCATCATTTACTTCCCCATCCGGTGAAGCTTGGATTGGAATTGCTTTTGACGGCTTGCAGAGCCAGCAGAGTCTCTGCGACTTCTGTCGCGACTGTACGATGCCGTCAACCCGAAAGATCGGGGGAGTGGCTGTCGTAAAGGGATTCTAATTTCATCAGAATCTTGGGTTTTAAGTCCTCTAGGGCTTGCTTCAGTTGCAGCTTGGCGGGAGTAAAGGTGTGGGTTTGAGGAGCCATCTGAGCCATCGTGACCCAATTATTAAGCAATTGGCACTGGGCTGAGTCGATGGTAGACGTAAGCACATTTGCACAATTCTGCGGTGCTTCTTTTGCAAAAAAAAGAATCCGATAGTTGCCAGCATCCCCCAGGAGGCGAGCCATTTTTTGACCAAAGTTGCTTTTGAGGTCTAAGTAACTGGGGAGCCAACGAGGGCCATGCTGAGGTGTGTAGAGAACGGTCAGCCACAACAGCGTTGGATGAGGCTGAGGAGCAAATAGAAACTGGTTATAGCGGGTACAGACACGACGGCGATCGATTTCGTCCTGGGGAAACATGACCCATAGAGCGGGCAAGGGTTCCTCGCTGGTGGGGATGGGCTGAGGGAATGTGATGTCCCCTAAAGGCTTATCCTTCGGCCAAGACGTCAGCCGGCAAACCTCATCAGGTGATAGCACCTTGGAAGAGGATGGTTTTTCGGCAATGGGTACCTTGGATAAAACGGCTTCAATCCGCTTGCCGATCTCACGACCACTCCCAAACCGTTGTTCCAGAGGTTCGAGGGCGTGAATGATTTCGACTGCATTTTGAGGGCGATCGCTCGGTTTTTTCGCCAGGCAGCTCATGATCAGGTTTTCCAGCGCCTTCGGTACCCGAGCGTTGGAATTTGCCTCTGTAAAGGCACGGGGGGGGTGTTGATGGTGTGCCCGATACCAGCTACCAAAGGTGTGTGTATCGGCGTTGATAGGCATCCTGCCCGTCAACATCTGATACATCATCACGCCCATGCTGTAGATGTCAGAGCGGCTATCTAGCTCCTGGCCTTCCATCTGCTCCGGGGAGGAATAGGCCAGGGTGCCCATAAAGCAATTGGTCTGATTGGAATCCGCCTGCAGAGTTTTAGCGATACCAAAGTCCAATACTTTCGTGAGTTCCCCTAAGCTGTCATCCTGTGTAACTAGAATGTTGCTGGGTTTAATGTCACGGTGCACGATAGGACAGAGCTTGCCATCAATTGGGATACCCTGGTGAGCCGTTTGTAACCCCAGGCAAATTTGTCGGCTAATGCTAAGGAACCGGGGCAACCGCAGGGGCTGCTGCATAATAATTTCGCTCAGGCTGCGGCCTTTCAGGTACTCCATGACATAGAACGGAATACCATCTTCATCAATGCCGTAGTCGGAGACGCGAATAATGTGGATGCTGCGTTGGCCGAGAAGCGCGCAGGTTGTAGCTTCTCGCTCAAAGCGATCGCGCATCTTCTGGTTCAACATGGTTTGGGAAAGGAACTTTACGGCTACAGGCACGCCTCCAAGGAGCGTATCCCGAGCTGAATAAACCCGCCCCATGGAACCCTGACCTAGCAGCTCCACCAGTTGATATCGGTTATTTAAGATGCGGCCAAGGTTTGGGTCTGCCATCCCCATAGGTATTACTCCAGCGGCACAGGCTCAGAGAACGTGAGAAAACTCAGTCTCCTGGCTGTCAACTTACATAATGTGTTGTGAATGAAACACTGAGATCTGAACACACAAAAGCCGGGACTTATTTCGTTATCCCAATGTGGTAGTTGGACTAACTTGTTGACTTACTACCCCTTTTCGTCAGATGACCATACAAATGACGACAAAAAACCAAAGGAAACCCATAGAAGGTGCCAGAGTTCCTGTGGATTACTGCCGAAAGTCATAAAGTTATCTTAATCACGAATCCGCTTTCCTGCCCACCTCGTATTTCATAGGCAATCGCGCGCAGGAGTTGTCATCCCTGGAACACAAAGTCTAATGTCAACATTCCCGAATTCTGAGGGAGAGCACCAAAGTAGGGAAGATTTTTTCAGGCGAGGGGTGCGCGAGTATCGCTTGCACCCCTTGTCTCTCACTGCCCTAAATACGCCTCTAACACTTGGCTATTGCGTTGAATGTCTGTAGGCGTCCCGTGAGCTAAATTGCGGCCTTCTGCCATCACCCAGATGCGATCGCAAAGGCTCATAATCATATCCATATTGTGTTCGATGATCAGGAAGGTCATGCCTTGCTGATTCCAGGCGCGAATATGATCAGAGATCTGGTTAATCAGCGTGGGGTTAACCCCGGCGGCGGGCTCATCGAGCAGGATGAGCTTGGGGCGCGTCATGAGTGCGCGAGCCAGTTCCAGCAGCTTGCGCTGGCCGCCAGAAAGAGAGCCAGCATAGTCGTGCGCTTTCGCGGCCAAACCCACGGATTCGAGTAGTTCCCAGGCGCGATCGCGCTGTTGCTTCTCCTCCTGGGCAATTTGACCGGGGCGTAACCATACATTCCACAGAATTTCGCCCGTTTGTTTTTGTGTGGCTAGCAGCATATTGTCGAGCACTGACAGTCGCGAGAGCACTCGGGCGACCTGGAACGTTCGCACGAGCCCCTGTCGTGCTACCTCATAGGATGGCAGGGTGTGAACGGGTGCTCCGTCAAAAATCACAGCACCAGAATCGGGGCGTAGGGAATTGGCGAGCAGGTTGAAGAGTGTCGTCTTTCCGGCTCCATTGGGACCAATCAGCCCGGTAATGCTGCCTGGCTGTACAGCGAGGTTCACTCGATCTACCGCTCGTACTCCACCAAAGCTTTTGGATAGTTCCTGCGCATTTAACAGGGGTGGGGCGGTAATGGCCTGTGAAGGTAATGGGGCATTTGCCCCTGTCTCGGTAAACCTATCGACCAAGGGTCAATTCCTCCTTTTTGCCCAGCATGCCTTGAGGCCGCCACATCATCAGAACAATCAGAATGAAGCCAATGACCATGACGCGGAATGCTCCCAAACGGGCGTCTTCGAGAGGAATAATATCCTTCAAGACAAAGCGAGTAATGGTGTCATAGGCCCAGAAGATCGTAGCTCCCAGCACCGTACCTAAATTGCTTCCGGCACCCCCCAATACCACCATAGTCCAGGCGTTGAACGTCACCAACGGCCGGAAATTATCGGGATAAACGGTAGTTAGTTGCCAGCTATAGAGCGCTCCGGCCAAGCCTGCCAAAAATCCTCCCAGCATCAAGGATTGCAGTTTATAGCCGAAGACATTTTTGCCAAGGGCTCGGGCTACTTCTTCGTCTTCGCGAATGGCTTTGATCACCCGTCCCCAGGGCGATCGCACTAACCGTTCCAACCCCCAGTACACCAGGGCCAGCAGCACTACACATAGCAGCATCAATCCATTCTTGCTGGGGTTGTCCTGGTAGTGGTACAGAGCTGTCAGGCCGTATCCAAAGACCCATATCCCAATCACGCTACCAATAAGGGCCATCACAACGCCTAACCCGGCTGACCATCCGGCCACACGCTTGGCCGCTCGTTCTCCGAGCGTCACATAGAGCCATACAGTTCCGGCTAGCGAGCTGAGCAACAGCACCCCTAACAGCCAGGGCGCTACGGCATCCGATTGATTGAGATAGCGAGCAATGACCCCGATGCCAAATAGCAGCAGGACAAGGGACAGCACATAACCCAGGGCAACACGGCCACCGTTCCACAACTCCTGGAAGGGGACGTGCTTCCGGACCTGCTGTAACCATTTGAACACCTGCCAGTACGCCAGTCCCACAACGACTGTGAGAATGGCCATCATGACAATTCGCAAGGGTAGGCTGAGGTTGAGGGTGGCCAGGGGCAGCGGGAAACGTTGGATCCCAAAGGTGCCTTTCGTGAGCCAGTCTTCATTGACGGCAATCAGACGGATGACCTCCGAGACGCCGATGGTGACGATGGCGAGATAGTCTTCGCGCAGGCGCAGGGTAGAAAAACCAATGAGCAGACCGAGGAGAGAGGCGGCGATCGCCCCCAGCACAACTGCCAGGATCAGGGGCACTCCTGCCATGCTGAGCAAGACCGTGGTGTAGGCACCAATCGTCATGAAGGCCACATGGCCAAAGTTAATTAGCCCTGTGAAGCCCCATTGCAAATTGAGACCCAGGGCAAAAATGCTGAAGATGGTGGTAAAAATGACCAGCGAAACGATGAAGTTTTCCATTGCTGGAGAAGAGGATAGAGAATTATCGCCGGAAGCGATGCGGTAGGGAGCAGTTAGGCAGATAGAACATATCTATCAAATCCCTGAATCAACCATTGTGCCAGTCTTAACCCGTTTTGAGAAACCGGAATGCAAGTTGGGCTGCTTGAAACAGGAGCGAAGTACCCCCATACAAGCAAACTATCCGCTGGCGAGGCCCAGGAGCTGTTTTATAAGGTTATTTTTTGGTGCATGAAGTGCGAGAAAAAATAACCTTATAAAGCAAACTCGCGTGCTGAGAAAATCAACTTCCCAAGCATAAAGTATGGCGGATTCTGCAACGCTACAAATGCTGAAGTCCTGACAAGGTGTGAGAATAGATAGGGCTTGTACTCTCGGATTTTATCTGGTGTTGGCTGGGCCTAAGGCCGAGGGCCCAAGTTCGGTCATTTGTATGGGACATACGATGTGATGGGTGCGATCGCCTCCCAACTGAGTTCTCTTGTCGGTACGGCAGCATTGGTTCCCTGGGAACAGCTGTCAGAACCTCTGCAACAAACGTTTACAGAAGCGCTACGCCCTGACTGCCAGCCCGAAGCGGTGGTGTATCCGGAGTCCCAGGAGGCTTTAGCCGAAATCGTAACCTGGGCCAGTCGAGATCAGGTGCGGTTACTCCCGATCGGCAACGGCTCCAAACTGAAGTGGGGAGGGTTGGCCGACGGTATTCAAGTAATTGTCTCCACCGAGCGGTTAAATCGAGTGCTCGATCACGCCGTAGGGGATATGACAGTGACGGTGGAAGCTGGCATTTCCTTTCAAACGTTGCAGGAGACACTGGCTCAGACCAATCAATTTTTCAGTATTGACCCTGCCTATCCTGAGGTCGCTACCTTAGGGGGCATTGTCGCCACGGCGGATGCAGGGGCTTTGCGTCATCGGTACGGTGGCATTCGAGATTTGCTGATTGGACTGAGCCTGGTGCGATCGGACGGCCAGGTGGCGAAGGCAGGCGGCCGGGTAGTCAAGAATGTGGCGGGATATGACCTGATGAAGCTGATGACCGGGTCTTACGGGTCTCTGGGTATTCTCAGCCAGCTAACTCTACGTCTTTATCCCATTCCGGAGGCCTCTGGGACGGTGATTTTGGTTGGGAACGCAGAGGCGATCGCCCAGCTCACCCAGGCCATTCTCCTGTCATCTCTCAGTCCTACTGCGATGGAAGTGCTGGCAGCCTCCACCGTTACGGCCCTTAACCTGGGTCAGGGAATGGGCTTACTGGTAAGGTTTCAGAGTATTGCGGTCAGCGTAGAGCAGCAGATGGTCGAGGTGCTGGACATGGCCCAACAGGTAGGGGTGACGGGCGATCGCCTCACAGACCAGCCCGAAGCTGACCTATGGAAACAATTGCGAGCCTGTTGGGATCAGCCCGCCCATTCTCCTGCTGTTACTTGCAAAATAGGAGTACGGCCTAGTGACGGGGTAACGGTGCTGGAAAAATTGTCCAGCCTGGCTTCCCTCGGTTTAGGAACGATTCATGCAGGGAGTGGGTTGGGGATGGTGCAGGCAGCCGAGATGACCCCGGCAACCCTTCAAGAAATCCGTCAACTCTGCGAAACCCATGGAGGTTTTCTCTCGGTACTGGAAGCGCCCACCTCGCTCAAACAGCAGGTGGATGTCTGGGGAATGGCTCCGGGAAGCCTGCCGTTGATGAAAGGCATAAAGCAGCGCTTTGATCCTCGGGCGATTCTTAGTGCTGGTCGCTTTGTAGATGGCTGTTGAGCTTTTGTATCTCGATTGGCCATTACAAATCTGAGAAGGGCGGGTTTTGCCAGGAGAACAGCCAGGGTGCGATCGTCTTGCTAAATCCGCCCCTACCGCCTTGATTCAGCTTTTTCAGCATCCAATCTGCTAAAAATATCGGCTGAAGTAAGCCCATTTAACCAATTTCACGTTCAGTCCCTTCTGTCGTCCCACCCCTTTCCTATGCCGACCTCCGATGTCCCTTCGCTAGAAAATCTTCCGGTTCAGCCAAACCCAGACGGGTTTGATACTCAAAGCCCACCGCCTGACCCTAAGCTGATTAGTTCCTGTGTCCACTGCGGTTTTTGTCTTTCCACCTGCCCTAGCTATCGGGTTCTGGGCAAGGAAATGGACTCACCTCGGGGACGCATTTACCTGATGGATGCCATTAACCAGGGGGAGGCTCCGCTAGAAAAGCCTGCGGTGGAGCATTTTGATACCTGCTTGGGCTGTTATGCCTGTGTCACGACCTGTCCATCTGGAGTCCAGTATGATCGCCTGATTGAGGCGACGCGCCCACAGATTAACCGGAATTATGAGCGATCGCTGCCCCAAAAGCTGATCCGCAAACTCATCTTCTCGCTGTTCCCCTATCCCAATCGGCTGCGGTTACTGATGCGCCCGGTGGGGCTGTATCAGCGAACGGGATTGCAGGAAAAGTTGCGATCGCTCGGCTGGCTGAAGCAAATTTCGCCTCAACTGGCCGCCATGGAAGGATTGCTGCCTCCCCTTTCCCCCCAGGCATTTGAGGACAAATTGCCCGAGGTGATTCCGGCTCAGGGTGAGAAACGCTATCGGGTAGGGTTGCTGCTGGGATGCGTGCAGCGGCTGTTCAATCCAGAGGTGAATGATGCGACGGTGCGCGTGCTGACGGCGAATGGCTGTGAGGTGGTCATTCCCAAATCCCAGGGATGTTGTGGTGCGCTGCCCCATCACCAGGGTGAGGAGGAACAGGCCCGCGCTCTGGCCCGCCAACTGATCGACTCCTTTGAAGGAACCGGGATCGATGCCCTAGTGATTAATGCATCGGGCTGTGGGCATACGACGAAGGACTACGGCCATTTGTTGAAGGATGACCCGGTGTATGGTGAACGGGCTGCGGCCTTTTCTGCCAAGGTGAAGGATGTGCAGGAGTTCCTGTATGACGTAGGGCTGACGGCTCCCCTCTCGCCATTGCAGGATGAACCTCTGAAGCTGGCCTATCAGGATGCCTGCCACATGATCCATGGTCAAAAAATTAGCCTGCAGCCTCGCCAATTGCTGCGGAAGATCCCCGGTGTGCAACTGCGGGAGCCCATTGACGCGGCTCTGTGCTGCGGCAGTGCAGGAGTCTACAACATCCTGCAACCCGATGTGGCTGAGGAGTTGGGGCGACAAAAGGCAACAAATCTGCTGAATACAGGAGCGATGGTGATTGCCTCCGCCAACATTGGCTGCTTTGTGCAAATTACTAAGCACTTGGAGAAACAGGGGCAGGTGATTCCTGTGCTGCACCCCATGCAGTTGTTGGATATGTCAATTCGGGGCGATCGCCTGGATGAGGATAGTCTGTAATTTAACCTCAGTTCGGGATAAGCTGAAGTGCTCATTTTGGCGTGCGCAAAGCGCACGCCAAAATGAGCGTTTTCGAGTGCCGCGCAACGCGCGGCACTCGAAAACGCCCTTAACCCGAACTCAGGTTAATTTATGAGCTCAGCGGCTTCTTTAAGAGGTCGCTAAGCTTAGGAAGCGCGTAAGGTTGCTGTCTACCAAGCCATAAGTCGGCTAAGAGCCACAAACTATGTTCTTGAGCTGGGCTGCTTGCCTATTCTTCGGGGAGTAAGTTAGCCCCAGTAGGGATCGCCAACGGAATCGTTAGCCAGAAAGTAGCTCCCTGGTTGGGTTCACTGATGACCCCGATCTGTCCACCATGGGCCGTAACAATCTGGCGGCAGAGGTAGAGACCCAAGCCGATGCCTGTAGAGTGGCGCGATTTGGGGCCACGGGAGTAGCGTTGGAAGAGGCGATCGCGCGTCTCTTGACTCATCCCCACCCCGTTATCCTCAATCGTGAAGCGAATCCAGTCTTCCTCTACGGTCGCGCCAATGCGGATGTGAATGCCCGGGGGATTGTGGTTGAGGGCATTAGTAACAAGGTTTTCGAACACGCGTCGCAGTTGCACCGGGTCGGCATTCACCAGGGGGAGGTCGGGGGGAACTTCGTTCACTAACGTGGCCTTGTTCTTCTGCACCAGGGGTTCCAGGTCTTCCACAATCACCTGAACCAACAGCCCCAGTTGTACCAATTCGGGGTTAAGATGAACGCCGCGTGTCTCAGCGGAGTGGGCTTCCAGGAAGGATTTGATCAGTTGGAGTTGGTGCTGGTTACTCTGCACCATCCGCTCCAGAATCATGCGGGAGACGGGAATGGTGTCACCCGGTTGATTCAACAGGTTGTTGATCACCAGGGAGATCCCCATCACTGGAGTACGCAGATCATGGGAGAAGGCGTTGAGGAATTCGTCTTTGAGCTCGTTGAGTTCCTGTAGCTCCTCCATTTTTTGCTGTAACTCAGCGGTGCGTTCCTGCACTTTGCGTTCCAGATCTCGGTTGAGGTCACGCACCTTCTCGTAGAGCTTGGCCTGTTGGACGGCAATGCTGACCTGCACCGCGAGCTTTTGCATCAGCTCAACTTCAGAGGGCTGCCAGTGGCGGGGGCCAGAGCATTGATGCACTACCAGTAGGCCAAAGAAGCTATTTTCAAGCATGATAGGCACGGAGAGCGCCGCTCGTACCTGGAAGCGGGCGTAGTGTGCGGCGATCGCCGGATACCCTGTCATCTGCTGCGTATCTGTCAGTACGCGCACCTGGCCATTGGAAAATAACTCTTTTAATTCCCGTAAATGCTCTGGGTCAGTGAGCAAAGAACCCATCAAAGATGACCACTGGGGTACTACGGCCTCAGCGATAATCACTCCGGTGTCTTCATTGTCGCCCCCGTGTCCGATGCAGACTCGATCCGCCTTTAGGTATTGGCGCACCTCGGTTACGGTGGTGTTAAGGATTTGTTGCAAATCGAGGGATTCTCGAATGCGGAGAGCGATTTGGCCCAGGAGGCGATCGCGCTCTGCGGCCTCCAGTAGTTTTTGTTCAGTTCGCTTGCGCTCCGTGATGTCGGTCATCACATCAATCAGGCAAGCTTGACCACTAATTTGAATAATTTCAGCCGAGAACAGCACATCTCGAATTTCCCCAGTGCGGGTGTGGAATTGGTATTCCAGGTTCCGTACTTCCCCCTTGGTTTGAAGGATTTGCACCATCTCGTCCCGCTGGGCTGGGTTTACCCAAAAATTGATTTCATAAACTGAATGGCCGAGCAGATCCTCGCGGTTATAGCCAAAAGTTTCCAGGAAGCCATCGTTTACATCCATCAAGCGGCCATCTCCCAAAGTGGCGATGGTCATGGGGTTGGGGCTGGACTTAAAGGTTTTGGAAAACTTTTCTTCAGATTGACGGAGGGCGTCTTCGGAGCGTTTGCGATCGCTAATATCCCGCACAATAGCAATCACCTCGTCTTCACCACTGACAACAACGCGGGCCTCATAATCCCGTAAGTGATTGGGATCAATGGGAGAACCATCAGGCTGGCTTACCATCTGTCGATAGAGCTGATCAAGCCCGGCATAGGGCTGAATCATAGCCAATTTGAGTTGGTATTCAAAATTCTGAATCTTACCCGTTTCTAAAGCTCGGTGGACGTACTGCATCCGTTCCTCTGCCACTTTGGGAGGGAGAACGTCATAGACCGATTTCCCGATGAGATTTTCGGCAGGCACCATCAGAGTGCTGTTTTCCCCTGCCTTGCAATCCAGGTACGTACCATCTCGCCGGATGCGGAAAATTAGGTCAGGCACAGCCTGTAATAAAGCCCGGTTACGGGATTCGCTCTCCCGAACCACCTGTTCAGACCGACGCTGAACCGTGACGTCGCGGATGCTCGCTACCCGCGCCAGAGTTCCCCGGTAATAAATGGCCTTAACCGACACCTCTGCTATAAATTGCGTGCCATCTTTGCGGATGCCAATGCTTTCGTAATCGTAGGGTTGGGTCGGGCTATTGAGGGAGCGCCAGCGTTGGGCGATCGACCCCTTAGACTCCATGTCTGCCAGGTCGAGCACTGACATGCCAATCATTTCGTCGTAGGTGTAGCCAAATAGATCCTCGGCTGCTGGGTTTACATCCAGGATCCTCTGATAGTTGTGGATAACGACAGCTTCGAAGGTGGCATCAAAAAAGCTCTGTAGGCGTTCCTCGCTGGCTCGTAATTCCTCTGCAACCTGCTGGCGATCGGTGACATCTTGCACAACCCACAGCACTTCCTGAGGACCGCTGACTGCAACCCGCGCTTCGTAATAGCGCTGGCCGGTGGGCTCCGTTAACTGATATTCGCAGGTTTGTAACTTGCCACTCGTTAAGGCTTTTTGAATGACGCTTTGGCATAGCTCGGCGACATCCGGCGGCAGTAGGTCGGTCAAATACTTGCCGAGGACGACATCCTGGGGAATTGATCGAACACCGTTGGCCTTGAAATCAAGATATTGACCTTCGGCACTGATGCGGAACATCAGGTCGGGGCTGGCATCTAGCATGGCCTTGTAGTAGGTGGCCCGCTGGAAGGTATCCTGGTCCATCGTTGACAGAAGACCGCATAACTGTTCGAATGCTGCGTCGTCGCGACAGCAACCCCGGAGTGCTTGCAGGCAGTCTTCCTCGAATCCCATTTCCTGTCTTGTCTGCCTCTGAAAACTTGTGATCGGAACTAAGGGAAATCCGGCGTTGCCGTCTCCTATGTAATGGCGTATCGATAGTGCATGTTTTCTTGTAGCTTCAATCTTAAGACTAAGTTCCCCAATTGCGAGTCGATGTGTCGTGGCTTACCAGACATACTTTTTCAAGGGTGTTGATTTTACGCGCCTGAAGGGCACCCAGAGGTAACACTCTAAGAAGGGCTGGTAGCGCCAGGACTGTGAGCTATCGTCTATCTTAGAGAAGAAGCACACCATATATGGCCTTTGGTTCTGCCCTTTCCACTCGTCTGCTTCACAAGCATGGATTTTGAATTGGTGCAGCCTGCTTCTGAGGGTACAGGGCTCCCTTCGAGCCAAATTCAGGCAAAGCAGACTTGTGTGCGATCGCTGTCTTCGGTTTACTTCCCCGGCCAAGCAGTTAGATAGCTACACCTTTTCGGTTAATCTCCAAACACCCGCCTGAAAAGGTTGATTTTCTGCATCCTTAAGGTATAGAAAATCAATCCTTTCAAAAACGTTTCAAATAACTTCTAAAGTTGAAACAAATTCCTTGTACTTAAATCCACAACAGAAGTTGTTTTGAGAAGAGACATCGCTGACTTTTCTGCAATTGCCTGGGATAACTGAATTTTATTGACTTGAATTAAGCCTTCAACGATAAAAGAATCTCGCACAGTGGCACTCTTTTCAGACATAAATGGTGTCTCATAAAAGACCTCACGAATTCCCGCCGAAATAATTAATTTAAGGCAGTACAAACAGGGCTCCAGAGTCACATAAATGCTAGCTCCATCGGTTGAGATGCCATGCTTAGCTGCTTGGGCAATTGCATTGGCTTCAGCATGAACAGCACGAGAGGGCATGTCTTTGCTAGCATCGCAACTGCTTAATCCCTCATAACAGTAGCCCTGCGTTATGCAGTGTCCCGAACCGGAAGGTGGGCCATTATAACCCGTTG
Organism: Leptolyngbya sp. PL-A3; assembly: GCF_039962325.1. Lineage (NCBI taxonomy): Bacteria > Bacillati > Cyanobacteriota > Cyanophyceae > Leptolyngbyales > Leptolyngbyaceae > Leptolyngbya > Leptolyngbya sp. PL-A3. The sequence continues at coordinate 221,613 of NZ_JAMPLB010000002.1, forward strand.
CTAAAACTTGTTTATTTTTGACGATTACTGCTCCCACTGGAAAAGCAAGGCAGGTTGATCGGGTAGATGCCAGTTTTGCTAGCATCAAGAAATACTCATCCCAAGATGGCCTTTGGTGGGCGGCAGAATTCTGTGGAGGCAATTGCATCGTATCAACAGGCTTTGCTGAAGCATCTGTTTGAGTGGACGCAATCATTAAACCACTATATGGACAGCCGCATCCGTATGGAAGCCAGCATTCTGGAAACCTGTTTAAAGGGGTTGATTTTCTGGGCCGAAGAGACAGAAAATCAACCCCTTTAATATCTTTTTGAAGAGCTTCTCAAGATGAATGACTGAATGTCCTAATAACAAGTAAGGTTAAATGCTAATGATAGAAAGTGGTGCAGCGCTTTGTGCTGCACCACTTTCTATCATTAGCATTTAACCCGACGTGATATAAATACGTTGATAGTTATGATGCTGATTCGGATTATTCAAACCATCTTTGATTGAGTTGTGATTTAAGAGGATGTCTATACTCCAGTAGAACCAAATCCTCCCTCGCCTCTTGTGGTTGAAGCTAAATCTTCTACTTCTTCAACGGCTACCTGAAAGACGGGCTTAACTACCATTTGGGCCACCTTCATCCCAACGGTCACGTGAAAAGGAATTTTCCCGTGGTTAATTAGAATGATTCCAACTTCGCCCCGATAGCCCTCATCAATGGTTCCTGGTGTGTTTAGCACTGTAATCTGATGCTTGAGGGCTAAACCGCTCCGAGGTCTAACTTGTGCTTCTGTATGCGGTGGTAGCTGAATGCTGATCCCAGTAGGAATGAGAGCACTTTCACCTGGCCCGATAATTTTTTCTGCTGCCGCAAACAAATCCATCCCTGCATCCCCATCATGTGCATATTGGGGCAACCGGGCGTTTTCGTTCAGCTTCTTAACCTTCAGTAACAACTCCATCACCAGACCAGATCTTAGTAAACCGAACTAGGCTACCAGAGGATAGAGTCTTTAGGAAGGCTAACAGCTCAAATTCAGCAATTCTCATTTTGAAATCAGTCCCGAGAACCGCGCGCCCAAGGCGCGCGGTTCTCGGGCATCAAAGCCAAGAGTTCACGCCCGTAGGGCGTGAACTCTTGGCTTTGATGCCCATACTGAGAATTGCTGGCTCAAATTTATGGTGTTGGGTGATCTGGCATGAATCTCGCTATCGGCAATGAAACCAGGGCCATAGCTGAGCAACGAGAAGCCTTAAAACATTTGAAGGCTTACAAACTTTCGTCTGGAAAACCGCTAGGGTGTCATGAAGTCATAATAACCGGGCCGGTATCTCAGCTTGTATTGCCCCTGTCGGCGTCCTGAGACAAATCCTCCTTGCATGGGAGAATTGAGTGCAGCGTCAGGAGATTTGGGCGAAGCACTAGCTCCATACCCGGCTCAGTCGGTTTTAACTCTTCATGTAAGGATATAGCAATGACAAGTTGGAAGAATGGTTCTTGGAAGCTTGGGTGCATGCTGGCAACAGCGATCGCCCTCGGAGGCATCTCCCTCGTTTCAATCGCTCCTGCCGCCCGGGCTCAGCAGACGCTATTTGAGGAGCAGGGCAACCTGCAACCCATGGAGGACGAATATACCTTCTCCGGGACTGCTGGACAGACGGTGACAATCGCGATGAATAGCGATGTGTTTGATACTCTGCTCGTGCTGCGTGGCCCCAATGGGCAAGACGTCACGATGAACGATGACTACGCGCGTAGCCTTAACTCCACCATTGTGGCAACGCTGCCAACAACAGGTACCTATACGGTTTTGGCCCGCTCCTTCTCTGGTCAAGGTGGAGCCTATCGAATTGTGGTACGTCCGGCGACAGCCTATGACCAGGCTTACGCCCGTGGGTTTGAGCAACTCCGTAATGGGCAGATGGATCAGGCGATTGCCTCCTTTACCGACGCGATTGGTCAAGACCCGAACCAGCCGATCGTCTATCTAGATCGCGGTGACGCTTACTACAGCCAGGGCAATATTCAGGGTGTCGTTGCAGACTATACCCGTGCAGCTGAGCTATACGAGCGAGCAGGAGATACGATGGCAGCCCAAGGCTTGCGGGAGCAACTTGAGTATATGCGGTCGAATCCCACACCTATGCCCATGCCCATGCCTATGCCCATGCCATAAGAGCAATCATCCCAATTCTTGACTAATCTCAGTTCGGAATACGCTGGATTGCCATGTTGAGTGCTGCACAACGCATAGCACTTGAAAACGGCCTTAACTAAACTCCAAGTTGAATAGCAAAATCGCGTCGTTTGGCGACGCGATTTTGCTATTCAACCGTGCCTGTTTGGGTGTGCTGAGTGGAAGCCGACGCGTGTATGCGTAAGGCTGTATTACTGGCGTTGAGTGGCGATCGCCAAGCGCACCCCAGGAATTTGGCGCAACTGATCCATGACGCCTACTACGGCACCATGACTGACCGCTTTATCGGCGTTGATGACAACAATGGGTGGAGTGGGGTTATTGGCGATCGCTTGCTGCACACGGCCTGCCAGGGTGCTGAGATCCATCGGTTCTTGATCCAGCGCTAAACCTCCGTCAGACGTGATGCTGACAACCAGTTGGGTCTGATTTTGCTCCTCGGAAGTAGCCGCCCCAGGCAAATTTACAGGAAGCCCGGCAGAACGGGTTAGATAGAGCGATGACATGATAAAAAATGTGAGGATCGCAAAGATCACATCGATCATGGGCACGATGTTGATCTGAGAGGGTGGCTCCGGTTCACTGGGTAGGCGCATAGGGGGCTCCTCCTTTCTCGTAACGGCGGCGGTAGAGTAGCTCGATCTGACCTCCATACTCCTGGATCAGGGCAATTTGCCGTTGATACAGGCCACGAAACATATTGGCAAAGAGAAGCGTGGCGATCGCTACCACCAACCCTGATGCTGTCGAAACCAACGCTTCACTAATGCCCGCGGTCACATTCGTTGTCTGAGTGCTGGAGGCTTCGCCAAGGCGCAGGGATGCAAAAGAATGAATCAGCCCCAAAACGGTACCGAGCAACCCCAGTAACGGCGCAACACTGATGACTGTGTCAAATACAGTGTTAAAGCGTTTTAAGAGTGGAATCTCTGCCTGGGCTGCACTCTCTAATGCCAGCCGAAACTCTTCAGGAGTGGGGTGATCCAACTCCAGCGCAGCTAGAAAAATCCGGGCCATGGGTAACTGAGCGTTCTGTTCCAGCTTTTGAAAAGCAGCCCGGGAGCTACGCTTATACAAGGACAGGGTTTCTTGTATCACCTGATCCTGGGTCTTCATAATCTGAAACCAAAACACTAACCGTTCCATAACTAAAGCCAGGGCGAGGATGGAGAATCCCACCAGGGGAATCATCACGACCCCACCCGCTATGAACAGGTCACGCAAAGGCATCGCAGTTGGCTCAGGTACCCGTATCAAGTACCAGGAAAGTGTTCTATCTGAGCATAACCGCTGAAGATAAGTTTTTTGCCAGAAGTTTCCAGGCGGTTGAGCCGCATGCTGACCCCGTCTAGGTCAAACCGATCCAAATCCACCATCTCGTTCAGCACGTTAGCAAAGGCCATCGTTAACACTTGAGAAAGCCCCCGTACGTCTTCTGGCACGTCTTCTGATTCAAAGGTCGGGTTCTGGAATTGAATACGCCGTCGTCGTTCTACCTCTAAGGTTGCCTTCATCCGAATAGGTACATCACTGCGGTTCGGCAGATCAGTTAAAGCACTAATTTTGAGTTGATTGTCAGGCAGCAGGTTGACCTGGACATCCCGGAAGGTAATCGGTTCCCCTCCCGATAGATTAGTCAGGGCCTCGGACTGCAAATTCACCAGGCGTTTTTGCACCAATTCTGCCTTGAATGCCCGGTTGATGCCATCTTCAGTCAAGACGACTTGAGCTACGGCCTGGGTTGGGTTCTTCAGGCGTACATGCCCCGACAGGATCGAGCCAGGATCAATGGCAACAGCGTCCGCTATAAAGGACATTTCTGCCACTTCAAACTCCCGGCGAATGACAAGATTGCGCCCAGACATTTGAAAGGCATCGATACTGCCCTGAAGCAATTTACTTGGGGGATTACATCGAATCTGTACGTCGACAGCTTCGCTAGCCGAAAAAAGATGCCGAATAGATTGGGTGGCAACTTTGTTCAGGAGCTGTTCCCCAAAGTCAGTTCCAGCGCCGGGTTTGGGAGAGGTAAACAGGCTAAACATAGTGGGGAATAGACCAGAATGTTACTTTTCGTAACGCCCTTGTTGTAACAAATTCTTCATACACATTGCAACGTTTGAGGGCCAATTTGAGCACAGCGAAACTTATAGCACAGTGTTGAAATTGCTATATGTCTGCTTTTGGCCGGCTGCAGTCACAATTCAGGGATTGTAAACCTGGAGTTTTTGCAAGAGATCCGGGGAAGCTCTAATCTAGTAAAGAGGAATTGGCAGGCAAGCGCATCCATATCTTAGATTCGGATTTGTCTCCATCCTTCAGAGTTCCTGCTTTAGGCCGTAGGCCGGATGCAGAGCTCAATATTTGCTCAGTCATCCTCAGGCTATCATGCTGGATGACAGCAAATAGCTCAATTCAGACGAGATTTGTTATTGGACGCTGCGTGTGCCCAAAGCTGGCATTATTTACAACGACATTAAGCCCGTAGCCTGTCGCACTGCCGAAGAGTTGCGAGACAAGCTCGTGGCTAATGGCTGGGATGTTCAAATGGCGACAGGGGTCGGCGGGATTTTGGGCTATTCGAAGCCTAACCGCCCCATGTGCCATACCCCGATCACTAGCCTGGTGCCCGAAGGCTTTGATGAAGACATGGTCTTTGCCATTGTTCTAGGGGGCGATGGAACGGTGTTAGCGGCCTGTCGGCAGGTGGCCCCCTGTGGTATTCCCTTAATGGCAATCAACACAGGGCATATGGGCTTTCTCACGGAAGCTTACTTGAATCAATTGCCTCAGGCAGTGGAGCAATTGCTCAATCAAGATTACGGCGTTGAAGAACGGGCCATGCTCACAGTAGAGGTGGTGCGAGATGACATCGCCTGCTGGGAGGCGCTCTGCCTCAACGAAATGGTGATCCACCGTGAGCCGTTGACTAGCATGTGCCACTTTGAGGTCGAAATTGGTAAACACGCGCCAGTCGATATTGCTGCGGATGGGGTGATTATTGCTACGCCAACGGGCTCTACAGCTTATGCCCTATCAGCGGGAGGGCCGGTTATAACTCCAGGGGTTCCCGTGTTGCAATTGGTGCCGATTTGTCCCCATTCCCTGGCTTCACGAGCTCTGGTGTTTGACGATCGCGAACAGGTAACCATCTTTCCAGCCAACCCAAATCGATTGGTGATGGTGGTGGATGGGAATGCCGGATGTTACGTACTGCCAGAGGATCGGGTACGGGTGCAGCGATCGCCCTACACAGCCCGCTTTATCCGAATGAGACCTCCAGAATTTTTCCATGTTCTGCGCGAAAAACTGGGATGGGGGTTGCCCCACGTGGCTAAGCCAACTTCTGTGGAACTTCCCTGAGGGGGCCGCCGTCCCTGGAAAGTAACTGGTTGAATCGGGCGTCAGTTGCCTACCATTTGACGAGGTGGGCAATCAGCGCTCACTTGTTAGATCGTAGGCAACTAACGCCCCAAGGTGCTAGGGGCTCTGTGATAAAACAGACGTGTCCCCTGTGCTGTAGTTTATGAATGCATCTGCTAGCGAAACTAACCTCTGTGTTCTAGTCGTTGAGACAGACCGTAGCCTGGCTCAGCACGTTGCAACGGATTTGCAGGACTTGGGGTATCAGGCTGCGATCGCCCACGATGCCGAAAGTGGTCTCAAGCAAGCCCAGGCTCTCCAGCCTGCCCTGATTGTCATCGATCGCGCTTTATCTGAGGACTCAGGGCTGACTCTCTGCCACCGCTTGCGCTCCCAGGGCATCCGGATGCCAGTTTTGCTGCTGATGGCCCGAGATACGGTGGAAGACCGTACTGCCTGCCTGGAGGCTGGGGCTGACGATTATTTTCTCAAGCCTTACCGCAGCGATGAATTTGTCAAGCTGGTACGGTTTTACCTGCAGCCCGAGACATCTCCCAGTGAGCAGCTCCGATTTGCTGATCTCACCCTTGACCTGTCCAGCCGGCGGGCTCAGCGGGGAGAACGGCCAATCGACCTGACGATGAAAGAATTCGAGCTACTGAAATACTTAATGGAACACCCTCGAGAGGTTCTGACGCGGGAGCAGATCCTGGAGAATGTTTGGGGCTACGACTTTATGGGCGAGTCGAATGTCATTGAGGTGTATGTGCGGTATCTTCGCCTCAAGATTGAGGATGAAGGAGAGAAGCGCCTCATTCAGACCGTGCGTAGCGTCGGCTATGTGTTGCGAGAAGCTTGAGGGTACAGAGAGCTTGCTTCTATAAGCTGCTAAAGCCTTCGGAATGAGAACTTACAGAACCAGGTGTGCAGGTTAAAAAATTATGGGAAAAAGTGGTATGAGACAAAAACGCCAAACCCTGCGGCAGCGATTCCTGAGCTGGACCATTATTGGTCTGTGCCTGGTGGCTCTGGGGTGTAATGCGGCGACTGCCGATTCAAGTACGTCTGAGGGCCAGATGCTTCCAATTACCGCTGAGGTTGAGTTGGGGAGTGAGCAGTTCCAGCTAGAGGTCGCTCGGACCCCTTCAGAACAAGCTATGGGCTTAATGTATCGCCCGTCCCTGGAAGATAATCGCGGGATGTTATTCCCCTTCAGGTACCAGCGCGTTGTGCAGTTCTGGATGAAGAACTGCTTAATTCCTCTGGATATGGTGTTTTTACGCAACGGGACAGTACAGGCCGTGGTGACAGCTCCCCCCTGTGAAGATGAACCCTGCCCCACCTATGGCCCCAGCACCGCCGTCGATAGCGTAATCGAGCTGCGGGGTGGCCGGGCTCAAGAAGTTGGGATTACTCCAGGCGATCGCGTCGAAATTCGCTTCCTTGAAGGGTCTCAGTCGTAAGTAACCTCAGTTCGGGATAAGCTGACATCCATTTTGAAGTGTGCGAAGCGCATTCCAAAATGCCCTTAACTCAAACTCAGAAGTAAGTCACCAAAAAGGGTGGAAGCTCAGCTCCCACCCTTTTTGCTTTGTTTATTTAAGCACTGGCTTCTGCTGAGGCTAACGTTGTATTAGCTTGAGGCTTAAGCCGTTGTAGAGCTTGGTTTACAAGCGTCTGGGCGAAAGCTGAGCGCTGATTCTCCTGGAACACCCAACTAAGTTTCTGGGCCAGCCTATCGAGCTGCAAACCGCCCGAGGTTGCCTCCAGGGCTTCCTGCTCCTGGAAGTACTCAATCAAGCTCAAGCCAGCCATACGGGTCAGATAGGCAGCGCTAACGCCCTGTAACGCCCCTCCAGCCACAAAGGTAAGCGCGTGGCTCTTGAGAAGGGGAGTAATGGCCTGGCTCGTCAACTCTACCAGGCCTAGCTTCACCATGGCTTCTGCTAGAGTGCTGGCTGCATTCTTGGCTTGCTCCAGGCTCACCTTCTGCTGATACATCGACCCCAAATCCATCACGAGTTGGGCGTTAATCGAAGCCGTGGCTAACAGATCCAGGCTGGGAACGGGGCTGGCGAAGGCGGCGGTAGCGGCAATCCACTGAGCTTGCTCAATGACAGGAAGGGCGCGATCGCGACGAATCCGGTTCACTTCGGCTTTGATCTCGTCTTTCAGGTGTCGGGCCTGGCGATCGGTGGTTGCCAGCACCAATCGTGGCGCATCTACCGTCACAATGGCTTCTAACCGCTCTAGCAGGGATGCTAACTCCGGTTGAGGTTGCTCTAAACGTTCAGAGATAGTGCCGTTTGCCTGATGCTGGCGTACTTTGAAGGGTGCGGGGGCAGCAGCGATCGCCACTACATCTTGCACAGATACGACACCCAGCGCCCGCTCCCGAATTTGCTGCAAGATGAGCGGTCGCTCATCCGGTAAGTACTGGTCTTGCTTGTTGAAGGCCAACACCACGCGATAGTGCTGCTGTTGGAGCTGCTTCAACAGAGCCAAGTCAGAATCAGTCAGGTCACCTGTAATCAGAAACAGCACTAAATCTGCCGATACTAACTCTGAACTGACGGCATCTGTAGCCAGGTCAAAAAGCTCAATGGGCCGAGGGGTTTCGGTGGGTTGGGGAATGCCTTGCTGCTGAAGGTAATTGAGCAGGGTCGTTTTGCCTGAAGCGCGCGAACCAGCGATCGCAACCCGCAGATTCTGCCGTTCCAGTTCAGTTTGTAAGGCTGTCAACCGCTCCTGCAAACCTGGTAAAACATTGGAAGTTGTTCCAGGAGTTTCGACTTCCGCCTTTAGCCGGGTAAGCCAATGGTCTGCTGTCGCGAGAGATTTTTCTACAGTGGCACGATCCAAAATGACGGGAGCTGGGGATAAATCAAGTTTGCTGGCACGGGGTCGCTGTAACCACCACATACCGCTGCCGAGGGCGATCGCCCCCCACATCATACTTTCGCCCATATGTGCAGCCCCCGGGTGTATCCAGTTCAGCACCCAAGTTCCTGCTGTTAGTGCCAAACCTCCAATCAAAATCGGCTGCCGGATCCCCTGGCCCATGTCCCTAACCTCATGACGTGATACCTCTTCTTATTGTATCGGGGTAGCCCCCTCCGGAGATCCCCTCGACCGAACCCCTGTACTGGAATTTCCCGAATTTTCTACCAGTGCTACAGAGACTGGCATACCTTAAAGGCTAGAAGCAGAGGGAGGGTGCATTGCACCCTCCCTCTGCTTCTAGCCTTTAGGTGGAATTAAAAAAGCCCCACCTGAAATTGGTAGGGCTTTTTAACTTGGTGGCGGGAAGTGGATTTGAACCACTGACCTTCGGGTTATGAGCCCGACGAGCTACCAGGCTGCTCTATCCCGCGTCGCTCTGTGCTTTCGTCTCGCACTTATTCATAGTAGCGAACATCGAGCGTTTTGACAAATGATTTACTAAAAAAGATTTGAATTTATCCGAATGGGCTACTTCTCGGGCTTCGAGTAGACGGTGGGTGCTCATTCGTTCTGCACGCTAGCTGAATGGACGTGTAAGGCTACGATCGAGCTGAGACTGTAGTTCTTCCAGGCTATGAGCCGGGCCTCGACAGCTCAGGCCCTGGCAGACTAAGGCTGCATCTCCTTTGGGTAGGTCGAGCTGGAGCCGAAGGATCGCTGAAGGAAGATAACGGGGAGCGATCGCTGCTAGATATTGGGGCTGGGTGCGGACGAGGGTTTGCGTTTGGTACCAGTCCAGGGCGATGAACAGACCGGGGCAACTGGCGGGAGACTGCTCCATGATGCCGCTGAAGGAGCGAAGGGCCTGCTCTGCCCGGTCCAAGTAAGGCAGGTCTTCCGTAATGAGGAAGAGACGGATGAGGTTGGCAATCGCCACTCCATTCGCGGAGGGAGTCGCATTGTCATCAAAGCTCCGTTCCCGCACTACCAAGTCAGCATTGTCATCCGTATTGAAGTAGCCTCCCAGATTGGAACTCCATAGATGGGCGTCAAACTCTCGTTGGAGAGCGAGGGCATGGCTGAGCCAGTAAGCCGAACTCTGGAAATCGGGCTTGATGCTGAACGAGGAAACCACATCCACGGGGTCGGCTACAGCTCGGGTGGAGAAATCCCACTGGTGAGCCTGGTGCAGGTCGAGCAAGGCTTTAATCAGCAGGGCATAGTCTTCGGAGCGGGCGATCGTGCTGACAGTTCCTTCGTAGTTCAGACGATGCAGCCGGCCCTCCACCTGTTGTTGAGTCACGATAAAATTGGCGGCGCGATCGGCCAAAGTTAAGTATTGAGAATTTTTGAACACCACCGCAGCACGGGCTAGGCCAGAGATCATCAAGCTGTTCCAGGCGACGATCATTTTGGGATCGGTGACTGCAGGAATACGACCCTGCCAGGGATAGGTCTTGGCTTCCTCGTTATTGCGAGCTGGGGGGAAGGTAACGACGTTGGCAGGTTCATCGCCATAGCGAACCCGGAACAGCTTCTGTAAGGCTTGTTCTAGGTTTGCACTCAGAGGGCCCGGGTGCTTCCGTTGCAGAACATTGTGTCCCTCAAAGTTGCCTTTTTCTGTGACCGTAAACTGTTCCTGAAGTTCGGTCAGCTCCTCTTCACTCAGCAGGGTTTGTAAGTCGGAGTAGTCCCATACATAAAATGCTCCCTCCTCCGGTTCGGCCTCGTCTGGGCTGACAAAACTATCAGCATCCTGTGCGGCATAGAAATAGCCCTCAGGGGCCGTCATTTCCCGCTGGAGCCACTGAACGGTACCGGCGATCGCCCGCTCAAAGGCGGGCTCCTCCATTCCGGCACTCCACAGGTTTGCCAAAAACTCCACTACTTGCCCATTGTCGTAGAGCATCTTCTCGAAGTGGGGCACGGTCCAGTTGGGGTCTACGGTGTAGCGATGAAACCCCCCAGCTACATGGTCATAGATGCCTCCCAGCGCCAGATCCAGCCCGCGCTGCTGGCAGATCTCCCGCGCCGCTACTTTCGCATCGGGGAACTGAAAGCGCGCTCCATGCAGCGCCGCCTCTGCATGGGGAATCATGGGAAAGCTTGGCCCTGTACGGGAAGCCGCTAATATAGCCGCGCTATACTCTAATCCCTGCCGTAGCAAGTCGGGCGTGAGTTCTGTTTCGTCCCGGAACTGGGCCATCTGATTCAGCCGTCCGTAGATCTCGTCCCGGACAGATTGCATCTTGTCTTTTTGCGTGTCGTAGAACTGCCGAATGGCCTGAAGAATCTGCAAAAATCCTGGCCGTCCATAGCGAGGCTGTGCAGGAAAATAAGTGCCACCGTAGAAGGGCAGCAGATCGTCGGGAGCTAGAAAAATATTGAGTGGCCATCCCCCCTGGCCCACCATCATTTGCAACGCCTGCATATAAATACTGTCCAGGTCCGGGCGCTCCTCCCGGTCAACCTTGATGGGCAGGAAGTTTGCATTCATGTAGTCGGCGATCGCCCCATCCGAAAATGCCTCGCCCTCCATCACCGTGCACCAATGGCAACTGGAATACCCAATAGAGAGGAAAATTGGTTTATTGTCCTGGCGAGCTCGGGCGATCGCCTCGTCACTCCAGGGCCACCAATCGATGGGATTATGGGCATGCTTCCGCAAATAAAGGCTGTGGGCGTCAGCCAGACGGTTGGGCATGGGGGCAGACCTCTCAGGATTTTCACCTAGAGTCTACCGCGAGATTTAAGAGGGATTCTCAATCTCTAGCAGGGTGTTGTCAGCGTCTATAGCAATGTGCAAATGCGTTAAGTACAGCAACGGTGGGGTGGGGCGCTTCGTGCCCCACCGCACTTCATCAACGTGCATAGCGCTATGCGATCAGAAGCAGGTCGTTGAAAGGCTTTGCTCTGTAAGGTTTTCCAACGGCCTGCTTCTGATCACGTCATGTTATTGCGGTGCAAGGTAAATGCGATCGCCCTCAATGCGAATTTGCTCCAGTGAAATGCCCTGCTGCTGAAGCAACTCCATCAGCTGCGTCTCCAGGTCATCGACTGACACCCCAAACTGTTGCGCTACCACGTCCAGCGGTAGCTGCAGGCGTCCTACTCGGACACTGGTATTGCCTTCTAGCTCCAGACGCCCATTTCGAATCTGAGGGCTACTCTCCAGCCCAATGAATAACTGTTGCTCATCCAACCCCGGCACCATCGAGAGCAACTGCTCCACGCGTAGCCGATCGCGATCGCTCAACTTATCCAATGGCAACTCTGCCAGGTTGACCACTGTACCCGTCTCTAACCGCCCATTCTTCACGGTTGCGCTCAAGTTGGCAGCAGGCTCCTGCCACTCGGATGGCACGACATGGGAAGCGATCGCCTCCTGCAACAACTGCTCTACCTGAGCGGAACTCAAGACCACCTCTGCATCTGATTGAGCTTCTGATGCCGACGTTATTGCTGAGTTAGAAGACTCTATCGTTTGAGCCACATACCAATCGGGCAATCGAGTTGCCTGGCGTACTGAATAGGCGATCGCGAACACTGAGCCGACCAGCGCTCCCATCACCATCCAAAGCATGAAGAAACCGGACTTGTTCATAAAAGGATTAAGGCAAGGGGCAGAAGAAGCAAGGGAGTAGAGGATGGTAGAGGGTAAGAACGGAGTACTCAATTTTAAACTTCAGCCTCGCTTGTCGGCCTTCAGCCTTTTTCTTCAACCTTCTATCGCTTTTGCCCTCTGTCCTCCCTACTATCGCTCCACCTGCCTCTTCAAGGCATAGAGCATCTGAGGTTGTGCCTTTCCCTTCAGCACCTGCGCTCCCAGGGGTTCACAGTAAAAATGGGGGGCGATCGCTTGATACACGCGCTCCGTCAGGAGAATATCGCCGACCTGCGCTCGAGCCATCAGTCGAGCTGCCGTATTGACGGGATCGCCCAGAATATTAAACTCTCGTCGACCCCGAGGTTCTCCAATTTCCGCCGAGAAAACTGCCCCTGAGCAGATGCCAACACGCAGCCCTAAAGAGACTGGAACACCTCCGGCAATAGGAGGTGGTAGCTGTTGCACAATTTCCTGCACAGCCAGAGCTAGGCCAGCCGCCCGTAAGGCATCCTCTGGATGGCTACTAAATGCACCAAAGTAGATCAAAATATCAGAGCCAACGGCGTGATAAGTAACTTTTTGTAAAGTGCCACCCCGCGCCTTTACCGCCGCATCAATGAGTGAAAAGGTCCTTGAAAAGCTTTCTGTCAGCGCTGGTACTTCATCAGGATGGGCAATATCCGCTGCTTCGGGATAGCCCATCAGGTTAATGAACACGACAGTTGGTTCTGGAAAATTCGGTGGAATTCGCCGCTCGGCAGCGCCCTCTACAAGTTGGGTGAGAATTTCGGAGGGTAGGTAGCATGCGAGGAGTTGGACTCGACGCAGTGCGTCCTGAATTTCGTTCAATAGGCCCTCCGTACTGCGATCGAGAAGGAGAGGGCTGGTCAACCGCCGCCGGTTCAGGCTGATGTCATAATCCCCCAGGAAACCTGTGGTCAGGTCGTCCTGAATCAGGTAATGGCAGCTTGGCTGGCGTTCATTCTGGCAGGGTTCCATATCAAATTGGTCGTCCGCGCGGAGGCGATCGCCCGCCTCCTGGGTCACACAGACCCGTCCTACCTTGCCACTGCTCTCAGCCAGTTTTGCCCGTTGTACCGTCTGCCCCAGTAGCACATGGGCCATACGATGTGGGGTGCCTAGATCCGCAGCGAGATACATACCGGCATGAATTCCGACACGCATGGCTAACGAAAATCGTCCCTGCGGAGTTTCAATACTTCGAAAATTTCGCATCGCCCGCTGCATTCGTAGCCCTGTCCGTACGGCCTGGGCGGTGTCGTCTCCCTGGACATCTTCCAGAAACTGGACCAGCATCGCGTCCCCGGTAAACTCCAGCAGGTCCCCCCCTGACTTGCCAATGATTTCGATCATTTCGGAGAAGTAGCGATTGAGAACCTCCAGGAGCGCCATTGCCCCTTTGCGTCCGGAAGCGGCATTGGCCTCCATCAAAGGCGTAAAACCCGCCAGATCCGTAAATAGGAGAGTACCCTGTCGCCATTCGTAGCGTACTTTTCCAGATGGGGGTGGCTGTTCAGCGACTTGCCGGGGGACGTAATCCTGCAAAGCTCGCTGTAGGGTGCGCAAATGCTGGAACACCTGCATCAGACGGTCTGGCTCCGGATCAAACCACACCCGTGCATAAAGGTCAGCGGGTAACAAGCGGCGCATTTGAGGCTCAATTTCGGCCAAAACCGCATGTTCTGACACAGGTAAACGGGTCATAAAAGCCTGGGGGAATGGGTGGTCTCTACGATCGACATACAGTAATGCCCCTCCTCACGACTATCCTCCCAAAAACCCCCTCACGTAAAGGCGCTTTTCTAAGGAATTTAAAAAAATGTCGTTGAAATCGAAAAACTCTTGTGTAGAGATGGCTAATATAGTTTATGCTTGTAAATGCTTAAATACATCAGACATTGATGTCTTGAGTCCTCTGAGCGGATGTGGCGGAATTGGTATACGCGCACGTTTGAGGGGCGTGTGGCTTTGCCTTGCGAGTTCGAGTCTCGCCATCCGCATCTGTAGGTGCATAGCACTTACCAAGTAAATTAAGGGAGTTCTGCGATGCAGGGCTCCCTTAATTTTTAGTTACATAACCTAGGATCCATGTCTGTCGCGAACTAGCAGAAGTGGGCTCTCGGTTATGGCGCTTCTCACAAAAAAAATGACCCTTTCAACCAGCTTTAAAGCTTCATTAAAGGAATATTGAGGGTTGATGTGGTGTATTTCGCACGCCGCATCAACCCTCAACCGGGCATGCCCCTAGTACTAAGCGGCGAGAATCAATGGGGGTGCTTGGTACTTTATTCGCTGGTCCTAAAGGAAATCTGAAGTTACTTCACCTACGTAAATTTTTTGTGAAAGTTGGGCACTCTAGGCGAAGGATCCAGGCATAAAGGCTCTGTTTTTCCGTCAGGTGTAATCTATATCCCACTTCGCCGAACCAAATTCCAGACTCGCAGCTACACTAGATGCTATCCCAGGAGTAAGACGGGTTCCCAGGGGCGATCGCTCAGGGGGGTCTACTATCGACAGGCAAAAGTTCATCAGGAGTGGCATAGACTGTAATGCAGAGCCAGTCATCGGTATCATCTGTAGGCTCAGGCACGGTTTAGATTTACGTTTAGAACCGAACAGCGTTAATCTGAGAGAGCTAAAGCCTTTTGCCATTTCCTTCAACCGTTACCCGAGGAGTTCGCCGTGGCAACTCATAAGATTTTGGTTATTGATGACAGCAGGGTGATCCGCAACATGGTGCGGGACATGCTACCCAAAGGTAATTTTGAAGTATTAGAAGCAAAGGACGGGGTAGAAGGCGTTAATACGATTTATCAAGAACGACCTAACCTGATCATGCTGGACTTCCTCCTTCCACGTATGAGCGGCTGGGAGGTGTTTCAGGAGATCGAGGCGAAGCCAGAGTTGCGAGCCCCCCTCGTGCTGATGTCTGGTCGTAAAGAAGAGGTCACGGAAAAGATTCCTGAGCCGTTCGAGTATTTTGAGTTTATCGAGAAGCCCTTTGAGCAGAAGCAATTGGTGGAAGCGATCAAAGCGGCGATGGTGAAGTTTAAGAAGTGGCCGCAACCGATTGTTGCTGCCGCTCCAGCAGCTGATGGTGCTGCTGGGTCTGCTGAAGTCGAACTCCTCAATAAGAAGATCGAAAAAATGCAGGCCGAGATTGACATGATGAAGAAGCAGATGGGCCAAATCCTGACCTTCATCAAGCAGCGGATGAAATAATCCAATTCTTTGCGATCGCCCTGGTGGATGGCTTCTGCCCCTCTACCAGGGCGATATTTATTTCAGGTTTTGGGTGAAGCGCCTATAACAGGAGGTGTAATGAGGGGGCACAAAGTGCCCCCTCATTACACCTCCAAATCTCGTCGCCCTTCCAGCGCGCGTGCCAGAGTAACTTCGTCGGCATATTCCAGATCCCCGCCCATAGGTAGGCCAAAGGCAATGCGCGTTACCCGAGTGAAGGGTTGCAGAAGTTTGCCAATGTAGAGGGTTGTAGTTTCCCCTTCAACACTTGGGCTGATAGCCATAATTACTTCTTTCACATCCTGCTGATTCACCCGCCGGATCAACGGGGTAATGTGAAGCTGGTCGGGGCCGATTCCCTCCATTGGAGAGATGAGCCCGCCTAAAACATGGTATTTGCCCTGGTATTCCCGCGTTTTTTCAATAGCAATCACATCTCGCGAGTCAGCAACGACACAAATAGTAGCGGAATCGCGGCTGGGGGCACGGCAGATATCGCACACCTCCTCGGCGGAGAGGTGATAGCAAACACTGCAATAGCCAACTTGCTGTTTGGCTTCCAGCAAAGCCTGGGCCAACTCACGCACATCAGATTCTGGCCGCTTCAGGATGTGGAGGGCAAGCCGCTGAGCAGTTTTGGGGCCAATGCCGGGTAGCCGTTGAAATTGTTCGACTAACCGGGCGAGGGGGCGCGTGTACGTAGGTCTATCCTCCGAAAAAATTTGCTTCCAACGCCATCATAGCGGTTCTGAAGATGGCTTATGGGTACGTTTTTGGGGCATGAAAATTACGGTTTCACGCCCCAAAAACGTACCAGAATTAGTGGGCCCAGTCTGCGTTAACTCGTTTTTGGGTGTGTCAGGCTGATAAAACTAGCGAGTACTGCCAATGCAGTGGCCGCAAAAAAGACAGAGTGCAATCCGGCATACTTCCACACGGGTCCCAAAAGCCAGGGGCAGATGAATTGCCCCAGGGAATTGAACCCTGTTCCGATCCCCAGAACGCTGGCCCGTAGCTCAGGGGGTGTGTGACCCGCGAGAACGTTGTAGAGGTTGGGGGTGATGATGCCAAACCCAATGCCAAAAAGGATGGCAGCCGGCACGATGAGGGATAGGTGAGTCAGGAGCGGGATGGTGAAGATGGTGGTGGCCATGAGGCTAAAGCCTAGGGCGATCGCCCGGTTTTCTCCTAGTCGCTTAGCCACCCAGGCAGCTCCCACGGCTGCAACGATGGCAGCTCCCACTGCCCGGATTGCTAACACAAAGCCGTTCAGTTCAGGCCCTGCGCCAATGGCAGCTTTGAGGTAGAGAGGCGTATAGATGACCACGGTATAGACCACTGTGGCAGCGACGCCGATCAATCCATAAATACGCCAGATTTGAGGTTGCTTCAGAACAGTGCGTAGTTCAGAGGTTCCCCCCGAAGGCATCATTCCAGAGACCTTGGAGGAAATGCCATTAAAGACAACCAGCATAAAGCTGAGTAGAATAACACCCGCTCCATATAAATAGAAGGAATATTGCCAGTGGGTTTTGCCGACCCATCCCCCCAAAAGCGGAAACAAGATGGCGGATGTGGTCATGGCGCTGGTGGCAAACCCCAGCACCCGGGAGCGGGATTCCCCCTCATACATGCTGCTGAGAATACCAATGGTGGCAGCGGCAATACCCCCGCTGGCTGCGCCCAGTAGGGCACGAGATGCCAGCAACAGGGGAAAACTTGTGAGAAATGCCGTCGAAATACCAAAGAAGCTATAGAGTATAAGGCTCGGAATCATGACCTTCATCTTGCCAATCCGATCGGCAAGTAGGCCCATGATGGGTGTCATCAAAGCACTGGTTAGGGCGTGAATACTCAGGAGGGTGCCGGCCCAACGAGGATTTAAACCTAACTCCTGCACCATTTCTGGAAAGACTGGCGCGACGATACCTCCGGTCATGGTTGTTAAACAACCAGCCAACAGCAACAAGCTAAACTGAATGCTTCGTTCTGTTGACATGTTTTTCTTAAACAGTGCGATCAATGTCCCTTCCTCACATCACACCCACGCCTGTTCGACGTATTGTTTCACGCTAGAAGATCGCGGGTTGAGATGGTTCATCCAGTAGGCATCCTTGTGAACTGTCCTATGACTTCCTTATGATGTAACCCTTCTGGAACTGACGAGTCAAAAGTGCAACTTTGAAGTTTTCAATAGGCTAGGAGTCATGTCAAGTCCGTTGTAAAACTATCCCCCTAGAAGGAACAAAGAAGGGGTTTTAAAACTGGCAGTGTTTATATTTCATTTTTGATAGAAGTGAGTTACTCAATCAAACATAAAATTCAAAATTTGTATGCCTTCCTGCTTGTCTATACCTCTAGTACGAATATAAAGATTGAGCCAGCAATTCTCATTTTGAAATCAGGTCCGAAAACCGCGCGCCTTTGGCGCGCGGTTTTCGGGCTTCAAAGCCAAGAGTTCACGCCCTACGGGCGTGAACTCTTGGCTTTGAAGCCCATACTGGAGAATTGCTGAGATTGAGCCTTTTGTTGCAAATAGGCACTCATTGAACTAAAGAATTGAAGTGAATTTTAAAATCTATAAACAGTTGTAGTAAAGTTCTGTCCCCTAGAAAGAGGTGTTGATTCTCTGCAAAAACTAAGCTGTTGGGTAAGCAAGGTTAGGAGGGAATCGTGATGAAATTGATTGGCGATATCAGCAAAGGCTTTGGAAAAGGAGCGATCGCCCTCATTCTATCGGCCGGGCTCCTAACGGCTTGCCAAACCAACACTCAAACGAGTGTTGAAGAGCCTGAATCCACATCTCCCAACCCTGCCGTAGAGCATCCAATTAGCACTACAGGTGATCAAAGTGTACGGACAGGCGAACTGACAGGCAATATCGAGAAGTACATGGGTGAAACGCTCTCTATCCGTGGTGAAATGCGAGAATCTGTTGGAGATATTGCATTTTCCATGGCGGGCGATCGCCTGTTTGATGGTAAAGATGTGCTTGTTATTAATGCGACAGGAACTCCGTTTCTGGTTCCTGATGGCAACCAATTCACCAAGAATCTCCAGGTGATAGGGCAGGTTCGCCGTCTAGCCACCGCTGACCTCCAGAAGGAATATGGCTTGAATCTGGACCCTCAAACTTACCAGCAGTACGAAGACAGCTCTGTAGTCATCGCCCAATCGATCGCCTTTGCTCCTGAACCCGAGGAGATTAGCAAAAATCCGGAATCCTATTACGGTCAAACCATCTCCGTCGAGGGAACCGTCGCTGACCAACTCACACCGAGTACCTTTACTCTTCAGGATAACGACCTGTTTGCTGGCGAGGAAGTTCTGGTTATTGGTTCAACCCCAGATGCAGCCTTAGCCGAGAAGGAAGATATTGTGATTACGGGTGTTCTTCGGCCTTATATTCCAAACGAGTTTGAACAGGATTATGACCTCGATTGGGACAGCGGTTTGAAACAGAAAATTGATGACGAATTTATCGAGAAGCCGGTTCTCGTAGTTGAGAGTATTTTCCCTGCAGCCAAATAACGCTCTCTATCTCAAGCGGCCTGGACAAGGACCTATGGGTAGGCTATGCCTACCCATTTTTTTGTACATCAGGTTCTCCATGGGATTTGGGATTAAGAGCGATCGCGCAATTCCCACGCTTTCATCTTTCCAGGATTTAACAGACCATAAGGATCCATTGCTTCCTTAAAGGCCAATTGCACCGGATCCACGGTCTTCCGTCCACCATCCTCCAGGATGTAGGTATGCGGATTGGCAATAAATGCGCCCTTCTCCTCGTGGTAGTGGATGATCTCGCACAGACGCTCGGCGGTACTATATCGCACAATTTGTAGCGCTGCCGGAACTACTCGTCCGTGTACCCGAATGAACTCCAGGTGCATCATCGCTTCATCACCGAAGTGATGGTACATCTCCTCCAGTAGGGCCAAGTTAGGATCATAGGGAAAGAGCGTTTGCAAGTAGGTTAATGTCGGATCAACGCTCCGGGCATGGAGCGTTGTGTGGTTCCAGGTAAACTCCAGGAGCATCGTGCCTTTCCCAGCTTCCTGAGCTGATTTGTGATAGCAAATTTGGCCACCCATTTCCTTCACTAGCTCGCCAAACGGCTCCAAGCAGGGTTCCGCAATCATCACAAGGGCAACATGCGAGCCCGATGGAATGGCGCTCTTCAAGGCTGCAAAGTAGCCGGGAACTGGGTCTGCACAGATGCAGATCAGTTTTTTAATCAGTCCGTCGGCTTCCCCTAACACCTGACCAAACCGGGCCGCTGTCATAAAATCATCAAACGCCACAATCAACTCAGCCCAGGGATAAGCAGGCCCCAGAGGGACTTCGAGCTCTGTGATGATACCGTTGGTGCCGTAGGCATGGTTCACCTTTTGCACGTCGTCGCCCCGCAGCTCGATCACCCGAGGTTCATCTTCCATCGTGACAACCCGCACGGCTAGCAAATTACCGCGATCGCGCAACTGACCATAGCTAATAGAACCAATGCCCCCACTACCCCCACCAATAAAACCGCCCACCGTCGCTGTTCGATAGGTGGAAGGCACCATTCGCAATTCCCACCCGGTTTCCCGTGTCTGCTTATCCAGTGCTGCTAGCTTGACCCCAGCTTCCACACAGGCAATACCTGGCCTAATCCACTTCACCGCTTGCATCTTGCTCAGATCAAGAATTACACCACCTTGCAAAGGGATGCATTGCCCATAGTTGCCTGTCCCAGCCCCCCGTACCGTTAAGGGAATGCGCTGCTGCACACAAACTTGAGCAACTCGCAGAACCTCAGCCT
The DNA here is from genome assembly GCF_039962325.1 of Leptolyngbya sp. PL-A3. Taxonomy (NCBI): domain Bacteria; kingdom Bacillati; phylum Cyanobacteriota; class Cyanophyceae; order Leptolyngbyales; family Leptolyngbyaceae; genus Leptolyngbya; species Leptolyngbya sp. PL-A3. The sequence goes on from NZ_JAMPLB010000002.1 coordinate 241,780, forward strand.
CCGAGGTGGGTTTCACGACCACCTCTCCTACCTTGTCCTGCAACTGTTCCACCAAAATTGGGCTGTAGGTGTAATAGTCTTTCGACAGCTTCGCCACTTGTGCGGCGTCACGAATGATTTCGATGCCCTCCAGTGCGGCGGAAAAAGCATCCCAGTCAACTGGGCGGAGCGTAGTAGCAGTCATGACTATACCTGTACGGATTGGGTACTTTATCTAACCTAATGTCTATAAAAAAATAGAGTTGGAAATTTAGCTACAGCTTTCCATCTATCAATATGCTGGAAACCTCTGCTAACGAACAGTGATATGAAATCTGTGATATGGCCTCATATAGCCTTTGTCGCGTTAGTTAAGATATCAGGCCCAAAAGACCGTATCGCTCGCGAAGGGGGCGATACGGTCTTTTGGGCCTAATGTTTGATCATCCTCTACTTGTTCTTCTAAAGAGGTTGCCATCCGTGCCCTCGGTATCGATCGCCAAACTCATCAGGGTGAAAAATCTCAGCCAGAATCTCTAGCGAATCCACTAAACGTGGGCCAGGCCGATTAAAGTATTGATTGCCATCTGTCAAAAAGACCTGTCCAGTTTGCACCGCCTTTAAAGAGGCCCAGTAAGGATGCTGTGTTAGGGTCTGAGCTTCCTGACGAGTCCGCTCTAAATCAAAACCACAGGGCATAATAACCAGAACGTCTGGATCGGCTTGCTGCAAAGCTTCCCAGGAGAGCCAGGGAGAATGTTTGCCTACGGTGCCAAAGCAGGACTGACCTCCGGCGATCGCTACCAACTCTGGCACCCAGTTACCCGCTGCCATCAACGGTTCAATCCATTCGATACATACAACCGTTGGTCTGGATGTGAGGGTCTCGGCGCGAGTCTGGCAGTCAGCAAGCCGCTGCTGCAAACGTTCCAGGGGAGCCTCAACGCCCAATGCCTCTGCAACTCTTTGAATATCAGACCATATATCCGTCAGTACCATGGGCTGCAGGGAGATGATCTGCGGCTGAATGTCAGCTAATCGGCTTATGGCCTCCTCTACATCTCGCAGGCTGACGGCGCATACGTCGCATTGTGCCTGGGTCACGATATGGGTCGGTTGAAGCTGTAGCAGCAGGTCGTCGTATACCCGATAAACACTGAGGGCCGCCTGCAAAACGTCGGTAACCTGAGCATGAATAGCCGCACTACTTCCAGAGGGGTCGAGCTTGGGTTCGGTGCAGATGGGTAAGTGCTGGACTTCAAGAGGGTAGTCGCATTCGTGCGATCGCCCCACTAATTCCCCCGTCAATCCCAAAAATGCCACAATCTCGGTTGCACTGGGTAACAGAGACACAATACGCCGTTTGTCTGCCATTCTTTTTGCTCCTGCTACCTGCCCTTGCCAAATTATTTAGTCTCCGGTGCGTGCTTTAAAGAAGGTCTACGGATATTCCGAAGTGACCCTATGAAAGCTTCCTAGAAAATACGGACACAGATCGTTAACAGCAGGCGTTAGGATAGTTGTAGTAAGACTTGTATCGTATAATACAAGCTTATCCTAGAGACTGCTTTACAGCTTCAGAAAATCTCCTCGCACTTTCATTTTAGAAATGAAAGCGCTTGAGCGAGCCTTCTAGCACAGTCTTCTATTCGGAAAAGCTGGCAAGACCTAATCTTCCTTTTCCAAATCTTCTTACCTTCTATTTACACGCGTGCCTGGCTTTTTCAACTGCCAGCAGGTATCCCTATCCCTATGACTGCAATCACCCTGGCTGGCTGGCAACACTGCTTTATTGAAACCAATCGTATCCGTCTCCACTGCGTTACCCAGGGCGAGGGAGATCTAGTTGTTCTCCTCCACGGGTTTCCCGAATTTTGGTACTCTTGGCGGCACCAAATCCCAGCTCTGGCTCGCCACTTCAAAGTGGTGGTGCCCGATCTGCGTGGGTTTAATGATTCTGATAAGCCAACTTCAGGCTATGACCTGGATACCTTGGGTGCTGACATTCGTGGCCTGATTGAAGGATTAGGATACAGCAAAGCTCATATTATTGGTCATGATTGGGGTGGCTCTATTGCCTGGCACTTTGCCCACCATTTCCCCCAATATTTGAACCGTTTAGCAATTCTTAATGCTCCTCATCCACAACAGTTATTGCAGGAGCTGACGAGCAATCTGGATCAACTGCGTCGGAGTTGGTATATGTTGGCTGCTCAGGTGCCAGGGCTACCCGACTGGTTAATTCGTCAGAATCTGAGTAACTTCGTCCGCAGTACGTTTCAGGGGCAGGCCGTCCGCAAAGGCGCGTTTACGAGGCAGGATGCCGAAATTTACCAGGCTGCCCTCGAAAAGCCTGGAGTTCTCAGCGCTGCTCTAAACTACTATCGGCATTTACTGACTCCTCAGGTTCTACTGAACCAGTGGGAGCGATCGCCCCGTCCGGTACAATCCCCCACTCTAGTGCTCTGGGGTGAGGATGACACCCTCCTCAACCCTCGTTTTCTGGATCGTGTGCGGCAATTAGTAGATGCGCCATTTCAGGTTCAGCTCGTTCCCGAATGTGGGCACTGGATTCAGCAGGAAACACCACAGATTGTTAACCGTGAGTTACTAAAATTTCTCAGGCAACCCTAACCCTAAATTTGATTTTGAAAGGCATATAGCCTATCCAGGCCGTAATATCCGCATGGTTTAAGTAGGCATGTTAGCAAAGGGGACACTGGTTTCCGTAGATATCAGGAGGAATGGGGCCATATTTCATGGTTTTCCCAAGGGAACCGTTTCCTTCCCGTGATCACCCGGTTATACGAACTTTAAGAAGCGCCTACTCTGGAAATACAAGGAATAAGGATGGTTGCAACGCTCCTCGACCTTCCGCCTTCTGAGTTTTTGCCGTTGGTTGCGTCTTGCCAATCCCCCATCTCACCCGCCAGTCCACCATGCTAGATCCCCACTCCATGTCTGCTTTTTCCTCACGGGAGCAAAGTACAACTGAAAACCCCGAAATTCAGCAGCGTTTAGGCTTGTACCAGGTGTTCCTCAAGCTGTATGAGCAAAACCGGGGGCTGTTAGACGAAATTCTTAGCTTGGAAAACAGTGGTAGTAAAGCCTTGGCCAGGGTGACGTTACCTTACATCCAGGGGTTGGTGCTACGCCAGCAGGTTTATTTAGTGACAAATGTTTTGGGTGGAGAAACCCAAGCTTTGACTCAGTCTCAAAATTTATGGATTATTGGCCGCGACTCTCGACGGGTCAATTTGCCGATTCAAGATAAGCGGCTTTCCCGTCGCCATGCTGCTATTCGCTATGCCAACAAACAGTTCTACCTGGTAGATTTGGGCAGCAGCAATGGCACCTATATCAATGGGGAACCAATCCGCCGCTGCACGTCCTTGAAGGATGGCGATCGCATCCGGCTCGGTAGTGTTTCCTTTTCCTTCTTCATCTGTGACTTCATGCATTCGCCACCTCAACTTTCCTCTGAGGTGCCCAATGCCCGCGACATGCCGCAACTTTCGCAAACACCCGCCCATCCTCTAGGAGTTGCAGAGGAAGAGGCTACCACCAACATTCAGCCTCCCCCACCAAAAGTGCAAGATGGGCCCAATCCCATCGAAGAAACCTTCATGTTTCTCCGGAAGCAAAGTTAGGTTAAGAACCGGCTCTGGTAGGGTCTGTTCTAAAAGTTGTTATTTTGTACGTGAAGTGTACGAAATAGCAATCATTTCAGCAAATTCTAAAATGCACCCTAATTTTGCCGAAGCCTGAAAATAGTCCGTCTTTGGCGGGCTATTTTCAGGCTTCAATTCAAAATGAGCGTTTTCGAGTGCCGCGCAACGCGCGGCACTCGAAAACGTCCTTAACCCGAACTCAGGTTAAATAGCAACGGATACGCTGAGTCGCTGACACCTGCTAAAATATCTGGGTCGTTTCGCCTGTTGAGTGTATCTTTGAGCCAGTCGGTTGATCTACCCCGGGTTGATGATTTCCTGCAAGAGCTTGCGGCCATTCAACAAACGGGTTCAAAACGCATTGCACTTCTGGGCTCCCGCCATGTGCCCATTACCCACCAGATCCTCATTGAGGAGATGAGCTACGCCCTTGTACTGGGGCGTAACCGCTTGTTGACCTCAGGGGCTACGGGAACCAATGCTGCTGCCATTCGCGGGGCTATGCGGGCTGATCCGAACCTGCTGACGGTGATTCTGCCCCAAAGCCTAGAGCGGCAACCTCGGGAATCTCGTGAACAACTGGAGCAGGTGATTCATCTAGTGGAAAATCCTGACAATGACCACATGTCACTGGCAGAGGCGAGCGCCATCTGTAACCAGGAGATTGTTTCACGCTGCCAGCAACTCATTTGCTTTGCCTTCCACGATAGCCATACCCTACTGAAAACCTGTGGGGATGCTGAGGATCAGCGTAAAATCGTGACCCTCTTCTACTTCGATTAAGTTCGGGTTCAACCCGCTTTGCTCATCGAGTCGTTCTATTGCTGAGAATTCGTAATGCAAAGCTTATCGGTTCAAGCGGTATTAGTTGGTGGCGTCGTCGTTGCGGCGTTTCTGGTGTATGTACCGTTTGGGTTAGTGGCCTATGGGCGGCTGCAGTTAGGGATGCAGGCGTTGGCGACTCCCCGGGCGGTTGTCGATAAGTTACCTGCTTATGCCCAACGGGCAACTTGGGCCCACCAAAATTCCTTCGAAGCCTTTACTCTATTTGCGGCTGCCTGTTTGCTGGCCTATGTAACGGGGATCACAGGGGGGTGGGTGATGGGTGCTGTCATTGCCCATCTCAGCGCGCGGCTGTTATATTCCATTTTCTACATCTTGAATGTGCCATTGTTGCGATCGCTGATGTTTGGAATTGGTTCTCTAAGCTCAGCTACCCTTATGATCTCTAGCTTCCTGAAGGTGTTTTGAGGGGCGATCGCAGATTACCGTTTGAATCGGTTACGGTTTGCTTATTCACCTTAGTCATCGACATTGTTTGTTCGCTCTATGGCTTCTACCTATTCATTCGACATCGTTAGCGATTTTGATCGCCAGGAGTTGGTTAACGCTCTGGACCAGGCGCAGCGTGAAATCCAGAGCCGTTACGACCTGAAAGATACCAAGACCAGCCTCGAACTGTCTGAGGACACCATCACGGTGGTGACCGACGGCAATATGACTCTGCAAGCAGTTCATACGATCCTGCAAACGAAAGCCGCGAAGCGCAATCTATCCCTCAAAATCTTTGACTTTGGTAAGGTAGAAGCGGCCAGTGGTAGCCGCGTACGCCAGGAGATTCGCTTGCAAAAGGGAATTACTACGGAACTGGCCAAGCAGATTTCCAAACTCATCCGAGATGAGTTTAAGAAGGTGCAGGCGTCAATTCAAGGAGACGCTGTACGCGTGGCGGCAAAGTCGAAAGACGAGTTGCAGGAAGTTATTCAGCGCTTGAAGCAGGAAGATTGGCCGGCGGCCCTTCAGTTCACCAATTACCGATAGCCATTTCAACTGGCTAGGCTTGGTGGGGGAGGAACCATACGATGCAAATCGATATGGGAAAAAATTGTGTTGCCGTTGATCTCGACACCCACAGTACCTTCTGTTCTTAAAGCTAAGTCAATAAATTGATAAAGCAAGTAGGCACTGGTAATGCGCCCTCGAATGGTAACGATACCTCCCCGTTGGGCGATCGCCCAGGGGGTGAGACTGGCTTCCCCAAAGCGTTGGCAGAAGGCGTGGCATACCCGTTTGGTTAAACCGTGGTAGTCGTACTCGCCATTCAATCCCATTCTTTCGGGAGGAATGGTCTCAAATAGGGTAGATGCGCCACTGGCCACAGCAGAGGTAGCTGGACAAGTTCGGTATGGTTGTATCCCTACCGAGGCTACCGAATTTTGAAATTCCATAAAGGTCTGTGGTGCTTAACACAATGAAATAGAGCATTTTGGACTTTAAGGTTAGCTAGAAAACCCTAAAATCCTAAGCGACTCTTTCTAGCGACGAACCATCCGAATCACTTGCAGCACTCAGCTTACGTCCTGAGGACTGGCGTTGTACTAGCAATACAGCAACCTTAACTGGGACACACAACAACACAGAAAAACGAAGCCTTTAGAACGGAAGGCAAAACTCCCTACTCAAGCCTAAGAATAATAGGATTTCGAAGCGTGGCACGTATCAAAATTAACTTTACCCTCAGGCTTCTTTGTCAATCCTTCATAAAGTTTCCCGTAAAAACCGAAAAAAATCAAATGGCAGTGTGTTTTTTTTAACAAAGAGGTAAGGTGAAAGCGATCGTTCGGTCTATGTATTTTTAGTTATAAAAGGAAAGCAAATTTTCCTTTTAGATGTTGATAACTATCTAACCTTTCCTTTGCAGTTCGCGTAATCCTGTGATGCAAGTTAGCTTACATCTTCTTCCTAAAACCAAACCCCGAAAGGCATATTTCCCGTGCGAAAAGTGTATGGAAAATATCCCTTCCGGGGTTTGGTGCAAGATCTGCGTTAGTGAAGATCAATTGCAAAGAGATTATCAGCCACTGCCTCAACTTTACTAGCGCTTATTTGGGGAGTGTTTGCGGACCATGCTTCCAAAGCTCGGGCGATCATTCCCATCCGGCGCTCCTGATCAGCGGTAATGCTTCCTACTGTATTACCCAAACCGGGTGCATTCCATTGGCGGGTATCCGGGTCGAGATAAGCTCGAGTGCGTGCCCAACTTATGGCTTCTGTTCCTGTAAGCCCCATTTGACGAGCTTCTTGAAGGCGATCCAGGTATCCGCCTCGACTTAAAGCGGCAGCCGGAGATTGATTAGCCAGATCGATGGCGTTTAATTGCTCCTCCAGAGATAAAGCCATACCTCGTTGTGCTGCATCCTGAAACAGCGTCATCGCTTGTTTTTGTAGCCGTACCAGTTGTCGGGCATTAGCCTCTTGAGGGGTTGCTGCCCCATGTTGGTAGGAGAAGGAACCTAAATTCCAAACCCCGTTACCCGGATCTTTGTGTCCTTTATAAGCAGGAGTTGTTTCTCCGGTAGGGGTGCGAGTGCCTTCTGCACTTCCAACGGCGATCGCCACCAGCGAATCAGGGCCGCCTGTAAACAGGGGAGCCAGAGCTTCTGGAATCTGAGCATCATTGGGGAAAGGAGCATTGGCCTTGGAATGTATCGCTTGGGCCAGGTTCTGAACAATGTCGGGTAGGGGCGGTAAATCAGGAATGGCAAAGGAGAGCCCATTGGCTCCTGAATCAGGCTGAGGCACTTGTGCGACAACGGCTTCGGGTTGGGTCAGAGCTGGGGCCGGTGTGGGTGTTGGGGCTACCGGGGCTTCAACTGGATCGGGAGGTGCTGCTTCTGACGCGATCGCGATCCCGGTTGCTATAGGCTCAGGTGGTGGTGGCAATTCTGCCAGATCCCCTCCTTTGCCCACGGGAGCTTCCATGGCATGGCTTGGAATGGTCAGTGGTAGATTGGGATCGGGTTTGTCTGGCTCAGCATCCGCTGTTGAAGCAGTGGAAGTGGGTTCAAAGGAAAGACTCTCATTGGGAACTTCCGCAACAGGAGCGGGGTCAAAGGATAAAGCAATATCCGATTCAGCGGCCTGGGCAACCGGGCTAAGGCAAAGGAAACCGGCCGATAGTAGGGCGACCGTGTAGGGGGCAAGGACGTAGGAATTCGACATGGTCAAGCTAGAATTTTGGCAATAAGGGCACGGAGAGCTTGCCAACACCCCACTGATGGGCTGTTGACGGCAGCATTGTATAGAGCGTACGAGCCAGTTCTACTTGTTGCAGCGCCTTTTGAGGGATACCTCTACTGCAATTCCTAAGGTCTGTTTTAGAGATTGTTTTTTCATGTGCGGAGCACACGTAAAAACAACCCTTCCACTTGGGTTCAAAACACACCCTAGACTGATAGCAAAACGACGGATGAAGAATTAGGGACCGTTACGTTGGAACAGGAAGGAATAGCCTGCGTACTCATCCCCCTCATAAAGCACCACGAACCACGTTTGTGGATCGAAGGCCAGAGGATAAACCTCCCGTTCTGCAGCAACTCCCTCACGAATTTCAACCTTGGGTAGGCGGCAGTAGGGCTCGCTCACAACGGCTTGGACAGCTTCTTTGCGATCGCGCTCAGGAATAGCCAAAAGTTTGGCTAACTCATCCCGACCCAGTATAGAGCTCGGTTGCACGATCTCGGCACAGTTATTGCTAACCTGTTTGGGCTTCCAGGTATCTCGCATATCGGCCAGCATACTCATCATTACTAGCATTGAGCCGCCTACAAGAAAATACTGGAAATTGGAGGAGCGACGAGCAGGCTTACGAGGCTTCATCATGACGGCCCTCCCCAGCCAGCATCAGGCAGGACAGAACGATTAATAACCAGGCAGCACCAAGAATAATACTCATAGTTTTCCTCCAAGAAGTAGACCCATTGCGGTCAGCGTTAAGCGATATCCCAACACCAGGCTTAAGGGGGGAGCCCACGTTGCCAGGCTGATAGCTAGTACAGATGGGAGGGCCAAAATTAATGCGACAGGCACCCAAAGGATGGGCATCGCTGTCAAAACAAAATCAGCCACCATACGTAGAACGGCCGCCCCAGCAACCCACAGTAAAGCCTCCAGAAGAATGGCGCGATCGCCCCGAGGCGGCGACAGCAGTGTTTTCACCCGCATCCAAGAGGGTGCAGGAGAACGGCGAGAAACGAGCAGCGGAGACCTGGGAGAAAGCGGGTGGCGACTGTCCATAGAAATATAGCTAAAGTAGTACATCTGAACTTATGGTGCAAGTGTACTATAAATTTGCTATAAAGCAAGGGCTCTATCGAAGAAATTTCCAGCCCATATCCCTGTAAGAATGCTGCCGATCCGGTAATAGACCTCCTGCATGAATCAGTTCCTGAGGGTGTGAATCGTTGCGCGGTGAAGCCGCGCAACGATTCACACAGGAAGTCTAATGTGGGGGTAGGCAGGGTAGGTGTTTGATTGGCGGTTTAGAAGGCGATGTGAGCCGCACCATCGTTCTTAACGATCGCGCACAGCACTGTAGACTGAAACCATTGCGGGTTGAGTGTCCACTTCTATGCATCAAGGTGATTCCCGTTGGGACAGCGCTGAGCGCCCCTCATTCTGGAGCGTTTGGGGGCCGCGCCTGACTCCTTATTTATTTCTGGCTCCAGCCCTATTGATTTTGGGGCTGACCGTGTTTTTCCCGGCGGTGCAAGCATTTTTGCTGAGCTTCACCCAGTACCAGTTTGATGTGACACAGCCTCCGGAGTGGGTGGGCCTGGAGAATATGCAGCGCTTGCTGCGTGACAAAGTGTTCTGGGAAGTCCTGGGAAACACCCTGCTTTACCTCGTTTGTGTGGTTCCGCTACTGGTAATCTTCCCGCTGCTGCTGGCAATTTTGGTCAACCGGGTGCTGCCAGGGATGCACTGGTTCCGCGCGGCGTACTATACCCCAGTGGTGATCTCGATGGTTGTGGCAGGCATTGCCTGGAAATGGCTTTATACCGAAAATGGGCTGCTCAACCAGTTCCTCAAGGCGTTCCACCTGTCGAAAGACGGCATTCCCTGGTTGACTAGCCCTAGCATGGCCCTGTTTAGCGTGATGGCTGTAACGGTGTGGAAAGGGTTGGGTTACTACATGGTGATTTACCTGGCCGGGTTGCAGTCCATTCCAGCAGACTTGTACGAAGCGGCTTCCATTGACGGTTCGGTGGGCTGGCAAAAGCATTGGGATATTACCATTCCCTTGATGCGGCCCTACTTGTTCCTGGTGGCTGTCATTTCATCTATTTCGGCCACTAAGGTCTTCGAAGAGATTTATGTGATGACTCAGGGGGGGCCTCGCAACAGCTCGAAAACGATTGTGTACTACGTTTACGAGCAGGCGTTTCAAGATTTGGAGATCAACTATGCCTGTACGGTTGGCTTAGCTCTCTTCTTGCTAATTCTTGGGCTCTCAATGGTGCGGTTGATTGTAAGCCGAGGGGAGCCGGGAGCGATCGCATAAAACCGCAAAAAAAGGTAATTTTCTAGACCTGTGGATGGGATGTGGTGAGGCACTTCGTACCCCACCACATCCCATCTACGGATTTGAAACACGACCCAAAAAAGAAGGTGGGCCTTGCCCACCTTTTGTACTACTTGTCAGCGACTGGTAACGCTGGCCGAGGCTCATAGGGCATCGGAATGTACTGTACGGAGGGACGACCTGTCATTGGCTGTGGGTAAAAATCCATCAGTTCATAAATGGCTCGGGGAAGACCCGTCGTGATGGGTAGCCCCAGTTCCTTAGCCTCCTCCACCATGAAGGGATAGTCGTGAGTGACGCGTCCCGTTGTGAAAGCCTCGACGATCCGATCGATATTCTCCGGCTTGATTTTAGTTTCGGGAAGCTCATCGCGAAGGAGCGATCGCACAAACGCTTGCACCTGAGCCAGCGCCTTTCGCGACACATCGGCCATTACCAGAGTTTGGTCATCAATCTCACTAATTGGTTTCTCCTCAACAACTTTAATGACACTTGCAGCTGGCATATTTCCAAGTTGTGGATCGACAGGCCCAAGAACAGCATTCTCATCCATCACAATTTCATCGGCTGCCAGAGCGAGCATTGTACCGCCGCTCATGGCGTAGTGTGGCACGAAGACCGTGACTTTAGCGGGATGGCGAATCAGGGCATGCGCGATCTGCTCGGTGGCTAACACGAGCCCACCTGGGGTGTGCAGAATGAGGTCAATGGGGGTCGTGTCGGGCGTTAGGCGAATGGCTCGCAACACCTGCTCCGAATCTTCAATGGTGATGAACCGTGACACTGGAAACCCTAAGAAACTCATGGATTCCTGGCGGTGAATCATCAGAATGGCTCGACTGCCCCGTGCCTGTTCGAAAGCTCGAATGGCAGAGATGCGGCGAAATTCAAGCGATCGCCGCTGCAAGATGGGCACCACCGACGAAATGATGAGAAACACCCAAAACAGATTGAAGAATCCCATACGTTTCTCCAAACCCGATAGAACACTCCCAAACTTACTGCACGTTTTCCGTTTGTCGAAACATCTAAAAGGAGCATTTGATCTTGCTGACTCAGGTGTATTTGAGTCAGTGAAGCCAGGTTTTTGGGGCCTTTGTTGCGAGGTGCGTCCCACGTTTGTAGGTGAAACGGGCTTCGCCCGCTTCACCTACAAACGTGGGTTTCCAAACTTGCAAGAGTAGGACGCACCCTTTGTTGCGTTAGTTAGCAATGTGGACTTGTGCATGAACTGCACACAAAATCAACTCTAGGGGGATTTAACTGGCCACATTTGAATTCAGAATTTATGGGATAGTGGAGAGCGATCGCCCATTCCTTCCAACTTCCCACCATGACTTCGTTTTCTTCGGCGCAATTGGATCGGATGCGCTTCCTGTTGCAGCGCTGTGGGCAATTAGCCGTCGATATGGCGGCTAAGGATTTTCAGGTCTACGAGAAAGGTGTGCAAGACTACGTCACCGATGTCGATCACGCTCTGGATGTAGAACTGGTTCAGGAATTACGGACACTCTTTCCCTCAGACGGGCTGATTTCTGAAGAAAATGCTTCATCTCGTTCCCTATTTCTGGCCCCGGATGCTCCATCCCGCTTGTGGTTGATCGACCCCCTGGATGGCACAGAAGACTTTATTAAAGGAGAGCCCCACTACGCGTTGATGGTGGGATTGCTGGAGCAGGCGCGAGCGATCGCGGGTTGGGTTTATGCTCCTGTATTTCAACAACTCTATTTTGGTGGAGTCGGGCTTGGTCTTTACCAGGCTCAAGGCGATGCTCCTGCAACGCCCATTCAGCCACAGTTCCCCGAATGGCAGGACCACTGCCCCATTTTGATTGGTACTAAAGATTTACGGCGCTATGGGGAGGCCATTACCCAGCACATTCCCGAGGCTCAATTCAATACCCTTGGAAGCTTTGGTCTGAAGGTCATGGAGGTGATCCTGGGACGAGCGGCACTTTATGTCTACCTCAACCGACGGGTCAAACTGTGGGATACCACGGGCCCTATTGCATTGGCTCACGCTGCCGGGTTGGTATGCTGCGACCTGAACGGGGAACCGTTGCGGTTCACTCCTGATGCTGTAGATTCCGAAACCCTGACCCATCAACAGACTATCCTGGTCGGCAGTCCAGAAGCTGTGGAACGATGGCGATCGCCCCTGCAAAAAGCAGCCCAGACCGTTCTTCATGCGTCAGAATCTTAGAATCAAATAAGAGAATGGGATGTAGTAAAAAGCGTACTTTGTGCCCCTTTCACTACACCCCATTCATAATGTATGTCTAGAACACTGCCCGGGCCGTTTATGTTTCTCCGGCTATAATTTCTGGAATCGTTTCAGCCGAAACAGGTTCTAATAAGGTAAGAATGAGTATGGTTCCGCTCTGTGCGGTTCAGATTTCTTATTATTTGAATCTTTGCTGGAGCGGTGGGTACGATAGATAGGGTGGGCTATCTGCCAATGTACCTCCGATTTTGTCTCACTTGTGGTATCGGGAACGCCAGGGTTCGCCTCTGTAAGCCTTTGCCCGTAAGGAATAGGTTTTGTTGTGCCCGGTTTTGACGCAAGCCTCTTGACTCGTCTGTTTGTGTTTATTCAGCATTACCTTTCATGCAGACCATAGCTTTTAGTGAGATTTTTCCGTTATTCCACTCCGCCAGCCCTGAGACCCTCGAATGGCTGATGTCCATTGCGGTTGAGCACGAGTACCCTGCAGATCGAGCCGTTTTGATGGAAGATGCCTGGGGCAATGCTGTGTACTTCATCCAATCAGGTTGGGTGAAGGTGCGTCGCCATGTTGGTGAAGATTTTGTTACCCTAGCAATCCTTGGTAAAGGTGACTTCTTTGGTGAAATGGCCATCCTGGATGAGTCTCCCCGTTCAACGGATGTGGTCGCTCTCTCTTCCGTAAAACTGCTTAGTATTTCTGCCCAGCGCTTCATTCAGACTCTCTTCAAAGACTCACAATTGCATCACCGCATGTTGCAATTGATGGTACGGCGGCTTCGGATGACCAATTTCCGCTTTCAACTTCGTCATCAACCGCCAGCTATCAAGCTTGCTAACATTTTGGTTGCCGTTGCTGAAACCTACGGGCAGCGCACCAGCCAGGGGTTGCAGATCTTCAACATTCCCATGCGTGATTTGGCTGATATTGCCGACATTTCCATTGATGAAGCGACCAAAATTATGGAAAAGCTGGATAGCAAGGGTTGGATTCATATTGACCCTGGCAATCAGATCATTGATATTGCGAATATGCGCCAGCTTTCGCACCTGGCTGGCCGAATTTAGTTAAGACAGAAAACAAGAGGCAGAAGGCAGAAGGGAAGAGAATGTAGAATCTCTTCCCTTCTGCCTTCTTTTATGAAGTTCGCTATAATTCGGGCACTGTGCGACTCTGCGCGTGATTGCTGACGTTTGCGACTGCCTGATGACTGAAGCCATTGAGACCGCTCCACTCACTGCCCGACATTCCTCCGTAGGCCTGCACTATCGGGTCGCAATGTCGCAGCCTGAATCCCATCTGTTTGAAATTACGTTAGAAGTGCGGGGATGGCGATCGCCTGTTCTCGACTTGAAGATGCCGGTTTGGACGCCGGGGTCGTACTTAGTGCGCGAGTACGCCCGCCATGTGCAAGATTTTGCGGCTACGGCCCAGCAGAAGCCCTTGCCCTGGTCGAAGGTCAGCAAAAACCACTGGCGCATTGATACCAATGGGACGGACGAAATTACAATTTCTTACCGGCTCTTTGCCAATGAGTTAACCGTTCGCACGAATCATTTAGATGGCACGCACGGATACTTCAATGGCGCGGCTACTTTCTTCTACATTCCCAATCATGAGAAGACGCCGTTGCGGTTGACCCTGGTGCCGCCCCACGCCACCTGGAAGATTGCGACAACACTGCCGCCCGTTCCAGGTCAACCCAATACCTTCGAGGCTCCCGACTTCGACACATTGGTTGACTGTCCGGTTGAAATTGGGGAGCATACGACCTACAGCTTTGATGTACTGGGAAAACCTCACCAGTTTGTCGTTTGGGGACAGAACAATTTAGATTCTGAAGCCTTGTTGCGGGACACGCGCAAGGTTGTGGAAACAGAGGCGGAACTGTTTGGTGGGTTACCCTACTCCCAGTACCTATTCCTGCTTCACCTTTCCAATCAGGGGTATGGCGGCCTGGAGCATAAGGACAGTTGCACCCTCAATTACTCGCGTTTTGTCTTCCGCTCTGCTGAGAAATACAGCCGCTTTATGCAACTGGTCGCCCACGAGTTTTTCCACCTGTGGAATGTGAAGCGAATTCGTCCCAAAGCCCTGGAAGTCTTTAACTACGACGGCGAGTGCTACACCCCCTCCCTTTGGTTCAGTGAAGGGACGACCAGTTACTACGACCTCCTGATTCCGCTTCGTGCAGGAATTTATGATGCGCGCCATTTTCTACGGGAAATGAGCCGGGAGATCACGCGATTTTTGACCACTCCAGGGCGGCGGGTGCAGCCCTTAGGGGAATCTAGCTTTGATGCTTGGATCAAGTTGTATCGGCGGGATGCCAACAGCGACAACTCTCAGATCTCCTATTACTTGAAAGGGGAGATGGTGTCGTTGCTGCTGGATCTTCTGATTCGGGCCCGGCACGGAAATGCGCGATCGCTCGATGATGTACTCCGCCAGATGTGGCACCAATTCGGTCAGGACGAGATTGGCTTCCTGCCGGAGCAACTGGAGGCCATCATCGCTGGGGTAGCAGGGGCTGACTTAAACGATTTCTTTCAGCGTTACCTGCATACCACGGAAGAACTGCCTTTTGATACCTATCTGGAGCCTTTCGGGTTGCGCTTGAAGCCGGATGATGTCTCTCACGCCGCGCCATTTACAGGGATGCAGGTGCGCTCAGAGCATGGCCGGGACGTGATTAAGTTTGTCGAGTACGGCTCTCCTGCCCAGCGTGCCGGGCTTGATGCTGGGGATGAATTGTTAGCGCTGGACGGGTTGCGAGTGACGGCGGAACAATTGAGCGATCGCTTGCAAGATTACCAACCGGGTGATACGGTCGAAGTGACTTTTTTCCATCAGGATGTATTGCGGGTAGGCGTTTTGCATCTGGCTCCGCCCCGGCCAATGAATTATCACATTGTTCCCGTGGAGCAACCCACGCCAATTCAGCAAGCCAACCTGAAAGGCTGGCTCAGCATCGCAACTTCAGATTTAGCATAGCTTTCTAGATGCATCACTCTTCGGATGGAATCATCCACCTGGGGCATTTACCCGGTTACCGTTACCGGCTATTCTGCATGAGGTTGTTCCCGACTTTTAGCATTTCCTGACCATTACCCCCGTCTGCCCGTGCTTATGGAAGCTTCCGATGCTTTTGCTACCGTTGGAATTGGCTTGCTTCTGAGCTTGAGCCCCACGGTCGCCAGTGCAACTCCCCTCGACTCTAAGTTTGAACCTGGCAATGCGATCGCTGCTACCGTGACAACTCCGGTGCAGACGCAAGAAACTGGTGAGCCTTCTCCTTACTCACATTTGACTAATCTGGTTTCTACCCCAATACCCGGTTCTGAAGAATCTGTGACCCAAATTCGAGCTTTGCTGTTTCCTGAGGAGACATCAACTCGTCAGGATGCGACAGAATCTGCAATGGATGAGGTTGCCGAAAGCCCTTCTGTGGCTGAAGCGTCTTCATCTGATACCTCCATTGCACCAGCTGAAGCAGCATCGGATTCGCAAATGGATGAGGCTGCTGACAATGAAGCCGATACCCTCAGTGCAAGGGATATCGAACCTGCGGCAGAACCTGCTATGGATGAGGTTGATACTGCCGTTGTAGCGGGTGGAGAGCGAACAGACGAATCGGCGCAGGGTGCGCCTCCCGAAGCCCCGGCTGTTGGTGAGGCATCTGAGACGGATACTGCGGTTGCAACAGACAAAACCTTTTCGGCTCTAGAAAATGTTTTTGCGAATGCACCCTCTCCAGCAACCGAGGATGCCGTGATGCCGATCCCGATTACCGAAGCGATCGCTCCCCCAGAAACCCAAAATCCTGTTGAAGTTAGTCAGCAACAGCCCATAACTCCCACGACTGGGGTAACTGATGTTCCACAGCCTACAACTCCCACAACAGGAGTGACTGACGTTCCACAACCCACGACTCCCACGACTGGGGTAACTGATGTCCCACTCCCTACCTCTGATCGGCCGTCTACCTCAACAGACTTTCTGCCTGAAGTGGAATCCTTCGTAGAGAATCTTGAGCAGTATCCTCTCGGCGAGGAAGTGGAGTTTCCCGACTACCTGGAGCCCAACCCCAACCCTCTGTATTTTCCGACTCGCCCTGAAGAGGTGGAGCTGGAGGGAATTCAGCCTCTTACCTTGCAGCAAGCGGTCGCCCTGGCTGAGCGCAACAACCCTGAGCTAGAAACCGTTCGGTTGCAATTGAACCAGCGTCGAGCTGAGTTAGAAGAACAACGGGCAGCCCTCTTTCCTAATGTCAGCTTAAATAGCAGTTTGACGGCTTCAGAAGGGCAACAACAAGAAGTCACGACGAACGTTTTTACAGGGGAAACGGAAACCGTTGGCGATGAAGTTGATGTTATCTTCGGCGGTAACATCCGTGTTGATTACGACATTTTTACCTCAGGGCTTCGCAGTGCCCAAATTGATGCGGCTGAGAACAACTTACGGGTTCAGGAACTCCAGTTAGAAGCCCAAACTGAGCAACTGCGGTTTGAGGTGAGTCAAGACTACTTTGACTTACAACGGGCTGATGAGCAATTGAGAATTCGCCGCGACGCTCTGAACCAGGCCCTGCAAAACCTGCGGGACGCTCAGGCTCTAGAGCGAGCTGGGGTCGGTACTCGATTTGATGTACTGCAGGCGGAAGTGGATGTTGCCAACCGACAGCAAGAACTCGTTCAATCTCTCAGCGACCAGCAGGTTGCTCGACGCCAACTGGCTCAGCGGCTGAATATTTCCCAGACTGTTAACCTGGCGGCTGCCGACCCCGTTGAGGTGAATGGCGACTGGCCCTTGACCCTGGAGGAGAGTATTGTCCAGGCTTTCCGCAACCGCGCTGAGCTTGAGCAACAGCTTGTACAACGCGATTTCAGTGAAAATCAGCGGCAGGCCGCCAATGCTCAGTACGGTCCTCAGGTTTCAGCATTTGCTCAGTATCAGGTGCAAGATGCTTTAAGCAATGATGAAACGGGAGTAGAAGACGACTGGACATTGGGTTTGCAGCTCAATTGGCGCTTGTTTGATGCGGGTGCAGGCACGGCCCAGGCCCGTCAGCAAGAGATTGGCATTCAGATTGCCGAGTCAAACTTTGCTGATGCTCGCAGTACAGTCCGGTTTCAGGTAGAGCAGGCTTACTTTAACCTACAGGCCAATCAAACCAACATTGCCACTGCTCGGCTCAACGTTGAGCGGGCGACAGAATCTTTGCGGTTGGCTCGCCTCCGCTTTCAGGCTGGAGTTGGGACTCAGAGTGATGTGCTGCGAGCCCAAACTGAGCTAACCCAGGCCGAATTTAACCTGGTGGAGGCCATTTTGGGTTACAACCAATCTCTGGCTCAGTTGCGCCGTTCGGTTAGCAATTACCCAACTGGGGATTTGGGCGATCGCCCCTAGCCCCTCATAAAGCAGGGAATACCGTTCCCTGCTTTTTTAATGACATCAAGACGGATGCGTATTGTTGTGTGTCGTGTGCTTCGCATACCACGGTTAAGGGCTTTTTCAAGAGGCGGCTTCTTGCGTCCCTCGAAAAAGCCCGTTTTGGCGTGCGCTCTACACACACCAAAATGGGCTTTTAGACCCATCTCGAACTGAGGTCAAATAAGCTATTTGCGAATGCGAACTATCCGCAAAAGCTTCCTCGGAACTGACGTTACACTAAAGTTAGCGGGCATCCTGCGTTACAGGTTCCGGATGCTAACCCGCGAGAAATGTTGTCTCGCTTGCCAATTTCCGCTAATCCATTTCATTCGTTATGGAGTCACTGTGCCATGGGAACGTCTGTTGTTGTTAATCATGCAACCTTTGAAGCGGAAGTCCTGCAAAAGTCCTTTGAAAAACCTGTACTGGTTGACTTCTATGCCCAGTGGTGTGGCCCCTGCAAGTTGCTGAAGCCCATGCTGGAAAAACTGGTGCAGGAGTATGACTTTGTACTCGCGAAAGTTGATATTGATGAGAACCCTGATCTGGCCAACGCATTTGCGGTGGAAGGGGTGCCTGATGTGCGAGTGGTGCAAAATGGGCAGATGCAAAACGGCTTTGTGGGCGTGTTGCCTGAGCCACAACTCCGTCAGTTTCTGGTGGATCTGAATTTAACATCTGCCCGAGAAACGGGTTTAGAGGCGATTCAGGTTGCCAAAGCAGCGGGTGAGTGGGAAGAAGTAGAAAAGCTTTTTGTCAACCTGGCTGAGCAATATCCCGAGGACAAAGGGCTAGCAATGGAAGCGGCTCAGTTTCTCATTAGTCGCCAAAAGTTTGACGAAGCCCAGAAGGCCCTGGCAGAAGTCTCACCCCACGATCGCGAATTTGGGCAAAAGGTAGAAGCCTTGCGATCGCTCATTCAACTTCACCAAGACAGTGAGACCCTCACTCCTGCCAGCGACCTGGATACGCACTATCTAAAGGCTGTGCAGCTTACCCTGGCAGAAGATTACGAAGCAGCGTTGCAAAGTTGGCTAGAACTGGTGGCACGCGATCGCAAATACCGTCAGGATGCAGCACGCAAGACCATGCTGACGATTTTCGCGTTATTGGGAGATGACCATGCCTTAACGATGGCCTATCGGCGTAAACTCATGTCAACGCTGTATTAGTTTGCGCATCGCGGCTACTCCCCTTGACGACCCACCTTGATCCTATTGCTTCTGCCCCAACCTCGAGTTGGCAGGGAAATCTGGAGCTGATGTTTTCCCCATCAGCAGAACGCACGCTCCTGGCCCGCTGTTCTGTGCAGGCTCCCTTCAAAGTTCAACGCCCCTTCTACCCAGAAGGGAACGTGTGTCATGTGGTGACTCTGCATACAGCGGGGGGCATTGTGGGAGGCGATCGCCTCTCCTCCACAATTCACCTCCAGCCCAACACCCATGCGCTACTGACCACAGCTACCGCCGGAAAAATTTACCGCAGTGCTGGTCTGGAGTCGCAGCTATCAACTCGGATCCATGTGGCAGCGGGAGCCTGTTTAGAATGGTTACCCCAGGAAACCATTGTGTTTAATGGAGCGATCTCCCGCCAGCATAACCGGATTGATCTGGCGGAAGGAGCTCTATGGATAGGGTGGGAAATCACACGTTTCGGGCGTACAGCTCGCGGAGAACGGTTTGCCAGTGGGGAATGGCGATCGCGTACAGAGGTATGGCAAGAGGGCCGTCCTCTTTGGGTTGATCCTCAGTGGCTTCAGGGTGGTTCTGCTATGTTGGACAGCCTGCATGGTTTGGCAGGCTGCCCGGTAGTAGGGAGCTTCTCTGTTGTAGGCCAGGATCTATCGCCGGGCTTAATAGATGTGGCCCGTCAGTTCTGGCAGGGCCGCGCCTCAACCGAAACTCTGCTCCCAGGTTCGACCATTCCCCAGCCTGTGCCTCTAGCTCAGGTGGGTGTAACCCGTCTGAGGCAAGGAATGCTCTGCCGTTATCGAGGACATTCGACTCTAGAAGCCCGTCGCTGGTTTGCTGAGGTATGGCACCAGGTCCGACAGGAGCTGCTGATGCGTCCGGCCTGCCATCCCCGAGTTTGGTGAGAAAAGTTAACAGAAGTTAATAGAGGGAGATGTTGGTTTCTAGAGCCCCGGTGTTTGGTCAAATACCGGGGTTCTAGGGTTTTACCTTCCCATAAAGTAGCCTGCAAGATTTTTCGGGTGCCTTGTTGAACGAACCTGTCTGTGTGCCAAAGATACTGCTGCAATCTGCTCACTGCAGAGGCTTAAAACTAACCTGAGTTCGGGTTAAGGGTGTTTTCGAGTGCCGCGCAACGCGCGGCATTCGAAAACACTCATTTTGGCGTGCGCAAAGCGCACGCCAAAATGAGCACTTTAGCTTATTCCGAACTGAGGTTAAAACTAGGTTTGTTTTATGACGGTGAATCACTTCCTCTGAATAAGGAGAAAGCTTCTATCAGAATTGAAATAAAACTTAACATGTATGTTATAGTTATTTACATAAATACATGAGAAGGAAATTTCTATGACTAGCAAGGGTTATACGACTGAAGAGCGTGGGCTGATGAACAATTTCGCCGTAGAGCCCAAGATGTATGTGGATGAAACCCAGCAGTTTGGCTTCAATGCCCATGCAGAAAAGATCAATGGTCGTCTGGCGATGATTGGTTTTGTGTCTGCCCTGATTCTTGAAGCCACAACGGGTCATGGCGTTGTGGGTTGGTTGACCAGCCTCTAGTCATAGCTGCTTCCTCTATCGTGGGGAGGGAACAGTTCTCTCAAGCTTTTCCCCTGTTTTGATGGCGCTAAAACCCTGACAAAGTGTAGGAACGTTTGTTGAGCCAAACTCCAGATTTCTGCATGGACGTGTAAAGGTGCAGAAATCTGGAGTTTTTTGAAGGGAAATCATCTACGCCCATTCACCTTATCCTTACATGGCCGTATGGTTAAGGGCTTTTTCGAGGGACACGCCTTGCGCGCCCCTTGAAAAAGCCCTTTTTAGTTGCGTGGAGTGCACACCAAAATGGGCACTTGGGCCAAGCCCGAATTGAAGTTAAGTAGATGTCGCCTTCCAGCAAAGTCCTTTACACTGTGAAACAGGAAGAAATCTTTCATAACGTGTCAGGCATCACCCTTTAAGTCCGATACCTGGTAGATGATGACCCAAAGTGGCTGGAGTGATCGGTGTGAATGCAGCAGAACAAGCGAAAGGCTTAGAAACCACTACCAAAATTGCAGCGGTGGTTAACCTATTCAAAACGCTCTTCCCCGATGCGCGGGCTGACTTGAAGCCCTGGGCTAATGATCCTGATACTCGCAAGCTCGTGGATCCTGACTCTATTGATATCGGCTTTCATTTTCCCGGTTGGAGTCCTACCTTTCAAAGCCGTTCCATATTGGTACAAATTCGCCTATTTGAGGATCCGACTACAGAAACTCGGCAGGTCATTGGTGTAGAAGCGGTCGGGTTTAGCTATGAAGGTGAGAAGTGGCGACTGTCTACAATTGATGATTGGCAATTTCTGGGTAACGTACAACCGAAGGAATCTGTCAAAGAAAAATTAAAGACATTTTGTCGCCAGATCTACCAGCTATTCAACGGTTCATAACCCTGAGAGCCGCATATTCTATCCATACCTTCGCCATTTTTCTCAAGCCCTGGATTTTACCAGCAGTTATCATTATGAGCTTCAAAGCCAAGATTGCGCGCCCGTCGGGCGCGCAATCTTGGCTTTGAAGCCCGAAAACCGCTTGCCTTCGGCAAGCAGTTTTCGGGCTTAATTCCATACTAAGAATTGCTGGGATTTTACGGCGCGGCGCGTACGCAGAATCCAGGGCTTGAGGAAAATAGTGAGCGTGTTGTTCTATAACCTGTGGTTCTTTTTGTAGGAGCGATGGCTGCACTGCTACCTCACAAAAAGAATTTCAGGTTGTTTTGTGTATAACCTTTATTAGCTATTGAAAAGGTTGATTTCCGTATTGAAAGTGTGGAAAGTAAGCCTTTTCAATGGCTTCTCGAAAGGCTTCCTGAGGTAATTTAATCGTGAATCGCAAAAACGATAACCAATTTCCTAATTGGCACAATTAAAAGCTGTTTTTAACTCATCTACTTACCCCTTAGAGCCTGCTATTACATGGCTGTGTATGTACAGTTTCAGAACTGTCCTCACTTGATTTTGTCAAGGAGTTGCTGCTTGTTTGATCCGCATAAATTGCTGCTAATTCGACGACCAGTCTCGACATTAACGCTTCAAGATAGAGAGCTAATTATCTTGCACCAAACTTCCCGGATTACCTCTATTAAGCTGTGTAGCCTAATAACATAACCCCAAAGATACGTTTTGTAGATGAAGCTTGATGGAAAATATGTGAGCGATCGCGGCACAAAAAAAGCCATCATTTCGTCAAGTCAATTATCCATTCACTCCAATCAGGTAATGCTTGCATCCAGGACGTGAATCTGATTAATGAAATCAATTCACATCATCTATTAGCTAAAATTCGGGTGTCATAATTTCCCCACACTCGAAGTATTTATTGCCCAACTTTTCGATTTGGTTCGCTCTGTCCAATACCGTCGGTTCTGAGACTTCGTATTAGATTCTGACTGATCCCTCTTGCCTGGGAATAAATTCTTCATCACTCCTGATGCCACGCTATTGTAGTTTTGTTGATATCAACAAATGGGGATGATGAAGCTTGGCAGTCACTTAAATACCCTGGCAAGAAATCTGTCCAGAGTGTTTTGCGAAGTGTCAGTGAACACTCTACCGTGTGCCCTAAAGAGGCAATAATGCCTTAAAGGGGCAGAAGCGCCCGATAGGGCAGTCATCTATCCTGCTAGAAGAGAACCCCTCGTTGTTATGAAACGCATTTTTCGTAGCTTAACTACCCTGGCCGCCGTTGCACTGGGTGCCCTTCCCATCGCCCACTCCATGATTCAGACGTCTGCTTCCGCCACGTCTTTCGGTCAACAGGAAGTGGATCAAAACCGCTTTATTGCCTTTTCATCCCGTGGAACGAGCGATCGCCAATTGGTCGTCGTTGAACAGGTTACCGACTCCCGTGCCTGCTGGAGCGAAAGTGGTGCTGGGCCGGTCATTGTGAACCCACTCCTGCTCAACTTTGACTTTACGGGCATTTGCCGCCGAAGCACCGATCGCAATGGCTACTCCATTCGGATCAACGGTGAAGATATGGGTCTGGCCTACACGTTGCGTGTGTTGCCCCGTGAGAATGATTTGGTACTGACAGCGATTCCTCGTCAAAGCGGCGTGCCGCGGTTGGAGATTGCCCGTTCCAATGGCCTCACCAATGACTTTGCCAAACTCAATTTCAACTCTGGCTGGCGCTTTACCCGCCGTACCTTTAACGACCAGGCCTTGGGGCACGTCTATCTGACCTATGAGGGGACGCTTCCACCCGGTGGTGTGGTAACCAACCCCAGCCCATCGCCGAGTCCCTCACCTAGCCCATCGCCTTCTCCCAGCCCATCGCCTTCTCCCAGCCCATCGCCCTCGCCTAGCCCTGGCCCTGTCCGGTTCAGTGACATTTCTGGGGATATTTATGCGACGGAGATTCAACAGGCTGTACAAACAGGCTTCATCGCTGGCTTTGAAGACAACACCTTCCGGCCACAGGGAACTCTGACTCGAGAACAAATGGTCTCAATGGTGCTCGATGCTCTGGTGCGAGTTCCTAATACGAACCTGCAAGTGCCCACCCGAGCAACCCGTAATCCCTACAGTGACGTGCGTTCTGACCGTTGGAGTGCGGCTAAGATTCAGTTTGCCCGTGACAACAACCTGATCAGCGGCTATGAGGATGGTAGCTTCCGTCCTGATCGCCCTGTGACTCGTGCAGAGTTGATTTCGGTGTTGCGCCGTGCAGCAGGCTATGCTCGAACCCTGCGTGGGTCTTCGGCAGTCCTGACGCCCACACAACAGCCCATCAACTTCGGCGATACCGCGAACCACTGGGCTGCTAGTCAGATTTCTGAAATGTCAGCCTTCTGTGGCGTTGCGTCACCGCTGAACGAGCGGGGTACATCTTTTGCCCCCAACGACTCAGCCCTCCGTAACTATGCAGCAGCGGCAACTCTGCGAATGATGACCTGTGTGCAACGGCCGCAGTAATGAATGATTACCTTCTCGTACGGATACCGTACGAGAAGATAACATTTCAATGTTCCTCTTAGGGAACTTGGGGCATGTGGGCATGCCCTTTTTTTATGCTGTGTAGTACCAATTGTTGTTTGAGGGCATGAACCGTTGACTTTTGAAAAGCCAGGCGAGACACGGCTTTTCAAAAGTCAACTCCCGGTCTCTAAGCGCGCAGCGCTATAAGTTTTGAGGATGCCGAATAGGGCGATCGCCACCCTCTTCCTCCGGTAAACCCCATAGTGAAAATTGAGGTGGGTACGCGAAAATTAAAATGGCGTTTGAGGATCACTAACCTTGGCTGCACCGATCGAGTCCCCCGAGCCGTCTTCTCCCGCAACGAACATGGGATTGATCCCCCTGGGGTTGCAAGATATTCACTATCAACGAGCTAAGGCGAGTCTGAAGCAGTTGCTCCAGCGCTACTCTACGGCGATGCGTCAACCTCGTCGCCAGGGCTCGGTGGAGTTGCAGGCCGCCATGAAAGCAGATCTGAACCAGGTTTCCTACGCCCTCGATAAGTTGAACTCCAATCTGGTAAGAATTGCCGTTTTTGGCCTGGTTAGCCGAGGCAAATCAGCGGTAGTTAACGCATTGGTTGGTCAGCGTTTAGTACCCACAGGCCCACTCCACGGGGTGACCCAGTTTCCTCGCTCGATCTACTGGTCGCTGGAATTGAGTGAACCGGTCACTGTCGAACTAATTGACACCCCAGGGTTAGATGAAGTGGGTGGGCAATCTCGTGCAGCAATGGCTCTGGAAGTGGCCCATGATGCGGATTTAATTTTGTTCGTCATTGCTGGCGATATGACTCGGACGGAGTACCGTGCTCTGACAGAACTTCAGGCTGCTCATAAGCCGTTGATCGTCGTGTTCAACAAGACGGATCTGTATCCTGATCAGGATCGGCAAGCTATTTATCAGAGGCTACAAGACTTATTTGATGCGAGCGGAGATGTCAATCGTCCCAGGCTTCGCCCTGAAGATATTGTGCGAGTTGCCGCAGAGCCTGCCCAGATGCAGGTGCGCGTGGAGTGGGAAGATGGCCGCGTCACGTATGAGTGGGAGGCTCCACCGCCCAACATTACAGAATTGAAGCAAAAGCTCCTGGCAATCCTCAACCAGGAAGGTAAGTCGCTACTGGCCCTCAATGCCCTGCGGCAGGCCCGAGAGTCAGAGCAATCAATCGCCCGCAAAGCTTTGCGCCTCAACCAGGAAGCAGCCGAGGAATTGATCTGGAAATTTGCCCAGTGGAAGGCGATCGCCATTGGCCTCAACCCGATCGCCGTCGTCGACATCCTTGGTGGCTTTGCCACCGATCTCGTGATGATTCGCGCTTTGGCTCGACTGTATGGGCTGCCTATGACCCGCCATGAAGCCGGGAAACTGCTCAACAGCATTTTGTGGAGTGCGGGGGGTGTCCTGGCTGGGGAAGTAGGAAGCGGATTGCTTTTGGGTGTTGGCAAAAGCGCTTCTGCGGCGGTGTCGTTTTTTGATGGCGTGAGTGGAGTAATGGCCTATGGGAGTGCGGCGATCGCCCAAGCTACCCTGGCCGGCTATGGTTCCTACCGTGTTGGTAAAGCTGCCCAGGTTTATCTGGAACAGGGCTGCACCTGGGGGCCGGAGGGCGTGAATACGGTCTTGCACAACATTCTGGATCAAGTCGATCGTGATACCGTTCTCTATCGCCTGCGCCGGGAATTGGAAGAAAAGGTAACGGTGCTACGTTGACCTGTATGGGGCTTTCTGCGTGAATCATGGCCTGGTGAAGCTAGGCCATGATTCACGCTTCAAACAATGACAGGATTAATCTTCTCGCTCGGCGAGCCAATATCCGAGGGCAATTCCCAGTCCACTACAAACTAAATCCAGGGCGTCGAGGCTGCGGTTTGGAGAGAAACCTTGTATGACTTCTTCCACCACAGTGAAGGTGCCGAAGATCAAAATCCACAAGGGTATTAACATCCTTAGAAAACGGATACGACGTTTTTGCAAGATGCGATGACCCAGATAGGCTGCTACTGAATACAGAATGATGTGCCCCGGTTTGTCATAGTTGGGGATGGCTTGAAGCTCGGCTGGCAAATTGCCGGTGTAGGCCATCACCAGGATGACGACAAATAATGCAGCAAAAATAATGGTTGAAATCCAGGGCAGGGTGCGGGTTTTAGTCATGGAGTTGAGGGAGTGATTTCCTGAAGTTTTTGTTGCATGCATCAATACACGCAACAAAAACTTCAGGGATAAGCTAAATCCGTCACAATTGGCAGATGATCAGACCCGATTCGAGGCCCTGTATGGACATCTACAACGGAGATGTTGGGGCTGGTCAGGCAGTGGTCGATGGGGATGAACAATGGTGGAGCGAAGGCAGGCCAGGTTGGGAGAATGCCAAACCCATCGCGGCTATTCTTGAGACCCGTGTGGGCGATTAATTCACGGTAGAAGGCAGACCACATCGTAATGTTGAAGTCGCCTCCCAAAATAATGTGATCAGCCCCAGGAGCTTTTTCCTGTTGAATGTGTTGGATGTATTGGGATACCTGCTGCAACACTTGATTGCGGCGGGCGAAAAGATTCCAATAGAGGGGTGGCGGCGGGTGGATGGCGATCGCCACTCCCAGTACCCCATTGCGCTCAAATTGGGCGACCAACACATCCTCCTGGACGGATTTGAGGGTTTTGGATGCCCCTGATGCGGTACCTAGAGATACCTCTGTGAGAGGAAAGCGGCTGTAAATCGCGACATCCGTGGGATGGGTGTTGCGCTGGTTCAATCCATAGGGCAGCAAGCTGGCAACCGAATCCATAGTTTGTAACCAGGCTGGATTGGTTTCCAGAAGAATTAGTAAATCAGGCTGTTCCTTGCGAATCAGCTCGGTTAGCGCTTGATAATTACGGTTTTTTGCCTGAACGTTGCTAATCATCACCCGCAGAGCAGAGCCATCTGTGGCAGCGTGGGCTACGGGGACGGGGAAGTACCAGGGCACGACCTGGCTGAGATTTAGGACCAGACAAAACAGACTGAGCTTCCATCCCCAGCGTGGATGCCGCCCGAGAAAAAGGGCAAACAGCAACCCAGAAACAAGCAGGTATTGCACACGAAAATGCGTGACCAGATCGAAGACGAAGTTCCAACGACTCAGGAACCCCGCTAGCGAAAGAACCAGGATCCCAATGAGCGGAATGTTTAGGGGGATAGCGGAGACGATCGCCCTTACTTTCGAAACCAATCGGAGCAACGGTGAGCGGAGTCCCATAACCCTCCTGAAGAAATAATCTGGACTGGGGCGCGACAACCGCAGTGCCAGGAATGCTTAGATCGATGCTTTGAGACTCTTCGTCTGTAGCAACGATCCTCAACAAGCAGCCCGACTCTAGCCGCTTCGGAAATTACTTCGTCTCAGGATGGACGTTTCTTTTTATACTTCACCTCGCCACAGTGCAATTCCACCCAAGAGCCCAGCAATATTGGGCACGATTTTGACCCGAGGGGGTAACTCCATTTTGATTTCCTTCGCGTTGCCGCCTCCAATATATAGATAGTCATAGTTGAAGGTGTGGGCAAGTTGGGCGATCGCCTTATTCAAGCGCTCCTGCCACTTTTTCTTTCCCGCCGTCTCCAGAGCGGCTCGGCCGAGCTGTTGCTCGTAGGTTTCGCCTTTGCGGAAAGGATGGTGCCCCAATTCCAAATTGGGTACTAAAATTCCCTGGATGAAGAGGGCGGAGCCAAAACCCGTCCCCAAGGTGATCACCAGTTCTAGCCCCTGGCCTGCCACTACACCCAGCCCCTGCAAATCTGCGTCATTTGCAACGCGCACCGGCTTTCCTAACTTTTCCTGGAGCGCACCCTGAAGATTAAACCCAATCCAACTGGGATGAAGATTCGCGGCAGTTTCGGTGACACCAACTCGAATCACACCTGGAAACCCCACCGATACCCGGTCGAAGGTTTTGTCCGTTGCCAGGGTCAGAATAATGTCAAGAACGGCTTCGGGAGTTGGGAGAACGGGAGTATCCAGACGATCGCGTGCCGTCATTGGTTCGCCCTTTTCATCCAGCACCATTACCTTAATGCCGCTGCCGCCAATATCTACTGCCAGGGTTTTGAGCGGCTCTGATGTGTTTAATGCCATGCTGCGCCCTTTTTCTATATCTAAATAACTTTCTAGAGACTAACGTCTCCCTTGCTCAGCCTTGAGGAATGTTTCATTGGTTTAAAAAAGTCTATCGAAAGGGTCTTGTGATTGGTATGGTTGCCCATAAGGAGCCTCGATAACGATTGAGCAAATAACCGGACTGAGAGAATATCTCAGGCTAGAGCTGTTGAGTTTGTAGTACTTTACTGTCGCTCTTTTCTCCTTATGATGAGTCCCCATTTACAGGCCGAGCAGCAACGTTTGCGCGCTCAAATTGACGCTATCGCTTCTTCGGGGCCGATCGCTCCCCCCAATGTTCGGATTGAAGCTGACTTTCTGAATCACAAATGCTGGCGATTGACCCACACCACTCTGCCCGTACGCGAGCGGGAGTTAGGCGTTGCCGGTAGCTCCCGCCACCGCGACTGGGTTGAACGCATCCATCGTCGCGATCGCCTTAAGGAACTGGAGGAAGAATTGGCGATCGTTGAAAACCTGATTGAGCGCCAAATGCGTACCGAATCCATCTTCATGCCTGATGCTCCTACCATCAGCCTGGGCGATTCTGTCGAGTTTGATGGCAAGGTCTATCGAGTTCAAGACATCGGCTTGCGCTATCTCCGCTTAGTGGATGATCACAACGTTGTGGTGCGTTGTCCCGTTGAGTCAGCGCGGTTGTTAAGCCAGAGCATCGGGGGTTAGAGCAAGGTAAAGAAGTGGGAGAGTCAGGGAGCAGGGGAGTCATTGCTTGCATCTGGTTCATCAAAAAAGTGTTACCTTGCCCCCTGTCCTCTGCTCCCATGCCCCTCCGCCCCCCTGCTCCCTTGCCCTTACAATGGGGAGTGCAGATCTGCCGGGAGAATTTCCGCAGGTAGATGTGCGGCTGCACTCTCAATTAATTTTTATTTATGTCGGTTCGCGTTCGTATTGCACCCAGTCCGACGGGCCTGTTGCACATTGGCACGGCTCGTACTGCTGTGTTTAACTGGCTGTTTGCTCGCCACCAGGGCGGCACATTTATCTTGCGGATTGAGGATACCGACCAGGAGCGATCGCGCCCCGAATATACCGAAAATATCCTCGATGGCCTGAAGTGGTTGGGTTTGACCTGGGATGAAGGCCCCTTCTATCAAACAGAACGGATGGATCTTTACCGTCAGCAGATCCAAACCTTGCTGGATAAAGGATTAGCCTATCGGGCCTACGATACCCCTGAAGAATTGGATGCCATGCGGGAAGCCCAGAAGGCCCGTAATGAAGCACCACGCTACAACAACCGCCACCGCAATCTGACGCCCGAACAGGAGGCGGCTTACCAGGCCGAGGGCCGACAGGCGGTGATTCGCTTCAAAATTGATGACAATCGCGAGATTACCTGGAACGACCTGGTGCGTGGCAACGTCTCCTGGAAAGGACGGGATCTGGGAGGAGACATGGTGATTGCCCGCGCCGCTGACCCCGGTGAAGTTGGCCAACCTCTCTACAACTTTGTAGTGGTGGTCGATGACATCGATATGAACATCTCCCACGTCATTCGGGGTGAGGACCACATTGGTAATACACCCAAGCAAATTCTGCTGTATGAAGCGCTTGGCGCAACGGTGCCCCATTTTGGCCACACGCCACTGATCTTGAATCAGCAGGGGGCCAAGCTGTCGAAACGAGATGGCGTCACGTCCATTTCCGATTTCCAACGCATGGGCTATACAGCCGAGGCGATCGCCAATTACATGACCCTTCTGGGTTGGTCGCCCCCAGAGCCTATGACTGAACTCTTCGCCCTTCCTGAAGCCGCTGAAAAATTCGGCTTTGAGCGGGTGAACAAAGCGGGAGCCAAGTTCGATTGGGACAAGCTGAACTGGATCAACAGCCAGTACCTTCATGCTATGCCCGTTGAGCAGCTGACGGATCTGCTAGTTCCCTACTGGCAGGAGGCAGGCCATAGCATTGATGCGGTAGGCGATCGCCCCTGGCTGGAACGGATGACAGCTGTCATCGCCCCCAGTCTGGCTCGTCTGGATGAAGCGGTGCCTATGACCCAATATCTGTTTCAAACCGATTTGGCCTTTAACGAGGATGCCACGCAGCACCTCCAACAGGCGGGTGTTGGCGATGCGCTGAAGGCCGTGCTGGCGGTGTCGGAGTCTGCGCCGTTAGAGACGGAGGCCGATGCCCAGGCGATCGTGCAGCAGGTGGTCAAAGAGCATGGCTTTAAGAAAGGCCTGGTGATGAAGTCTCTCCGGGCGGCTCTCACAGGTGCTCTTCAAGGACCTGATCTGGTGCAGTCCTGGCTCCTCCTTCATGCCAAGCAACAGGATCGTGTTCGGCTTGAGAAAGCAGTGGCGATCGCAGGCTAGTCTCCTCCACAGACCAGACACCCAGTGTTTTCAAAAACACCGGGTGTCTTAACCCCACAACTTAACTTCCCTTTATCCATGCCCAAGTCTCTCTGGTTTACCCCACTGGCGTTGGCCCTGTTTCTTCCTCTGCCTGCCCAGGCTCAGCAAATTGTTGTTACGGGTGGTAGTAGCATTTTTGAGAACGTCAGCCTGAGTCCAAACTTTGCTAACGCGACCATCCGAGGGATTAGTGGTGGGCCAGTGTCGGCTACGCAACTGGCACGCCAATCAGAGACAGACACTGGGGCATGTTTAGGATTTGTGGATGAGCAGCCCGATCACACAATGCAGTTGACGAGCCGCTTTTCCTATCTGAGTTTGCAGGTGCAGAGCACGGCGGATACGACCCTAGTGGTGCGAGGGCCAGGAGGCACCTGGTGTAACGATAATTACAGTCTCGACTTTAATCCTGGTATGTCTGGCGAGTGGTTGCCGGGAACCTATGAGATTTGGGTGGGTTCCCATCGGGTCAACCGATACTATCCCTATGTCATCCAGATTTCGGAAAGCAATCCCATCGCCAACCGCACGGTTCCGGTTGCTCCTCCTGTAACTGCACCCTAGCCTGATTCAGGACTGACACATTTATAGGGCGTGGGGTGTGCAAAGCATACCCCACGCCCTATAAATGTGTCAGTCCTAACTAGAACGGTTAATTTTTGAAAAGCCGCACGAAGGGAGCTTTTCAAAAATCAACCGTTTACCTTTATAGCGCTATCTCTCTCTAGCTAGCCCCAGGTCTTTCACTAGATTTGCTATAAGGATTTAACAGAAGGGTATGGCTCCTTTTGAAGTGGAGCCATGATAATCGGGCCTCACTTCCCGGGTTGTCTGCCTTTACAAAATTAGGTTAAATTTAGTTAAGAACGTTTCTCAGAAATTTGAGTTCCTCTAGGTAAGCCTGCTCAGGAGTTCTTCCACAGGCTTGGAAAAAAAGATCGGAAAGAAAATCTAAGTTTACTGGCTAGTGTCCTGGGCGATCGCAACATATGCAACCGTTTCAGGCTTCTAGGCTCAGATGTATCAAAGGGCGACACCGCAATATGAAAATTTCCTGGAGAGTAATCCTACTCTGGCTGTTGCCAGTTCTGGTCATCGGCTTCTTCTTTTGGCAAGGAGCCTTTTCGAGCGCACCTATGGCGACCGGGAATAACACCGCCAGTACCCGGATGACCTATGGGCGTTTTCTGGAGTATTTGGATGCCGGTCGGGTCACGACAGTGGATCTGTTTGATAGTGGGCGGACGGCCATTGTTGAGGCCGTTGATCCCGACCTCGACAACCGGGTTCAGCGTCTACGGGTTGACCTGCCCGGCAACGCACCAGAGCTGATCTCCAGATTCCGTAACGAAGGCATTAGCTTTGACATTCACACTCCCCGTAATGATGCAGCGGTTTGGGGTTGGTTGGGCAACCTGCTGTTCCCGCTGATGCTGATTGGGGGCCTGTTCCTATTGTTCCGTCGCTCTAATAACATGCCGGGTGGCCCTGGCCAGGCGATGAACTTTGGTAAGTCCCGTGCCCGCTTCCAAATGGAGGCGAAGACGGGGGTTATGTTCGATGACGTCGCGGGTATTGAAGAAGCGAAGGAAGAACTGCAAGAAGTTGTGACCTTCCTGAAGAAGCCTGAGAAGTTCACCGCTGTGGGTGCCAAGATTCCCAAAGGTGTGCTGCTGGTTGGCCCTCCGGGAACGGGTAAGACCTTGTTGGCGAAGGCGATCGCTGGTGAAGCGGGGGTTCCCTTCTTCAGCATCTCGGGTTCTGAGTTTGTGGAAATGTTCGTCGGGGTGGGTGCGTCCCGCGTTCGCGACCTGTTCCGCAAGGCTAAAGAGAACGCTCCCTGTATCATCTTTATCGATGAAATTGACGCCGTAGGTCGTCAGCGGGGTGCTGGTATCGGTGGCGGTAACGACGAGCGGGAGCAAACCCTGAACCAGTTGCTCACCGAGATGGATGGTTTCGAGGGTAATACCGGGATCATTATCATTGCGGCGACCAACCGGGCTGACGTTTTGGATTCGGCGCTGCTGCGTCCCGGTCGTTTCGACCGTCAAGTACTGGTGGATCCACCCGATGTTAAGGGCCGTCTGGCAGTGCTGCAAGTGCACGCTCGGAATAAGAAGCTGTCCTCTGATGTTTCTTTAGAGTCGATCGCCCGCCGCACTCCCGGTTTCTCCGGTGCTGACCTGGCGAACCTGCTGAATGAGGCGGCTATTCTGACCGCTCGTCGTCGCAAAGACGAAACGGGCATGGCAGAAATCAACGACTCCATCGACCGCGTTGTTGCCGGTATGGAAGGCACACCTCTGGTGGATGGTAAGAGCAAGCGCTTGATTGCCTATCACGAGATTGGACACGCTTTGGTGGGTACGCTGCTGAAGCACCACGACCCCGTTCAGAAAGTAACCCTGATTCCTCGGGGGCAGGCTCAGGGCTTAACCTGGTTTATGCCTTCCGAAGATCAAAGCTTGATCTCGCGCGCTCAAATCCTGGCTCGGATTACGGGTGCCCTGGGTGGCCGTGCGGCAGAGCAAGTGATCTTTGGTGATGCCGAAGTAACCACTGGAGCCGGTAACGACCTGCAACAGGTTACAGGCATGGCGCGTCAGATGGTAACCCGATTTGGGATGTCTGATTTGGGTCCCATGTCTTTGGAAAGCCAGAGCGGTGAGGTCTTCCTGGGCCGTGACTGGACAACGCGTTCCGAGTACTCTGAAGAGATTGCCTCTCGGATTGATGCTCAGGTACGGACGATCGTTGAGCATTGCTATGACGATGCGTGCCGCTTGATGCGCGAGAACCGTGCCCTGATCGACCGAGTTGTGGATCTGCTGATCGAGAAGGAAACCATTGACGGTGACGAGTTTCGTCAGATTGTAGCTGAGTATGCCAATGTTCCCGAGAAGGAACAGTTTATACCTCAGCTGTAATTCAGAACGTCGCTCTTAAAAAGGCGGTGGGCTTAGCCCGCCGCCTTTTTTGATGATTAAGTGGGTTTAGAGCTCCGGTCGTTCCGACAGCGGTTAGGGATAGGTTCTGTGCTCACTTGTGGAGAGTTCTGCAGGGCCAAACCTTAAACGTTGACTGCGATCGCCCCTAGTCCCTTAAATCACCCCCTAAAATAGTCCATAGAAAGCCAAGACATCCGCACCTTAATGGACTGGATGAGTTGTGGGTTCGTCAGCCACAATAGAATCTGGCGGCTCCCCGCACAGGCAGTCGCACCCCTATTCACTACATATGGGAAGAGAGAATCATGGGATTGTTTGACCGTGTCAGCCGAGTGGTCCGCTCCAACCTGAATGCAGCGGTGAGCGCCGCTGAGGACCCGGAAAAAATTCTGGAACAGGCCCTGATTGATATGCAGGAAGACCTGGTGCAACTGCGACAGGCGGTGGCGAGTGCGATCGCCAGCCAGAAGCGCATGCAGCAGCAGTACAATCAGGCGCAAACGGAATCGAATAACTGGCAGCAGCGCGCCCAACTGGCCCTCCAGAAAGGCGATGAGAATCTGGCGCGGGAAGCCTTGACCCGACGGAAAACTCAAACGGAGATGGCAACGTCTCTGAAAACTCAGCTGGATCAGCAGAGTGCTACGGTAGACACCTTAAAGCGCAACCTGATCGCTCTGGAAGGCAAAATTTCTGAGGCCAAGACCAAAAAGGATATGCTCAAAGCTCGCGCCAGTGCGGCAAAAGCCAACGAGCAACTCCAGAGCACCATGGGGCGCATGGGCACCAGCACTGCTATGGGAGCCTTCGAGCGGATGGAGGACAAGGTGTTGCAGATGGAAGCCCGCTCTCAGGCCGCAGCGGAACTGGCGGGTTCTACCTTGGAAGCGCAGTTTGCTCAATTAGAGTCGGGTAGCGATGTCGATGACGAGCTGGCCGCCATGAAAGCTCAACTGTTGGGTGGCAGTTCTGAAGCCCAGGGTTCTCTCCCGGCGGCCTCGGCTCCTGCAGGTAACTCTACTTCTACCAGTGATGTAGACGATGAGTTGGAGAAACTCAAAACTCAGTTAGACCAGCTTTAATCGGAGCCGTTTGCCGAATATAGGAAGCGCGCAGTCCGTTGTACTCGTACTTCCCGTATTGAATTTAAATATGACAAAGCGCCTGGAGATAAAAGCTCCAGGCGCTTTCTGTAAGGCGGTAAGAAATCAGGACTTACGCAAGTCCGCCATATTTAGAGCATTTGTGTTGTGTGTTGTGTGCGAAGCACACAACACAAATACGTAAGCCCTGAAATGCCTATCGGGGTAGGTCAGGACAGGTAAATTCGTCTTCAACGGCTGTGTAGGTTATTTCCTGAGTTTCATTGGATGGAATGAGGTTCAGACGTAGCCGTAAGGTTGTATTCGACAGTTCTAGAATTTCGGCGTTGTAGACAGGTTGGCCACCCTCGGTTACCTGTAGACGATTGGGTACCTCCCGATCCGCTGTCCAACCGCTGATAGCGTAGGTTTCGACGCAAGAGGTTTGAAGGAGGGTACCGTTTGGCAGGAAGACATTAATGCTGCCAGGTGCCGGGTCTGAAGGCGCACTGCTGACGCGCCAAATTTTGCTGAAGAGGATGGTTAGATCTCCTGCTGGGGTGGCGGATGCGATCGCCGGATCAGCGCCTGAGCTAGTGGATGGTGCAGTCGTAGAAGCTGATGTGGTGCTTGGTGTTGTGGCTTGCTGTTCTGGAGCCTGGGCTGGAGAACAAGCGGTTAGTCCCGTCAAGGTAAGGCTAAAAGCCATCAGCAGAAAAGCGCGGCGTATAGTCATTGATCTCCTTTGGGGTGTCATTACATCACCGACTGCGAAGTTTATAGAACAAATCTATTGAAAAAATCTTTGCAGATAGACTAATGCTACTACTGTAACTATTTTCGTTAGGTAAGGAGTGAGGTGGTGCAAAGTACCGTTGTTTATAGCGCTACACGCTTGGAAGCAGGAAGTTTATTTTTTGAACAGCTATGCGAAGCGTAGCTGTTCAAAAAATAAACTGTTTTGTATAAGGCTATAGAACTGGGTATAGCCCGTCTTTCTGGTAGCGATCGCCCTCATAAACGGTGGAACGGACTCTCCAGGAGCCGCTTCCCCGATAGGATGGAGATTGCTAATGTCAGTGAAATTGAGATAGTGGACGGATTTCTTAACCTGGACAAGCCCTTGAGGTTTACGTCCCATGATTGTGTTGCGCGGGTGCGGCGACTGCTTCGCCAGAAACGAGTAGGCCATGCAGGTACTCTTGACCCGGCAGCTACGGGGGTTCTGCCTATTGCGATGGGACGGGCAACCCGGCTATTGCAGTTTTTGCCCTCCGATAAAGCCTATCGGGCCGTGATTCGTTTTGGTGTTCAAACGGCTACCGATGACCTGGATGGTGAGGTGCTCCAATCGAATCCCTGCCCCGATTTAACCCTCGAAGCGATTCAGGGAAAGCTGCACCAATTTCTGGGTTCTATTCAACAGATACCGCCACAATACAGTGCGATTCAAGTGGGGGGGCAGCGCCTCTATGACAAAGCTCGTAAGGGAGAAGTGGTAGAAGTTCCCGTGCGCACGGTTGAGGTGCACTCCATTGAGGTGCTGGCCTGGCATTCAGGGGAGTTTCCGGAATTAGAGGTGGCGATCGCCTGCGGTCCCGGCACCTACATCCGCGCGATCGCCCGTGACCTCGGTCAGGCCGTTCACACTGGAGCGACCCTCGCAAAACTCATCCGTACCAGTAGCAGTGGGTTTGACCTCGACAGCAGCTTGTCTCTAACGGATTTAGAAGAACAACTGCAGCAGAATGCCTTTCAACCCATTTCACCTGAGGTTGCCCTGCAATATCTGCCGGTGATTCAACTGGCTGATCCAGAGGCCCGTCGTTGGTGCATGGGTCAACGACTGCTTTGGGAAGGTACAGAGGCTCCCGGTGAGCAGGCATTTCGAGTGTATGGTGAGGGCGATCGCCTCCTCGGTATCGGCCAAATTCGCACCTACGAGTCAGATCCCATCCTGTCTCCCTGGGTCGTCCTCGCGCAGGAGTAAGGAGATTTCCAGTAATGAAATTACCCCCAGAATGTTGGTGCTTTGCCCGCTTCGCGGGCAAAGCACCAACATTCTGGGTAAATTCTTATGCAGAAACCTCCTAAGCTGTGCTACGTCTACCGCCGATTGTAGGGATGCAACATATTACGTCCCTACAATCGGCGGTAGCTCGACAAATTCATTCCCAGGTGGCGACAATTCTTAAGGGTTCAGGAATTTCAGAATCGACTGGGAATTCCAATAGGGTTTCCCGCAGCCCCAGGTAGCCGGATTCTGCAAAGGAAAGTAACATTCGCTGAAGGGCAACCCAGACCTCAGGGTCAAATTCCCAGTCCCGTTCATAGGGGGCGTGAGCGGCGATCGCCTTGAGTGCCCAGAAGTAAGTATTTCGCACCACCGATCCCTGTTTCTTGTACTCAGGAAGGTCTTCGTGATGCACAAAGAGAATATCGTCTTTAATATGCGATCGCATGCATCCAAATTTAATACACTTGTTCTATCATACTAAGGCAAACTCTCTATTCGTTCGAAAAATATCCATTGTATTAGTCCAGTTCCTCCTGTGGTTAACCTAGAAAATCGTGTGATGTAGGGATGTATTCAGGATCAAGCATAGGTCAGGGATGTGAAATGCCTTGCATTTATGCACTTGCCGTCCGAAGGTGGGGCTATTGTCTGGTCTTCGCAGGTCGAGGGTTAAAAATCCGACAAGACAAACACCCTCTACGAAGGAGGACTTAGACTGATAAAGGATGGTGTTAACGAATGGCTGTGAGCGCTTTCGTAGGTCAATCTTTCATTTATGCTAATTTCGCTTCAAATTGAAGATTTTGCACTGATTGATCGGCTGTCGCTGAGTTTTGGCGACGGCTTGAATGTGCTGACGGGAGAGACCGGGGCGGGAAAATCGATTATTTTGGATGCCCTGGATGCGGTCTTGGGCGGCAAAGTCGGGAGCCGAGCAATTCGTTCGGGGGCAGAACGAGCGTCCATTGAGGCGACCTTCCGGTTGGATGAGACGCTGAAAAATTGGCTAAAAGCACAAGCAATTGAACCTTCCTCGGAGGGGCACCTGATCTGTAGCCGTGAAATGACAGCAGGGAAAGGCGGCCAGCGGAGCCGCTCTCGAGTCAATGGGGTGGTCGTCAATAAGCAGCAGTTGGAAGAGTTGCGCGATCGCCTGGTAGAAATCACGGCTCAGGGTCAAACAGTGCAGCTAGGTCAACCCGGTCTGCAACGAGCCTGGTTGGATGGCTTTGGTGGGCCTGCTCTGGTGGAACAGCGCGAGAAGGTTGCTGCTGCCCACGCTGCTTATCAGCAAGCGGCCACAGCGCTAGAAAAGCGCCGCCAAATAGAACAGCAGCGCCTCCAGCAACTCGATTTATTTGAATATCAAGCGCGGGATTTGGCCGCGGCTAACTTGGGTGACCCCGACGAGCTGACTGACCTGGAGCAAGAACGGCAACGATTGGCCCATGCCGTCGATTTGAAGCAGCAGAGCTATGAGGTTTACCAGGCGCTCTATCAGAACGATAGCGGTGGCGAAGCCTGTGCTGACTTACTGGGGCGGGCTGAGAATACCCTGACAGACATGCTGCGCTACGATTCCCAGATCCAGCCCATTCTGGATATGGTGATTGAGGCGATGGCTCAGGTGGAAGAGGCTGGACGGCAGATCAACTCCTACGGTGAGGATCTGGAAACAGACCCTGAACGGCTGGAGGAGGTGGAGCAGCGAATCCTGCAACTGCGACAGATTTGTAAGAAGTATGGTCCGACGCTGGCGGATGCGATCGCACTCCACAACCAGCTTCAGGCAGACCTGGAAAGCCTGACCGATGGTGGACAATCTCTAGAAACCCTGGAAAAACAGGTGGAAGAGCGCCTCGCAACCCTCGTCAGTCTTTGCGCTGCCCTGACGGACTTGCGTAAGGCTGCTGCCCACAAACTACAAGCGCAACTGGTGGAGGAGCTCAAACCCCTGGCGATGGACAAAGTCCAGTTCCAGGTCAATGTGGCTCCCATGACACCCAGTGCCAGCGGTGCCGATCGCATCACCTTCCTGTTTAGCCCCAACCCTGGTGAGCCCCTGCAACCTCTCTCAGAAATCGCTTCGGGTGGGGAAATGAGCCGTTTTCTGCTGGCCCTTAAGGCTTGCTTCTCCCAGGTAGACCCTATCGGTACGATGGTGTTCGATGAAATCGACACAGGGGTATCGGGACGGGTGGCCCAGGCGATTGCTGAAAAGCTACATCAGCTCGGCCAACGTCATCAGGTGCTCTGTGTAACTCACCAACCGCTCATTGCAGCGATGGCAACCGCCCATTTCCGGGTTGGTAAACATGTCATTGATCTGCCCACAGGTACCGTGCAACAGAACGGCAGCAAGACGGCCAAAAAGGGCGATAGCAATGGCAATGGTCACAATGGTAAAACCGAGGAGGTTCGTACCGTTGTCCGGGTCACTCCATTGGATTCTGCGGAGCGTAAACAGGAGATTGCAGCCCTTGTGGGAGGAACAGATCAGGAGGCGATCGCCTTTGCAGAATCTCTCCTGACGCAGGCGGCTCAAACCCGAGGGGAAGTGCCAGAAGCGGTTACGGCGGCTAAGTCAACAACACGCGCTTCGAAACGGCGTAAATCAAGTTAGGAGCCTTGCAAAAGCAACTTCAATTTCTAATGTTGAGCACGCTAAGCATGCTCAACATTAGAAATTAAAACTCGATGTCTGCTATTTTCCTATAGCCGAAGGTCTTAATTCTGTCGCTGTAGAAGCGGATACTAATTCGTCCAAGTTGTTCTGCAATTTAAGGCGTAGGGTGGATGGGAAGTGCAGGCTTTCTTTCTACGCTAATAACAGTATCTCGCAATGTTCAGTTATTACTAACAACAGAGAAAACGTGTGTGGCCTTTAGGCTACATGCAAGATTTCTGAATCAAAAACATAGCTTTTAAGCGATCGTCCGCACCCTATGAAAAAGGAGCTTGAGAGTCCGTCCTTTCTACAAGATTGAACTCCTTTCTTCCTTTTCCATAGTGGACGAATTGCTTTATAGAAAACCATCTGGCATTCATTCCGCTTGAAGAGGGGAGTCTTACCTTGCGTTTAGGTAGTGGAATTGGCTTAGTTGTTATTGTTGCTTCCTTAATCGTTCTTTGGAAGATTCGGGAGATTTTGCTTCTGGTTTTTGCGGCAGTTGTCTTTGCCACGGCCATTAATCGGTTGGTACGACTTCTACAACGGTTCAATGTAAAACGGGGGCCAGCGATCGCCCTTTCAATTGTTGGTCTACTGGCGCTGGTGATTGGTTTATTTGCCCTCGTTTTACCGCCCTTTATTAACCAGCTTGAGCAATTAGCAGATCTAATTCCCCCAGGTTTAGAACGTTTGGAGCAGTGGGCAGAGGTAGTGCAGCGTTGGATTCCTCTAGGGTTAACCGAAGATTTCGGAAGTTTAGATGGTTTGGTACGACAGCTACAAGCTTATACTCCACGGGTTTTTAATAATTTCTTGAGCCTGTTTTCAAACTCCCTGGGTATTTTGTTGCGGACCCTGCTGGTGCTGGTTTTAATTATTATGCTTTTAGCCCAGCCACGGCCCTATCGTGAAGGTTTCACATTACTGTTTCCATCTTTCTATCGGCGGCGAGTAGGTGAGATTCTACAGCAATGTGAAAAGGCTTTGGGGGGATGGGTAACAGGCATTTTATTCAATATGACAGTGATTACTATCATGAGTGGTATTGGATTATGGATCCTGAATATCCCCCTCGTGTTTGGTAATGCAATTCTGGCCGGCTTGTTGACCTTTATTCCCAATTTAGGACCAACTTTAAGTGTCGTTCCACCTGCTATTTTGGGCTTGCTGGATGCTCCCTGGAAAGTTGGGGCGGTGATTGTTCTCTATATTGTGATTCAGCAAGTTGAAACCAACATCCTGACACCTCTGGTAATGGAAAAACAGGTGTCTCTATTACCTGCGGTGACTCTGGTATCCCAGCTAATCTTTGCAAGTTTCTTTGGGTTCTTAGGATTATTTCTAGCTCTGCCGATTGTTGTGGTTGCTCAAGTATGGATTAAGGAAGTCGTTATTCACGATATTCTGAACAACTGGAAGGCTCCTAATTCCAATCCATCTCTCCAAACCGTTGAGCCAGAGAACATTATTGTGCTGACAACTGCTAACCCAAACACGCAGCCCAAAGTGTAAGTAGCTCGATCCAGTATCTGTTTTAGAGATTATTTTTCGTGTGTTTCGCGCACGAAAAATAATCTCTAAAACAGATACTAACTAAACGTAAGACCATCTACCTGGAACATACAGATTTATACAAGCAGTATGTAAATGTTTACACTAAAGATACCCTTCAAGAAGTAGCACTTTGCTATACGTCTAAGGGTAGAGAATTGCGCCCTAGGATAGAAGCTATTTGATAGTGTCCTCAAGACAATGGGATTTACGACCATCGTTGCTAAGCGGTTGGCTTTTCCGAAGCTGAGGGAAAACAGAATTTGACGAGAGGCTTAGATTGGGACTGGGCCCGCATTCAAACAATACAGCATGGCCAGTGTAGAAGATTTTGGCGATCTAGACAGTTCAAT
Organism: Leptolyngbya sp. PL-A3; assembly: GCF_039962325.1. Lineage (NCBI taxonomy): Bacteria > Bacillati > Cyanobacteriota > Cyanophyceae > Leptolyngbyales > Leptolyngbyaceae > Leptolyngbya > Leptolyngbya sp. PL-A3. The sequence goes on from NZ_JAMPLB010000002.1 coordinate 282,786, forward strand.
GTCACCTCCCTCTCGAATATTGCTCATCAATCAGGATGAAGGGCAGCGACGGGCTCTACAGCAACGATTAGAGCCTTATTTTGACGTAGTCATTGCTGATGATGAGGCAAGGGCTGTGGCGATCGCCCAAACCTATCCTCCCCGCATTATCCTGGCTGACCGTGACATCAAAATACAGCTGCTTCTTCGGGAAACTCCTCAACTCAAATCGATACCGCTCATCCTGTTGTTATCACAATCCCACCACTCGGATTGGAGCGATACACCTCTGCCAGAGGCCGATGATTATTTAACCGTGCCCTGCTCCCAGCAGGAATTGCTGACGCGGCTTCACCTTCATCTGCAACGGGGGCCCCAGCTACAAACAGGTGAATGGCCAGCGAGTCCTGGGAAGGGCGATCGCCCTTCTTGCAGTGAGAGCGACCAGCAATGGGTGGAAGAAGCTTTGCGCCGGAGTGAAAGCCGCTACCGCATGCTGGCCAACGTTGTTCCTCAACTGCTATGGGTGAACGATGCCGTAGGTAACATCGTGTTTTACAACCAGCAATGGTTGGAGTACACCGGGCAAGCACTACAGTTGGGGGAAGGTTTGTGGCGTTCAGTGATTCACCCCGACGATTTTGAGTCAATCTATCAGATTCGTTCTCAAGCGATTCAAGCGGGTCGAGCCTATGAAGTGGAATGTCGGCTCAAACGGTTTGATGGAACTTATCGCTGGCATCTGGCCCGGATTGTGCCGGTTAAGAATGAGCAAGGACAGACGGTGCAATGGTTGGGAACTGCTACAGATATTCATACCCTGAAGGAAACCCAGGCGGCTCTGCGCGAGAGTGAGGCGATCGCCCGTGCCCGCGCCCAGGAACTCGAAGCCTTTATGGAAGCCGTCCCGGCAGGGGTATGGATTGCTCACGACCCTGAGTGTCACCACGTCACGGCCAACCCTGCGGCGCATCAACTTCTAGATTGTCCTCCGGGTAGCACGGTTACCGCCACCCCAGCGAATGGTATCTACCCATTCCCCTTTCACTTTGAAAAGGACGGCCAACCCCTGGCCCTCACCGATCTGCCGATGCAGCGGGCCGGCCGTTTGGGAGAGGAGACTCAGGACGAGTTTGATGTAGTGTTTGCTGATGGCCGTGTACGCACGCTGTGGGGGCGATCGGTGCCTTTGTGGAATGAGCAGGGGCAGGTGCGAGGCGTAATTGGCACCTTCACTGACATGAGTGAGCACAAGCGTACCGAGCGTATTCTGCGGGAGCGAGAACAGCGGTTCAGTACGCTATTCAATGGTATGGAAGACTGGGGCCTGGTGTACCATCTGTCACCCGATGGCCGTCCGGGTCGGCTCATTGAGGTGAACGATCAAGCCTGTAAGAAATTGGGGTACAGCCGCGAAGAACTACTCTCTATGGCTGTGAGCGACATTATCGTTTCTGCTTTTGTCGATTTGGCTTACAGTCTGAAAACCCTGCTGGAAAATAGGCGAATGATGTTCGAGTCTGTGCACCGCCATCGGGATGGTCACATGATTCCTTGCGAGGTCAGTGCGACTGTTTTCACGCTGGATGGGCAGTTGACAGTGCAGTCTATTTGTCGTGACATCACTGAGCGGCGGCAGGCTGAACAGGCCTTACGGGCGAGTGAAGAACGTTATCGCCAAATTGTCGAAACAGCCGATGAAGGCATCTGGATGGTCGATGCTAATGCTCGTACGACATTTGTGAATCAAAAGATGGCTCATCTTTTGGGATACACCCCAAACGAGATGCTGGGCCGCAAGATGTACGAGTTTATGGACGATGAGGCGATCGCGATCGCCACCGCAAACTTTCAGGAACAGGAGCAGGGAATTAAGGAGCAGCAAGACTTCCGCTTTCGGTGTAAGGGCGGCTCTTACATCTGGACGATGATTTCAACCAACCTTCTGATGAACGATAGAAGAGAGTTTATTGGGGCGCTGGCGATGATTACGGACGTGACAGCTCGCAAGCAGGCTGAGCGCGAGCGGGAGCAAATTTTAGAACGGGAAAGGTTAGCCCGTGCCGAGGCCGAGCGGGCTAACCGAATTAAAGATGAGTTTTTGGCGATCCTCTCCCATGAATTGCGATCGCCCCTTAATCCGATCTTGGGCTGGGCAAGCTTGTTGCAAACCCGGAAGGTGAGTGAGGAAACGCTGAGCCAAGCTTTGCAGGCGATCGAGCGAAACGTGCGGCTGCAAGTGCAGTTGGTGGATGATTTGCTAGATGTGTCGCGCATTTTGCGGGGCAAATTGGCGTTGACTGAGATTCCCATCGATATGGTCAGCATTGTTAACGCGGCCATTGAAACGGTGCAGTTGGCTGCGAATGCCAAATCCATTTCCATTGAAATGAAACCCATTGATACCAAGATGATGGTATTGGGGGATGCCAGCCGTCTTCAGCAGGTCATTTGGAACCTGCTCTCTAATGCCATCAAGTTCAGCCCGAACGGGGGCCATGTCACCATCCAACTGGCCCAAACCGACACACAGGTGCAGGTGCAAATTCACGATACGGGCAAAGGCATCAGTCCAGACTTTCTGCCTCACATTTTTGAGCATTTCCGGCAGCAAGACAGCACCACGACCCGTCAATTTGGAGGGTTGGGTCTGGGTCTGGCGATCGTTCGCTACATTACCGAAATGCATGGGGGTAGCGTAACCGCGGATAGCCCTGGAGAAGAACAGGGGGCAACCTTCACGGTGCTACTGCCTCGGTTGCAGCAGACCGAGGCAGAGCCAGATGAGCCTCCTCAACCGCTGAGCGCTTCCACAGGTTTACAGGGGCTGCGGATTTTGGTGGTCGAAGACAACAACGACACTCGCGATTTTCTGGCATTCTTGCTGGAGCAGAGTGGAGCCGTAGCAACGGCTGCCCCGTCCGCCCAAGAAGGACTCGCCTTGCTCGATCAGCAATCCTTTGATTTGCTCATCAGTGATATCGGCATGCCTGACATGGACGGCTACATGTTGATTCGCCAGATCCGGTCGCGATCGCCCGAAACGGGAGGGAAAATTCCTGCGATCGCCCTCACGGCCTTTGCGGGTGAGCAAGATCGTCAACAAACTCAGGAAGCTGGGTTCCAAGTTCACGTGGCAAAACCTATCATGCCCAACCAGCTCATTGACACCATTCTTGCTGTGCTCCGCCAGCAAGCCTAGAGCTACGGATGAAAGGCTTCCGCTCCAGGTGAAAACCTTTCATCCGCAGACGTCTGGTTGTATAAACGATTGAGTTTTGTGATCAACGCCTCATACATCATGGGACGGCGATCCAGCAGGGTCTGAACGCGAGCCTTGTAAACGGTCTGAGCAAGAGTCCAGGTTCGACAGGGGTCCTGGTAATCCCACGCGTTCCCACCATGTATGTCGGTGTAGTAGTTGGGGCGCGTTTCTGGGAAGGGTTGGTAGAACTGGCCAGCCCAACTCCCTTGTGTTGGCTTATCCCGAGAATGGTTGGGGTCGAGAACATAGAGCAGGGAGGGGGTATCTCCAGCCCGAAAATAACGAGCCCATTCAAATGGCTGCACGACGTCCCAGATGTTGCGGCCTAATGCTCCGTAGCCCTTCAGCTGCTCCAATAACTCCTGGGGGGCATCGCCCTGAAACATACCCTCAAACGTCCAATCGTTCTCGATCCACCACAGGTGATTGAATCGCGGGTCGCTGTAAATTTCCTCCCGGCCGGAGCCATTCCAGTTTTGCTCATGGCAGGCATTATCCCAGGGGCTCCTGAGATGGGTGCCGATGGAAAGTACCCGCAGGCGGTCGGCGATCGCTGGCTTTTTCAATAATGCATCTCGCAGCGTTCGCATATTGCCCCAAACCAGGACATACAGCGGATCGTCTGCTGTAGCCTGTTGCGCTTCTCGAATCAGCAGACGACGGGCGGCACGTGGGTGACGGGCGACGGTTGCACGCAGAGCATCGGGTGCAGGATAGCCCAGGGACTTGTACCGGGTGTTGGTGTCGTTGTAATCCTGCTCGTAGGCGTCGATCGCTAGCATCGTTGCCTTCACACCCCCCGCCAAAAAGCGATGGGGAATAATGCCTCGAATGTTCACCTCATCGGCATACATCAGTAGGTGAGCCATGGATTGGCGATCGTCGGGATCTCCCTGCCCAATGTTGATGTCGGTGGTGATGAGAACGCGGGGGCGATCGCTCCTGAGCTCAGGCGGTTGTGTTGCTGGCTCCTGAGGTAGACAAGCGATTAGAACAAGAAACGTAGATACTAACAGGGCAAGAAAAAAACAGTGCTTCCTCATCCATTGTTTGATTGTCATCATCATGGCTAACCCAGGTTAGGAGATTTCTGAGAAACAATTTCCCCATTATTTGGAGAAAAGGCGCGGCTTCGCCGCGCCTTTTCTCCAAATAATGGGGAAGTTCTTATGTGGAAATCTCCTTAAGGAGTCACCCGATCGAGCAGTTCAAGGGTTCTACTACAAGCAATGCTGAAAAAGCAGCCGTGCGGTAGCGCCTGAGATACCCAACGATGTTTTGGAATGATGTCATAATTATTCCCTCCACAAGGGGTAGTTGCAGAAATATTAATGAATGCTTAAGCCTGGGATGTGCACAGGCTGCCCACTCCAAGGCCGCTACAACATACGCGATGTAGTGCAAATGTAGTGTGAGACTTGTAAGTTTGCTTTCTCCAAATGCTGTATCGCCCGTCAAGCGGGCGGCACAGCACTTGGGGTTTATATTTAACCTGAACTGAGGTTACTCAGGGGTACAACAACGGCAAAAAAAGAGTAACGCGATCGCGTTACTCCAATGGGGAAGGCCAAACCTGTTTTGAATCGTTCGATCCGACGGGTTGATTAGCCGAAGGTATAAGCGGCTTGCAAAGCCCAAAAAATCAACCCGGCGATCGAACCTAAAATCAATGCACCTGCAATCCAAACGGAAACTAGACTATTAGCGTTGCTTCCTTTTGTTAAACTCCGGTTCTGGTCGGTCATGTTGGTGTCCTCCTTGTAGCGCTGGCTGTCCTTACAGCGGCATCGTGCCTAAAAACCAATAATCCATCCGCAATCTTAAACAGATTTAGCTGCAATGGAGAGTTCTATAGCCCACCAAAAATAAATTTTAAGGATTACATCATGCAGAGGTATTCGCCTTTTGGCAGAACGGTTTGTCCACTCTCAGAGAGGTTCTGTGGCGATTCTTAACTCTAGCCAATCGGATGAGGTACGAGAAATGGAAGAAGTTCCACATTCATTTCTCGTACCTCACCCAATTGGGAAATAGTGTATTTAAAAGGACTTGCGTAAGTTCTGGTTAAGTAATTTTTGTAATTATCTCAAGGCCAATGCCAGAACCCTACTGGTTGGGAATCGACTTTGGAACGTCTGGAGCACGGGCTGTCGCCATCAACGCGCAACAGCACATTGTTGCCCAGCACCAGCAATCCTTTACGGTGCAACAGCCAGCAATTTGGCAATCCGCTTTGGATGGCCTGATTCTGGCCCTGCCTTCTGACATCCGGCAGGGATTACAGGCGATCGCCCTTAACGGCACCTCCAGCACTGTCCTGTTGTGTGACTCTGAGGGCGCTCCCCTGACCGAGCCATTGCTTTATAACGACGATCGCGGTCGCGATCAGGTGGCGCGATTACGGGCGATCGCGCCACCTGAACATACCGTTCTCAGTGCTACCTCCAGCCTTGCCAAACTATTTTGGTGGGAGCAGCACTGGCTCCCCCAAGCTACCCCTACGCATCCCCTTTACTTTCTCCATCAGGCCGACTGGCTAGCCTTTCTCCTGCACGGCACTTTGGGAATTAGCGACTATCACAACGCCCTCAAGCTGGGTTACGACGTGGGTGAGTTGTGTTACCCAGACTGGTTCACAGCGCTTCCGCTTCCGTTCCAGGTGCCGGAAGTTGTTGCACCGGGGACGGCGATCGCCCCTATAACTCCTGCCGTTGCGGCCCGTCTTGGTATCCCCTCAACCTGTCAGGTATGCGCGGGTACAACAGACAGCATTGCTGCGTTTCTTGCGAGCGGAGCTCATATCCCGGGTGATGCTGTAACCTCTCTGGGCTCTACGCTCGTGTTAAAACTGCTCAGCACCACCCGCATTGATGAGTCAGCCTCAGGCATTTATAGCCATCGTTTGGGAGATCTATGGCTAGTAGGCGGTGCCTCCAACACGGGAGGCGCAGTGCTGAGACAATTTTTTAGCGATGTTGAACTACAAACCTACAGCCAGCACATCAATTTGGATGTTCCAACTTCACTCACCTACTATCCCCTCCTCAAAGCTGGAGAGCGCTTCCCGATCAACGATCCTGACCTACCACCTCAGCTAGAACCCCGTCCCACCGATCCCGTGCAATTTCTACACGGCCTACTGGCTGGAATCAGTCGTATCGAAGCTTTGGGCTATGAGCGCTTGGCGGCTCTCGGTGCAACCCCCACCCGCCGCGTTTACACCGCTGGGGGTGGTGCCCAGAATGCTGTGTGGGTCAAGATGCGATCGCGCCAACTCGGCGTTCCCGTCCTCGCCTCAACTCAGCGAGAAGCGGCGTTTGGCTCAGCTCTCCTGGCGATGGACACGGCACCGGGGCCGTTCGCGCAAGAGTCGGAGCAACGGTAGAGGCCGGAGGGTACTGCTTAGAACTCAGGCCTAAGCTAAAAAATGTACGGGTACATCCCACTTTTGCAGATTGAAAACCCAGTTTTGTTAATGTGGCAGGCCTCGCTCGCCACATTAACAAAACTGGGATGCACCCAAATGTACCTTCTAGCCTCCCCTGTCACCCCCACTTTCCTGCCTTCAGGAAAACCGTCGGATTGCTAACACTACAGCGGGAACCTAAGGTAACATGAGTGGTCTAACCCCTGTTTGGTGTCCTATTTATTGACAGGTTGCGTCAACCTTAAAACGGCTTACTCAACACGCCCAAACGGGATTTTGCCAATTTGTGTAATGTCGGCACTGGAGGCTGCATCTTCCCCGCGCCACTCCATTTTTGTCGGATCACCGATCCGGGCGTTGCGATCGCCCACTCAAAGGGGAAAATAGGAAAAACAGCCCGAGTGCGCTACCACCATGATCTGTTGTCTTAACCCAAAGTGTAAGAAGCCACAGAACCCTGACGGAGCGACGGTCTGTGAGAACTGTGCCTCACCTCTGACACCATTGCTGCGGGGGCGGTACCGTCCTGTACAGCCGATCGGACAGGGGGGCTTTGGCCGTACTTACCTGGCGCTCGATGAAGACCGCCTGGGAACTCAGTGCGTGGTTAAGCAGTTTTCGCCTCAGGTGCAGGGCACCAAATCTTTAGAAAAGGCCGTTCGCTTGTTCAACCAGGAAGCGGTTCGTCTGGATGAACTGGGGGAGCATCCTCAGATTCCCCGGTTGTTGGCCTATTTCGAGCAGGACAACTACCTCTACCTGGTGCAGCAGTTTATTGAAGGGCAGAGCCTGCTTCAGGAGATGCGCCAGAATGGTGCTTTCAACGAGCGCCAAATCCGCGATGTTCTGGCCGATTTGCTACCCGTGCTACGGTTTATTCACGGGCACCAGGTGATCCACCGAGACATTACCCCTTCCAACATCCTTCGACGTAAGTCAGATGACCGTCTGGTATTGATTGACTTTGGTGTTGCTAAGCAGATTGGCGAAAGTTCTCCGGCAGAGACGGGCACTCGGATTGGGACGGAAGGTTATGCTCCCATTGAGCAGTTTCGCGGTGGGCGGGCATATCCTGCTAGCGACCTTTACAGCCTGGGGGCGACCTGCCTGCATTTGATGACTGAAAACCGTCCAGACAATCTGTACGACCCCTTGGAGGGTCGCTGGATCTGGCGCGAGTATTTGATGGATCGGGGCACGACGGTCAGTGACCAGTTTGCCCACATTATGGATTCGATGCTGAAAGATCTGGTCAGCGAACGTTACCAGTCATCCGATGAAGTAATGCGGGACCTGAACGCCGATTATTTCATTCCCTCCGCTCCCGGAGCTCCATCCGGCATTCCCAAATTTCGACCACCCGATTTGTCTCGGACTCGTACCCAGCAAACGCAGCGTCCCGCTCCTCGGATGGCACCCCCACCTCCCGCGATGCGATCGCCCTCGGCACCTCCGGCCGCTCGTCCCTCCCGCTCCCCCGCGTCAGCACCGCCGACCTCCCGGCCTCCAAATATGTGGGCTACGGTGGTACAGGCGTCTGGATGGCGCTGCCTGCATACCCTGGTCGATCACTCCTCCTGGGTGACCAGTGTAGCCATGGCAGGCTCAGCGTCGCTGGTAGCCTCCAGTAGCCTGGATGATAGTGTAAAGGTCTGGAACCCCCTGAAAGGGGAGCTAATTTTTAATCTGACGGGGCATACCCGAGATGTGAATACGGTTGCGATCAGCCCCGACGGTAAAACTCTGGTGAGTGGCAGTGATGATTGCACCGTTAAAGTGTGGTATTTGCCGACGGGGGCGTTACAACGCACCTGCACCGGTCATGCCCGTGATGTCAATGCTGTCGCCATTAGCCCGGATGGCAAGCTGCTGATTAGTGGCGGTGAGGATCGCACGATTCGGCTCTGGCAGTTGGCCAATGGAGCACCCCTGCGGATTCTGCCGGGGGTGTTAAGCATGATCAAGACTATTGCCACCAGCCCTGACGGTCGCTCGTTTGCCAGCGGAGGGTTAGACAACAAAGTCCGGCTCTGGAGTTTGCAAACCGTTGAGCAGCAGCGATTGCTGTCGGGTCATATTCAGGCGATTAATGCCTTGGCCTATAGCCCTGATGCTCAGTTTCTGGCCAGTGCTAGCCGCGATAAGACGGTGAAACTGTGGAATCTCAGCACCGGGAGTCTGGTACAAAATTTTGCAGACCACACCCGCGATGTGAATGCGCTTGCGTTTGCCCCTGATGGTAAGACGCTCTACAGTGGCAGTAGTGACAGCACTATCAAGATTTGGGATGTGAATACCGGCAAGGTAATCGACACCCTCATGGGACACACAGATAGTGTGAATGCGATCGCCCTCAGCAATGACGGTAAAGTTCTGGTAAGTGGTGGCTCTGACAATACAGTTCGGGTCTGGACTCAAGGCTAGAGCCTGCTTTAGAAGTTATTTTTGGTGTGTTTTACACATGCAAAATAACCCTTCCGGGCAGTAAAAGCTTCATGAAGAAGTAGCGCGCCGCGCTACTTCTTCATGGGATTGGATATTAAAGGGCTGTGGACGCTGAGAGTAGTGACTCGGCAATTCCACCGGAGCTGCATAGCAGGTCAATGGCCTGGTCTGCTGTGATCAAACGCTTCAGTACTACCTGTCCAATGGCGGCTGGAGCCTCAACGGTGTTGGGCTGAGGTTTCACTTCGACCATGATGACGGCCTCCTCCACCCGGTATAACCAGAGCTTCTCGCCCTTTTCCTCCATGGCAATGGCAAGTCGGGTAATGTCTGGCTTACGTCGCCAGGCCACCTCATTCCAGAGGCCCCCAAACTCCCACACACGGCCTATTGTCCAACCATCAGACAGAAAAAAATACTTCATGCGTCTCCGTGTCGCTTCTGGTGCCAGTTCCAGGCATGAGTCAGGATAGAGGGAAGATCGGCGTAACGAGGTTGCCAGCCCAGCACCGAGCGTGCTTTCTCACTGCTACCTACGAGGGCCGGGGGATCTCCAGGGCGGCGATCGCACATCTCGACCGCAATCTCTCGACCGCTAATCTGCTTGGCCGCGTCAATCACTTCCAGTACCGAGAATCCATTGCCATTACCCAGATTAAACACTGTACTGTCCCCTCCATTAAGCAAATAATTCAGCCCCAGTACATGGGCATCCGCCAAATCTGAGACATGAATGTAATCGCGAATACAGGTGCCATCGGGGGTGGCGTAATCGGAACCAAATACCTTGATAGAATCACGCGTTCCCAAGGCCGTTTGTAGAACGAGCGGAATCAGGTGAGTCTCAGGGTTGTGGTCCTCACCCAAGCGACCGTTGGGGTCAGCTCCCGCTGCATTGAAGTAGCGGAAGATGACAGACTTCATGCCATACGCCACTCCAAAGTCTGCCAAAATTTTCTCAACCATCAGCTTGCTCATGCCGTAAGGGTTGATGGGGGCCTGAGGGTGATCTTCGGGAATCGGTACGGCGGTCGGTATCCCATAGCTGGCACAGGTAGACGAGAAGACAAAGTTTTGAATGCCTGCTGCTTCCATCGCCTCCAGCAGCACCAGGGTACCTACAACGTTGTTGCGGTAGTACTTGGCTGGGTCGGTAACCGATTCGCCCACATAGGCATAGGCTGCGAAGTGCATCACAGCGGCAATGTCACGGCTGGCAAAGAGTTGGTCCAGGAGGGCGCGATCGCTTGTGTCCCCCACAACCAGTTCCACCTTCAAAACGTCCTCTACCAACTCCCGATGGCCGTACACCAGGTTATCGAGCACCACGACCTCGTAACCTGCTTCCTGCAAGGCCAATACGGCATGGGAGCCGATATAGCCTGCGCCCCCGGTAACGAGAATGGTCGGTTTGCTTTGTGCCATGGAAAAAATCCTCGATGATTAAGCTGGGGAAGTTTGAAGGCATCACTTTGAATTTTTATTCAAGAAGCAATTTTTCCCTCATCCCTATGTTTAGCGGTTAGCCGCTTCAGATCCATCAACACGGGATAGATTTTGCTGAAATCTTCGGGTTTGTAAAGTTTCGATTTCGCGATCCACGATCTGTGCGATAGAAGTGAGGGGGCTAGGTACTAGAATTCCCACCCCTGTTCTGGAAACAGCACGTCATTGAATCTCCTGCATGGATCGGTTTTTAAGGGCGTGAATTGTTGCGTGGCGAAGCCGCGCAACAATTCACGCCAGAAGTTTATTCGAGAGGTGGTTTTAGGGTTATCTAAAGCCCCAAATCAGCCGTTACACCTGGACGTAATGGATTAACTGGGCCAGCCGTTGGCGCAGAGTCTCCAGTCCCAGGCGATCGCCCGCTGAGATAAACACCGCATGGGGGAACTCCTCCTGGGCGATCGCCAACGTCTCACTATCCACCTGATCGATCTTATTAAAGGCCAGTAGAGCAGGCCCCGGCGTGATGGGCATCTCCGAGAGAATCTGCATGACAGAGCGAATTTGGCTCTGCCAGGCTGGATGCGACAGATCCACCACATGCAGCAGGCCATCTGCCTCGGTTACCTCTTCCAGGGTGGCGCGGAAAGCATCCATCAACGACGCAGGGAGTTCGTGAATGAACCCTACCGTGTCAGTGACGACGATCGCCATCGACTCATGGGTGTCTGCTTCGGTGATGACCAATCGACGGCTGGTTGGATCCAGGGTGGCAAAGAGCTGGTCAGCCGTGTAAACCTCAGCATTGGTGAGGGCATTCAGAAGCGTGGATTTCCCTGCGTTGGTATACCCCACGAGAGCCACGGAGGGTACTTCTCGATGTTGTCGGCGTTGCCGCAACCGCGAGCGGTGGGCTTGCAGGTGATTGACTTCCTGCTGCAACCGGGCAATCCGCTTTTGGATGGCTCGCCGTTCGGTTTCCAGTTTTGTTTCTCCTGGGCCTCGGGTACCAATACCGCCCCCCAGTCGAGACATGGCCCGTCCTCGTCCTGTCAAACGTGGCATCATATATTCCAGCTGGGCCAGCTCCACCTGAAGCTTCCCGGCTCCCGTCTGGGCCCGCTGAGCAAAAATATCTAAAATGACCTCGGTGCGATCGACTACACGCACACCAATCCGGGACTCCAGGTTGCGCACCTGAGCTGGGGAGAGGTCTCGATCAAAGACAACCAGAGTTGCCCCCAGGGTTTGGGCTGTCAGAGCGATTTCTTCGACCTTTCCTTCACCGACGACAGTTTGGGGGTGGGGGTGCGATCGCTTCTGGTGCAAGGTTTGTAACACCTCGCCCCCGGCGGTTTCCACCAGTCGACCCAGTTCCATTAATGTGTTGTGAAATTCAGTAGAGGATTGGCGATCGCCGATCAACCCCACCAGCACCACGCGATCCTGGCTGGGATGAATTTGGCGGGCTACATACTGCCGCCGAAATTCCTCCTCTAACCCTTCCACCAGGTCGAGAAAATCTTCCTGGGCCAGATCCTCCAAGTTGAACGGAGGGAGCACCGTCCAGGTGGCCTCAGGGTGCGGCACCAGGTGAGCCAGATAAACCGATTGTACGTACCCCGTCGCACCGCCCCCCCGTCGCTCAAAACCTTCCTTTGAAACGACGAGAGAGACTAAGGCATCCAGCCGTTGTAGGGCCATGGCGGTCAGAGTTCCACTGCTGGGAGCCTCTGTATCCATCTGGGTGGCAATACAGCGAATGCCAGAAAGTCGCTCGGCCCCGTAGCGTGGCAATTCTAGAGGGGGAATCTGAGTTTGGCGTAAGGTTCCAACTCCCACCCGAATTACCTGCCCACGTCGATTGATGTAGACGCAGAGGGGTTGCTCAATGTCGCTACTGATGGCCGCTATCCGTTGGGCAAACTCTGCCGTTGTGAAGCGATCGCCCGGTAAGCGCTGATGGTAAAGCTTCTGAATTTGCTTGATTTGGCTGGGCTTGAGCCCTTGGGGATTGCCGTGAATCGTTTCGATTGTCAAACTCGGTTGACCTGCTACCCTCGAAAACAGCTGATCGCATTCTACCAATGCAAATTAGAGATGTGCTGACGAGCAGCCAACGAAATGTGAAGCTAAACACTCTTGAAGTGGACAGGCTAACCTGCCCACTTCAAGAATTAATGCTATGCCAGGGCACTCAACAAAGCATGCCGCATGACATCCACAGGGGCAGCTTGCCCAAGCCACAGTTCGAGGGCGGCGGCTCCCTGATTAACCAGCATTTCAGTCCCATCAATGGTGGTTAGCCCATGGGCAGCAGCATCCTGCAAGAAGCGAGTGGGGCGGGGAATATAAATTAGGTCATAGGCGATCGCCCCCCCTGGCATCAGCTCCCAGTCTTGCAAAGACAGGGGGGATGCTGTTGCATCGGTGTGCATGCCAATGGGAGTGGTATTCACGATCAACCGCGCTTGAGGTAGCAGTTTTGACATATCCTCCCAGGGGTGAACCTCCAGACCCTTAGCCAGGGGCGAGTCAGCCCAACTTGCCTGAAACTGTTCGAGTTTCTGAGGATCGCGTCCTACCACCTGGATGGTTCCCACACCCAATTGAGTGCATCCGGCGACGACAGCCCGCGCTGCACCCCCATTTCCCAGTACCAGCGCTGTGCTCCCAGCCAGGGTTGATGCTTGCGATCGCAAAGGCGCTAAAAATCCTTCTACATCGGTGTTGGTTCCCATCCATCCCTGGTCGGTGCGATAGACCGTGTTGACGGCACCGACGGCCCGCGCCAGGTCAGAGACATCCATCAGGTATGGGAGAATCGCCTGCTTGTGGGGAATGGTAACGTTAAAGCCCTCAAGCCCGATTGCCTTAAAACCGGCGATCGCTGCCTCCAGCGCATCAGGATGCACAGGCAGGGGGAGGTAGACGTAGTTGACATTTAAGTGAGCGATCGCCGCATTGTGCATCGTAGGTGACAAGGAGTGTTTGACCGGATAGCCAATAACACCTAAAAGACCAGTTTTACCGTCGATCATAAAAGCTTTAAGCTGCCATTAAGTTTGACTAAAACGTCCTCAAAAATGCTCGGAACTTGTGAGTTTATTTGAAACCCTGTGCCAGCATTTTCTCAAAAAAACACCCTAAACGATCACTTTATTGATTTACCTAACGTCCCTGTAAAGAATTTTCTGGAAAAATGGCTATGAAGTGTTTGAAAAATTGATTTTTGATGAGTCTTACTTTTAAAAAGTCAACTTTTCCAACAATTTCTTAAAGACCTATAACTCATTCAAGGGTTTGACAGATAGCCAGAGTTCGTAATTAAATTTGAGTAAATAGTAATCTCTTTGAGAGTGTATTAAACGTGACAAACACACAAGAGATTTTATTCAGATAATTCGTTCCTTTATAACTCAAGACATTTCATTTTCATCAAACCTTCAAAGATACCTTCAAGAATGAATATTTGAGTTTGGAGTTTCCTTGGGGTTTGGTATTCCATGATGGCGTGGTTACTTCTTCTGAAAATTGTCGTAACTGCCCTTAGAGGGCAAAGTTCAATTTATGAATAAGTTAGAAAGGCAAATTGTTAGTAGTTTGCAAGAATTAAAAGAGTACTTTGGGGTTTTCGAAATCAAAGCTGAATTTGAAGCAGAAGGAACTCGATTAGAGGAATTGCTACGCCTTCGGGATGTAACTGCTACAGCAGGTTTGCCCATTATCCTTAAAATTGGTGGAGTGGAGGCTATTACCGATATTCATCATGGGCTGACTGTTGGGGTGAAAGGCATTGTGGCACCCATGGTTGAGAGTAGCTATGCCCTTTCTAAATTCCTTGGAGTCATTGAGAGTTTTGTTCCTCCTGATGTGTTGGAGGATATGGAGTTCGCGTTCAATCTGGAAACGATTACAGCCTACCAAAATCTTGATGAATTTCTAAGTTTGCCTAATCTTCACCTGCTTTCTGGAGTGACTTTTGGACGGGTTGATTTCACGGGTTCTATGGGCTATTCCCGTGCCTATGCCGATGGGGATGAAATTTTAGAAGTTTGCCAGAAAACATTCCGGGCAATTAAGAAGCAAGGATTGAAAACAGCTTTAGGTGGTGCAATATCGACTCAAAGCCGTTCTTTTATTAAAGCTTTGCACCAGGAAAATTTAATTGACAAATTTGAAACCCGAAAAGTCGTTTTTAAACCTGAAGCTATCGAGAATGCTGAAGTAGCCATTCAGAAAGCTGTAGCGTTTGAGTTGCTCTGGCTTAAAAATAAAGCAAATTACTACAACATCATGGCTCAGGAAGATTTATTTAGAATTCAAATGCTAGAAAAGCGTTTGATGTAATACCCGCTAATGATTAGCTCCTGTTCTTCGAGTCGAACAACTGTCTACATATTGTCTGTCTTATGGATTTTCGTTCTTTACCCTGCCTGGTTTTAGATTTGGATGGGGTGGTGTATAGGGGCGAGGATGTGATCGCCGGAGCTCCTGAAGCGATCGCCCACTTTCGAAGGGCTGGTAAAAAGATAGCTTTCTTAACAAATAATTCGGCTTCTGCGGCCTCAAAGGTTGTCGAAAAATTATGTAGATTGGGAGTTTCCTGTCACGAAAGTGATTTAATTACCGCAGGTCAGGCGGCTGCAATTTTTATCCGAGAACACCATCTTGATTCGGGTAAAGGGGTGTTTGTTGTGGGGACGGATGCTCTACGGCAAGAACTGCTCAATCAAGGTTTGGCTTGTTCTCAACCAGATACCTGCGGGGCACTATTAGTAGGACTGGATCCCAACTTTCACTACTCGGTTATCGCCCAAGCACTCATTGCTCTCAAGCGCTCCATTCCCTTCATCATTTGCAATCGAGATGCGTCTTATCCAGGGCGTAATGGAGTGCCAATGCCAGGGTGCGGAGCCATGGTTGGGGCGATCGAGGCTAGCTCTGAGCGAACGGCAGATTTTGAGGTCGGCAAGCCTAACACCATCATGTTTGAGCTGATCGCCCAGCGGTTACAGGTCAAGCCTGAGGACTGTTTGGTGGTGGGCGATAGTCTTAGCTCTGATGTTTTGATGGCCAATCGTGCCCGGGTTGCCAGTGTTTGGATTTCTGATCTTAGCCGAGCCGCAGTGCACGCTGCGATCGCCACCCCTGATGCCTGTGTTCAGAGTCTTCAGGAGTTAGAACCGCTAGTCCTGTAATTCTCCTCAACTCATAGGTCTTCACTTCACTGCTCGGTTCCAACAGTCGCTTGCTGTATGCAACCTCTGAAGTCGCTCCTTCAAGATCCGACCTCCAGTTCAACCATTCGTAACCTCGCCCTGTAACCCCGTCTATGCCAGACCTTGTTCAGACCCTGAGTAAACTTTATGCCCCTCTGATTGGCTGGATTCTGGTGGGCTGGGTTTTGGGTCGACTTTTGCCAAAGCGGGTGCCGGTACGGTTGGGGCAGCTCCTACTGCGGGTGGGGATTCCCATCAGTGTGATTTCATTCTTGTACCGCACAGATTTGAGCGGTTTGATCCTGGTAGGGCCTGCAACGGCATGGGTTGCCATGCTCTCGGGGGCAATGTTCGCCTGGCTCTGGATTGAACTGGGGCTGGGGGACGAGCGATTGAAATCCCTGGCGATAGGTTTGGGGGGCGAGCAGACGACTGATCAGCCTTTGGTTAGCCAATGGTCCTCTCCCGTTCAGGGGAGTTTTTTCCTGGCCATGATGATTGGCAACACGGGCTATATGGGCTTCCCGGTGGTGCTAAATCTAGTGGGCGAAAAGTATTTTGCCTGGGCACTGTTCTATGACCTGTTGGGCTCATTTTTTGGGACGTACGTGTTGGGAGTGGCGATCGCGGCCAAATATGGAACGGCTCATCGATTGAAAAAAGTAGAACTGTTACAAAAAGTTTTGAAGAATCCGGCTTTGTGGGGGATGGGAGCCGGCTTACTTTTACGGTTGCTGGCGGAATGGAAGCTGCTGATATTGCCTCACATGGTTCAGGATGGGCTTCGAGGCATGGCCTGGACCTCGGTGAACCTGGCTCTCGTGCTGATTGGCATGCAAATCAGCCAGCTTAAATCTCTCAACAAGATTAAACAGGCGGTTCCCTGTTTAGGAATTAAGATGATCCTCATTCCGCTGGTTGTCGGTACTGGACTGATGTTTTTTGGTATCAACTTTGACCAGCGGCTGGCCCTGGTGCTTCAAATGGGAATGCCCCCTGCGTTCGCAACTGTTGTCTTTGCAGAAAACTACGGCCTCGATCGAGAACTGGCTGTGACGAATGTCGTGTGCGGCTTTTTTGTTTTACTGCTGCTTCTACCCCTGTGGATATGGCTATTCGGCTCGGTGACCTAGGAGATATCTCTGCGCTAGCCAGAGCCCTTGGGCAGCGCTCTACCAGACACGGCGGCGTAGGCTCTGAAATCGCTTCTCATTTTTGTGCAGGTACTCGTTATGCAATGGTTGAAGTGGGTTAAACGGCAGCATGTCAGGTTTCTCGCATTACTATGCCTTTCGCTGGGGCTGGTGACCTGCTCGGCTTCGACCTCCCTGGAACCGATCGCCTATTCCGTCAATGCGGATAAGGCTGCTGTCGAAGACACGGCTACTGACATCCGTATCGTTTGGACGCAGGGCTTCTTACCCGAAGAGAATGCGGCTGTTGTTTCCCTGGTGGCCGATTGGGAAAAGGAGTCGGGGCTGAAAGCCGATCTCACTCTCTTTTCCCAGCGGGACATTATTCAAGAAACGAACAAAGCAGTCGATGCAGGGAACCCGCCTGATGTCCTCTTTATCGTGGCAGGGGACACCGATCTGATTCCTCTGCAAGCTTGGGAAGATCAACTGGCAGATGTCTCGAAAATTATTGAACCCATCAAAGCCAACTACACAGAGGCCGCCCTGGAGGCGAGTTTTTATCCCAACCACGTTACAAACGAGCCCCACTATTACGCCATTCCCCTGGCTCAGCAAGCAACCAATATCCACTATTGGAAGAGCCTCCTTGAGTCGGTGAACCTGCGAGAGGAGAACATTCCCTCAGATTGGAACGGCTTCTGGAACTTCTGGAAGGAAGCGCAGGATCGGATGCGCAAGCAGGGCAAACAGGACATTTTTGCCCTGGCCCTATGCATGTCTGATAAAGGGCAAGATACGAACCAAATCTTTCTTGAATTTCTCAACGCCTACGGGGTTGAGATGGTAGACAAAACTGGAAAGCTTCGCCTGGGTGAACCTGAGCAGAGGGGTAGGGCTGTGCAGGCTCTTACACAGTTTGTTGATTTATACCGCGACAAATATGTGCCTTCTGATGCGAATACCTGGACAGATGCCGGTAATAACATCAATTTTTTGGAGGGGCGATCGGTTTTGACAGCCAACGGGACACTGTCGGTACCCCTGACGCAGAAGCAAAGTGTGAACCAGTACAACAAGGTATCGAACGATCGCTATCTCAACGAGGTTCGCACCCTGGCAAAATGGCCCCGCAATCCGGATGGTAGCCCCCATCGTTCCACCGTGGGGATTAAACAAGTCGTTGCCTTCAAGGAAGCAGCCCATCCTGAAGCGGCTGCAAAGTTTCTAGAGTATCTGACTCGCCCTGAAGTGGTGAATTCCTGGCTCAGCAATCAGAAGGGGCGTTTCTTTCCGGTGATGCCCCAACTTCTGCAAGATCCGTTCTGGGCACAAAATGACCCGCACTTGGCGGCCGGGCTGGCACTGTTGAAGCAAGGTGTGGAACCAGGGTACCAGGTCTACACCCCAGCATTTAGTCAGATGCTCAGTCAAAAGGTTCTTGCGAGCGCGGTTTTGAAGGTGATTAACGGGATGTCAGCCGAGCAAGCCATCGACGATGTGATTGAACAAGCTAAACAGATTTTTGCGGAGTTCCGATGAAATTTTGGAAAGCGAGTCTACTGGTTCAGTTGGTGGGGTACTTCTCGTTGCTGTCGATTGCCACCATGAGTGTCGTGGCGATCGCTACCTATATCCGTGCCCGCGACTCTCTGCAACAGACCGTTGTCGATCGCTTGTTGGTGGCCGCTTCGCTGAAAGAACTCCAGCTCAACGAATGGATCGATAGTCAGCGCAAAGATACTCTGCTGATCAGCCAGCTTCCGGAGGTACGTTCTCGCGTTGCTGTTCTGTTGACAACGCCCCCGACAGATCCGCGATACAAGCAAGCCTACCAACAGCTGGACGACTATTTCAAAAACCTGAGAAGCATTAAACCTAGCCTGCGGAATGTGGTGATCACCTCCAACGGTGGCTTCGTAATTTTTACGACATCCCAGGATCAATCCATTGTGGGGCGCTATCGGCCCCTGGGCGAACCCACTACATATTTCACTCGGGAAAGTGCTGCTCTGACGGTTCCGAACTTCTATTTGAAGTCTGGAGAATCGGCCATTACCTTTGGGACAAACCTGCGGGATTTGAACAATGTTCCTATGGGGGCCATCACCATTGATTTGGATCTGGATGCTATTGACACGCTAATTCGGGAAAATACCGGGTTAGGGCGAACGGCAGAAACCTATCTAGTGGGCAAGTCAGGAACCAATAACGTCTTTATTTCACGCAGTGAGAAACAGGTTGATCAGAACGAGCAGACAGATGCGAGTCAGACACCGTCTCCCAATGCTTCAGCCCAGGATAACGAAACCGTTGACAGCCCCGGGGTGAAGACCATTGTTGACACCAAAAATGCTCAGGGCTTAGCCGGGATTACGCAAAACTATGAAAACACCCCAGTGTTGGGGGTCTATCGCTGGTTAGCAAAGGCGAATCTGGCGATCGTCGTTGAGATTGAGCAGCAGGAAGCCTTCCTCCCGGCCCGTCGATTGGCTCGTGAAATTCTACAAATTGGGCTGAGCTTGTCAGGTTTGCTGCTGGTCGGGGTTTACTTGCTCTCCCGGCGGATTACGCAGCCGGTGTTGGCGATCGCCGATTCTGCCATCAAAATTGCCGATGGTAACCTGGATATTCGTGTTCCCGTGTTGACAGGGGATGAAATTGGGATTCTGTCTCAGGCGTTCAACAAGATGACGGAATACCTGAAGCACTCCAACGAGCAATTGTCTGATGCCAATCGCAACTTGGAAGCCCGCGTCACGGCTGCTACGGCTGATCTGCAAGACACGTTGGCTTATTTAGCCTCGGTCATTAACAACATGGCCGATGGCTTGTTAGTAACCGACGTAGACGGGAAGATTACCGAGTACAACTCAGCCCTGCTCAAAATGTTTGATTTGAAAGCGGCTGATATGCAAATTCAGAACCCAGAGAAGGTTTTGAGCCCAGCGTTAACTCAGCTCATTGCCAAATCTCATAGTCAACACAATCATGTTTTAACGGTGGAAGTGCCTCTTGCAGACGGGCGAGTTGCGAAAGCATCTGCAACGGCGATTTTGAAGGATGCAGCCGACGATGGCGATCCTTCAACCGATGAGGCTGGGGCAGACTATATTGGCACCGTGATTCTGCTGCAGGACATTACAAAGGAAAAAGAAGTCGATCAGATGAAGACCGACTTTATTTCCACGGTGTCCCATGAGTTGCGTACACCGTTGACCTCGGTACTCGGCTTTGCCAAAGTTATCAAGAAAAAGCTTCAGGAGAGTGTCTTACCCCTGGTGCAAACTGATGATAAAAAGGTGCAACGCACAGTACGCCAGGTTAACGAAAATATCGACATCATCGTGTCCGAAGGGGAACGGCTCACCAACCTAATTAACGACCTGCTTGATATCGCCAAAATGGAAGCGGGCCGGGTGGATTGGAACATGCAGCCGATGCAGGTGAATGAGCTGATTGCTCGGGCCGTGACTGCGACATCCTCTTTGTTTGAGCAGAAGCAATTGACCCTGGAGCAGGATCTGGAGCCTGATTTGCCAGTGGTGGAGGGCGATCGCGATCGCCTCCTCCAGGTCGTGATCAACTTGCTCTCCAACGCCGTCAAGTTTACGGATGAGGGTTCCGTTATCTGCCGAACCCGTGCTGATCAGCAGTTCGTGACCGTCAGCATTGTCGATAACGGCATCGGCATTGCGGAGGATGACCACCCCAAGGTCTTCGAGAAGTTCAAGCAGGTGGGCGATACCCTGACGGATAAGCCAAAGGGCACCGGGTTGGGGCTACCCATTTGTAAACAAATTGTGGAACACCACGGGGGCACCATCTGGGTAGAAAGCGAATTGGGCCACGGTAGCACCTTCTCCTTTACCTTGCCGATTTCGGTTTCCGTCGAGGAGCCATCCCATCCGATGGATATGGATGCCTTGCTAAAGCGGGTGACCCAACACGTTGGTATCGTGACCCCTGCTCCCATTTCCCCAGACCAGAAGCATGTTCTGGTGGTGGATGATGACGCCAATATCCGTAGGCTGCTGCGGCAGGAGTTGGAGGCCCAGGGCTATCTGGTGACGGAGGCTACGAATGGAGTGGAGGCGATCGCCCAGATCAAGCAAGTCTCTCCTGATCTGATCATCACAGATGTACTCATGCCGGAACTGAACGGCTTGGACATGGCTAGCCTGATTAAGAGGGATACCAAAACGATGGATATCCCCATCATCATTGTGTCTATTGCGGAGGACCAGGAACAGGGTTTTCGAATTGGGGTGGATCGCTACTTCACCAAGCCAATCGACAGTGAAGCGGTGCTAGATGCAGTCGGTCAGTTAATAACCCGGGCCGCAACTCGCAAAACGGTACTGATCATCGATGACGATGCGGCAACGGTAAAGCGGCTAGCTGACCTGATGCGAACGCGCAGCTTCGATGTCACTGAAACTTACAGTCTGCCCGAATTTACAGAACGAGCTCGGGCGATGAAACCTGACATGGTGTTAGCTAATGCCAGCTATGCCAACCGCCAGGAGGTATTTAAGACCCTGCGTTTTGAGGAAGGCTTGGAGGATGTTTGCTTTTTTCTCCTGGCCGATCAACAGGACGCATCCGTTTCGATTTCTGCTACTGAGTAAAGGATTTCTATGGCTCAAAAGATTTTGATTGTTGATGACGAACCTCATATTCGCCTTCTCCTGGAGCAAACTCTAGAGGAATTGGAAGATGAAGGTATCGAATTATTAACGGCATCCAATGGAGAAGAAGCTCTGGCCATTATTCAAGAAGAACGGCCCGAACTGGTCTTTTTAGATGTGATGATGCCCAAAATGAATGGATACGATGTGTGCAAAGCTGTCAAAAATGATGCAGAGCTTCAAAATATTTACATTGTCATGCTGACGGCGAAAGGGCAGGAAATTGACCGTCAGAAAGGTGATGTCGTAGGAGCCAATGTCTATATGACCAAGCCCTTTGACCCTGATGAAATTTTGGAGAAGTCTCAGGCCGTACTGGGTCTCACCTGATAAGAATTGAGCACTATGGCAAAAATTACGCTCAAGCGACTGATTCAAAGGGACCTCTCGGCTCTGTTAAATCCGGTATTGCAATTAGCTGATGCACCGATCGGGATTTATGACCAGGAGGGTAACTGGCTGAGTGGAGCTCGAGAGTCCGAGGGGGAGCGGTTTCCCGTTGAGGTGCAGGATGAGGTGTTGGGGTGGGTCAGCGGGTCTCCTGCTGCGAAGCAGGTGGCTCAACTGCTGACGGCCTTGGCGATCCAAGCCGTGGAGCGGCGATCGCTTGCCACTGAAGCCCTGGAGAAGTACCGAGAAATCAACCTGCTCTATAGCATTGCTGAGAAACTCACCAGTTGCCGTGAAGTAGACGAAGTGGTGAAGCTGGCTCTGGCAGAAGCGCATCGTCTGATCCGGGGTAGCAGTGCAGCCCTGTTCCTACTAGATGCCAAAACCCAGACCCTGAAGCTGATCTCCGTTTCGGGTCAATCAGACGTTGTGGAGCCTGTGCTAAAACCCGGTCGAGGAATTACGGGTTACGTTGCTGCTTCTAAAAAGCCTGAAATTGTGAATGATGTACTGGCTGATCCCCGCTTTGAGGCAAAAGAGACGGGTATCCGTGCCCTGCTCTGTGCGCCCATGCAGGCTCAAGAAAAAGTGATTGGCCTGATCAGTATTTACAATGATGAGCTGGGTAACTATCGAGCAGAGGAGCTAAAACTGTTGACGGCGATCGCCCTTCAAGCTGCTCCTGCACTGGAAAGTGCTCTTTTTCTCCAGCAAGAAATGGAAGCGGCTCGCAAGCGGGAGGCTGAGCTGCAGGAGAAGCTTCAGGAATTGCGCATTGAGATTGACCAGGCCAAGCGCGATCGCCAGGTGGCCGAAATTACAGAAAGCGACTTTTTCCAATCCCTCAAAAAGAAGGCAGAATTGATGCGAAAGCGGGTAGACTCCTCCAAGGAGCCTCCGTCCTTAATTTAAGTTTATATAGCTGAAAATTAGGATGGTAGTTGGCGCTTCGGATGAAAGCGTCATTGCTTTCAGCAACAAGGGTGCAGACGACGACACAAACCATCGGGGAATCGATACAAGAAGCCGTACGTCTACCTGTTTTCTTTCATGAAAATTTTCTTCTATAAACAACTAAAGCTCTGTCTAAAGTTGTGTGTCAGAATCATTACAGCACGCACGATTGAGTAGCCATGCTGGGAACTCTGCTGGCCGGGCGCTACAAAATTATTACTATTCTGGGGGCCGGAGGCTTCGGGCAGACCTATTTGGCCGAAGACACTCAGGAATCCCGACGTTGTGTTGTCAAACAATTTCAACCTGCCCTTCACGATAATCAATTTCTGGACGTAGCCCGGCGGCTGTTCCATACAGAGGCTCAGACCCTCAAGCGCCTGGGCAAACATGATCAGATTCCCGAACTCTATGATTTCTTCGAAGAGAATGAAGAGTTTTACCTGGTGCAGGAATATATTGCAGGGCAC
This sequence comes from Leptolyngbya sp. PL-A3, assembly GCF_039962325.1. NCBI lineage: Bacteria > Bacillati > Cyanobacteriota > Cyanophyceae > Leptolyngbyales > Leptolyngbyaceae > Leptolyngbya > Leptolyngbya sp. PL-A3. Next base: position 306,208 of record NZ_JAMPLB010000002.1, read on the forward strand.
TCTCTAGCGAGTGAGCTGTCGCGACAGCACCGGCTGCCAGAAAATGGGGCGATCGCTCTCCTCCGTGACGTGCTAGAGGTTCTGCAATTCGTCCATCAGCACCAGGTCATCCACCGAGATATCAAACCGGGCAACCTGATTCGGCGGGAGCATGACGGCAAAATTGTCCTCATTGATTTTGGTGCTGTTAAGGAAATCGGCACGCAACTGTCTACCAGTATGGGCGGGATGACCAGCTTTACCGTGGGTATTGGTACCCAGGGCTATACTCCCAGCGAACAGTTGATGGGGCGGCCCCGGTTCTCCAGTGATATTTACGCCCTGGGCATGACAGCGGTACAGGCCGTGACTGGGCTTTCCCCATCCCAACTGCCTGATGACCCCGATACATTAGAAATTCAATGGAAAGATAAGGCCCTCATCAGCCCTAGTTTCGAGTTTGTCCTCGATCGCATGGTGCGCTATGACCACACCCAGCGTTATCCCAATGTGGATGATGTTCTGAATGCGCTGGATAAACTGGCTGAATTGCCTACGAATCTGACGGAAGTGCCCCGAGATCTGCTGCTGCCAGAGTCTTTGCGGGGTCGCGACTACACCATGCCATTGCCGCCTGAAAGTTGGCGGCAGATGGTTGTGGCCGGGGCTAAGGCGATCGCGATCGCGGCCGTTTCGGTCAGTGGTCTGCTACTGGGTATGCGCCAACTGGGTTGGATGGAGCCGTTAGAAGTCGGCGTATTTGATCAAATGACCCGGTTCCAACCCACGCCCGAGCCTGATCCACGCCTATTGGTTGTCGAAATTACCGAGGAAGATCTACGGGCCCTGAAACGGGCAACGCCATCTGATCAGACTCTAGCCAATACCATTAAGACGCTCCAGGCTTCAAAGCCCCAAGTCATCGGGTTAGATTTGTTGCGGGATCTCCCTCAAGAACCGGGTCAGGCTGAGCTATTAAAACAGCTGAAGGCGAATAACGTCATTGCTATTACCAAACTGGGCGATACCGAAGCGGATCAAATTCCACCGCCCCCTCAAACTCCACCTGAGCAGGTCGGGTTCAACGACTTTCCCATCGATGCTGACAAGGTCATTCGACGTAACCTACTTTTTGCCTCAACGGCTGATCAAAACTATTTTTCGTTTGCTACCCGATTGGCTCTGAAATACCTAGCGGCCCAAGGCATTGAGCCACAGCCGCTTAGCTCAGAAGATCCTTATCAAATTAAACTGGGGCAAGCTCAGTTAACGCCCTTGAACTCCACCTCCGGGGGTTATCAGAATTTAGACGATCGCGGTTATCAAATTTTGCTGCGCTATCGTCAGGCTGGCAGCCCGGCTCGTATGGTGAGGCTGACGGATGTCTTGGATGGCAAAGTTCAACCCGATTGGGTACAGGGCAAGATTGTACTCATCGGTACTACCGCCCCTAGTGCTAAAGATTTGTTCTACACGCCCTACAGCGCGGGGGAGCAGGAAGAACACCAGATGGCCGGGGTGGTTGTCCACGCTCAGATGACGAGCCAATTGCTCAGTGCGGCTTTGGGGGAGCAGCCTCTATTCTGGTATTTCCCGGACTGGGCAGAGGGGCTCTGGATCGTGGGTTGGGCCGTGGTCGGTGGCGTGCTGGGTTGGTTTGTTCGCAACCCCTTGCTGTTAGCGGGTAATACAGGCCTCTGGCTCCTGGTGATTGTTGGCGGTGGGTTTGTGCTGTTTACCCATGGTGGCTGGGTTCCCGTGGTGGCTCCGGCGATCGCTTTTTTCCTCACAGATGGAGGTGTCGCTGGATTCCGCATTCTCCGCCACTATCGCCGTCATAGTTTGCCTGTTCTCTGGCCAAAAATTGAAGCCGACCAGTTGACACGTACCCTGCCGAAGTAGGACAAATGTTCTAAGTGCTTTCGTGCTGATCTATTGGCTCGTTCTTTCACCCCTTCGATCTATCCCGTGGATTCTAAGACCCAGGTTTCTGCAACTCGTTCCACGGCTGATGTGCTGCCCGGTATTCGCTTGAATCGGCAGCAGAAAAAGGCGTTGAAGGCAATGGAGGGGTTCGTTCAGAGCCGAGAAAAGCTGTTTTTGCTGACGGGTTATGCAGGGACGGGCAAAACTACGCTGCTGCAAGCCCTCATCAAAAAGATGCGGAAGCAGGGCGATCGCCGCCGCATTGTTTTCACGGCCTTCAGTAACAAAGCGACCAAAGTGTTGCAGAACATGGCCGAGTCTTGGGAACTCAGCATCGACTGCATGACCTGTTGCAAGTTGTTGGGTTTGCGGCCTGACATTGACCAAACTACCGGCAAGCAGGTCTTTCAGCCAGATCGAGACAGCGAGAACCTGATCGAGTCCTACCAACTGGTGGTAGTGGACGAAGCCTCGATGATCAACGCCGAACTGTGGCAACTGCTAAACCTGGCCGTGATGGATCTTCTCAGTAAAACTCAATTACTCTTTGTCGGAGATATCGCCCAGTTGCCTCCTATTGGGGAGCCCGAATCTCCGGTCTTCAATGAGATTCATGAGCGGGTTGATCTAACGGAGGTCGTGCGGTATGGAGGTGCGATCGCCCTGCTGGCTGAATCTATCCGTAATAACCTGCTGCAACGGGATTTGCCCCAGTTTGAGACGGATGTGAATGGCGATCGCACCGAGGGTGTCATCGTTTGCCAACGCTACGCCTGGGAAAAGTTGATGATCCGTGCTTTTCAAAGCGATGCGTGCAAAGCCGATCCGGATCATGTTCGTGCTCTGGCTTACACCAACCGCCGCGTTGATTACCTCAATCAGCAAATTCGGCGTGCGATCTACGGTGCAGGAACCCCTCGCTTTGTAGAGGGCGAACGTCTGGTTGCCAACACCCCCTATTTGTGGGGTGAGAGCGTCATTCTGCAAACTTCTAGCGAATGTGAAGTGCTGGAGGTCACCACTGCCCAGCATGGCCCCTGGCAGGTCTGGGTGCTCCAGGTGCTGACAGATGAAGGTAAACGCCGCACCGTCAATACCCTCCATGAAAGTAGCCTGGGCGAGTTTCAGCGGCTTCTCGGCCTCTATGCTCAGGAAAAACGTTGGGGCGAATTTTGGGACCTGAAAGGCCTTTTTGCGGACTTAAATTATGCCTACTGCCTGACCATCCACAAATCTCAGGGCTCTACGTTTCAAAATGTCTTTGTCGATGTGCCCAACGCATTGATCAACCAGAATATCCGCGAGCGCAATCAGTTACTCTATGTTGCCGTTACGCGTGCTGCTCGAAGGCTCTTCATTTATTGATGAGTTTCATAGGCTTAGTTCGTTCGTATCGCGTCTGTCCTGCACACTCCATCCGGACTGAACAAATGGATAGATACCTATCTCGGCTCTTCCCGCTACACTGAAAAACGTAAAGCAATATTACGAAGCTCTGTGCAGACTATCACGCTAACGGGTGGCCCCACCGTTCCGGCTCTGGGAATTGGAACCTGGGCCTGGGGTGACAAGTTTTTCTGGAGTTACGGCAAGGATTACGACACCGAGAGCCTGAGGCAGGCTTTTCGGGGAGCGATCGCCGCTGGAGTAACTTTTTTCGATACCGCCGAAATTTATGGTCTGGGTGAATCAGAGCGGTTACTGGGGCAATTCATGCAGGAAACGGATCAACCTGTACAAATTGCGACCAAGTATTTCCCGCTGCCTTGGCGGTTTGTGGGAGGTGCTGTGGCGGACGCCCTGACCGCTAGTTTGAAGCGGTTACAGGTGGCGAGCGTGGCGTTGTATCAGGTCCACTGGCCCTTTGACTTTTTTATGGGGCAACAGACCTTGATGGATGCTCTGGCGGATGAGGTTAAGCAAGGGCGCATCCAATCCATCGGGGTGAGCAATTATTCATCGGAACAAATGCAACGGGCGCATGACGCGCTTGCGAAACGAGGAGTGCCTTTGGCCGTCAATCAGATGCAATACTCGCTGCTGGCGCGGCAGATTGAGCGCAATGGGGTGATGCAGGCGGCGCGCGATCGCCAAATCACCATTCTGGCTTACAGCCCCCTGGCCCAGGGTTTGCTCACCGGCAAATACACAGCCGAAACCTACACTCCACCGATGGGTGCCCGTCGTCTTGATCCTCGCTTTAGTCCGGATGGTTTACGTAAGTTGGCTCCGCTCATCGATACCCTGAAGCAAATTGCTGATCAGCGTGGCAAAACCCCTGCCCAAGTCTCTCTGAACTGGCTCATTGCTCAAGGGAATGTGATTCCCATTCCGGGAGCTAAAACGATCGCCCAGGCTGAGCAGAATGCAGGGGCTCTAGGGTGGTCTCTATCTTCCGACGAGGTCGCCCAAATTGCTGCCGCAACGGAGCAAGTGTAGAGCATTGATGTTAGGTGTGCAGGCATCTAACAAAGTTAGGACTGGCGTATTTTTATGGTGAGCTTCGCCCACTATAAAAATGCGTCAGTCCTAAAACTAATGCCAGGTAGGACATTTAACGCTCTGTAAATCTTCCTTGCTATTTGGAGCCTTTTATACTTTGGATGCACCATAACCCCTGGTTGAATGTGGTTTGATCAAAACGATCCCTCTTGGGGTGCTCTGGACGTGTTATGACTGGTGGTCATTCCTCTATGTTGCTGTCTCCCCTGCTATCCATTCCCATTGATCCGCTTTCCTGTTCAAACTGGATTCTCTCTGCCTCGGGCGTTGAGGTATCGGTGTATCACCGGGAACGGTTGCCCCGCACCAAGCGCGTGTTAGTGGTCAGCAATCATCGCAGCATTATGGATGCGCCTTTGCTTATGAAAGCACTGGGGCGGCCTGTGCGATTTGCCTGTCATCACTACATGAGCCAGGTACCCGGTTTGCGCGAGATTGTAACGGCGCTGGGCTGCGTACCCCTGGATGAGCCCGGGCAGCAGAAAAGTTTCTTTCAACGAGCCGAGGATCTGTTGCGATCGCAACAAGCCGTGGGTATCTTTCCTGAAGGAGCTAAACCCATGATTCAGGTTCCTCCGCGAGATTCCTTCAACGAATTTCATCGGGGGTTTGCCCACCTGGCCCTGCGGGCTGAAGTGTCGGATCTGGCGGTGCTACCCATTGCGATCTCCCCCTCCCAGGAAAGCCAGAATCCGATGGCCCCATTGCAACTCTTCCAATGGTTTGACCCATCGGAACCGATGTTTCAGCAGCCAGGTTGGCATCCCCTCGTGCTGTACCAAAAAGTACAGGTTTTCATTGGCAATCCCATTTGGATTTCTGAAGAACAACATCAGCAATACAACGGTAAACAGGCTGGGCGTCTTGCTAAAGAACTGACCCGGGCATGTAACGATGAAATAGCCGACCTATTACGCAAGAGCCGTTACTTCCGCTAACCCATTTCTCCGTATCCTGAATGACTGCGCTGACTTCCTCTCGATTTCTGCAACTGACACCTCCTCGTTCGGACGTCCCACTGTTTGTTTTTTTACCTGGGATGGATGGGACTGGGAAGCTCTACCGGAACCAGTTGGGACTACAAGCAGATTTTGATGTTCGGTGTCTATCCATTCCGCCCGATGATGTGTCGAGTTGGGAAGGGCTGGCCCTGCAAACGGCCCGACTTATCAAGCAGGAGAAGGAAGCCAATCCTGGCCGTCCGGTTTACCTGTGTGGTGAGTCTTTTGGCGGGTGTCTGGCTCTCAAATTGGCGCGCTATGTGCCGGATAGTTTTGACTATTTGATTTTGGTCAATCCAGCATCATCCTTTAGCCGCCAGTTTTGGATGCGTTATGGCTCGGATCTGGCTCGCTTAATTCCGCCCCCCTTGTTTAACCTGTCAGGTTATGGTTTGGTGCCCTGGTTAATTTCCATTGACCGGGTATCTCCAGAAAATCGTCAGGCACTTTATGATGCTATGCACTCGGTCACTCAAGCCAGTGCTGCCTGGCGGCTCTCGCTCGTGACCGATTTTGATTTGGATGCGTTGCCTCTGCACCGATTACGGCAACGGACCCTGGTTATTGCAGCGGCTCGCGATCGCCTCCTCCCCTCTGTTGATGAAGCGAATCGTCTGATCGATCGCCTGCCGAATGCCCACAAAGTTGTCCTACCTCACAGCGGTCATGCTTGTCTTCTAGAAACAGACATTTGCCTGGCCCAAATTCTCAAGGCCGAGAATTTTTTCGCTCCAGAGGCAGAGGCGAAACTCCTCCGCTAAGGGGATATTCAGGTTTATCCTCTTCACAAAAAAGTAATTCTGCTTACCATAAGGGCGTGATGTACTTCACGAACCTTTACAGGTGCATTACGAACCTTTACAGAATTACGGAGGTACTATGGCCCACCAACGTTTAACCCTCAAACAGCTTGCTCTAGCGGGTTTATGTGGTTTCGGTCTGGCAACAGTCTCGGCCGTTGCAACTCCCGCTCCCTCGTCTGCCCAATCTACGGAATCTACTCCCATTACTCAGGATTCCATGCCCATTCAAGCACCTGGTACTGTCGAACAACCAAGTGCAATCGAGCAGCCGGGTACTATACAGCAACCCACTACAACCCAACCGGGTACTGTACAGCAGCCTGATGTAATTCAGCAGCCAAGCGTTGATCAACCCAGCACCGTTCAGCAACGGGGTACCGTTGATCAGCCCAATACTGTCCAGCAGCCAAGTGTTGATCAACTTGGCACTGTTCAACAACCGGGTGCCATTCAGCAACCCAGTACTGGCCAAACTCCGAGTGTGATTCAGCCGGGTACTGTTCAGCAGCCGGGTACCGTTCAACAGCCGGGTACTGTTCAGCAGCCCAGTAGTGGCCAAACTCCAAGTGGGGTTCAACCCGGCACTGTTCAACAGCCTGCATCTGAGCAAACCCCCGGAGCCCAAACTCCCCCTGTGTCGCAGGAGCCGGGTAACCTGATCGAGGTTGCAGGTACCAATGGTTCGTTTAAAACCCTGGTTTCTGCGATTCAAGCCGCAGGTTTAGCAGAGTCGTTAGAAGGCAGCGGGCCTTTTACTGTGTTTGCTCCTACCGATGAAGCCTTTGCTGCATTGCCTCCCAATATTCTGAATGCATTGTTGTTACCCGAAAACCAGGATTTGCTCACGCAAGTTCTGTCCTATCACGTTGTGCCCGGGGCAGTCACCTCGGATGAGCTGACAACCGGTGGGGTTGAAACGTTGAATGGTGGCCTGGCGGTTCGGGTTGAACCCAATCAGGTGATTGTGAATGATGCCAGCGTCGTAACGGCGGATGTTCCCGCTAGCAATGGAGTGATCCACGCAATCAACCGAGTGCTGATTCCTCAAGGGCTGGTCGAAGAACTCCAGTCTCGGACGGCATCTTCTGACACTACCCAACCCGCACCTGGGCTGTAACTAACTGCTCTCAGAGCCAAAGGGGCGATCGCCGGGGAACCTATGCGATCGCCCCACGTCTCCTGATCTATGCATTGAGAGCAGGATTATGCAGACGACACGCATCTGGCAGCCGACCGCTGCTCTGTTTATGGCCCTTGGGGTTTCCGCTTCCGCTTCACTGCCCCTGGTGGCCAGTCTACCCGCTGCGGCCCGCGAATCGTATCAAGTTGCTCAGCTATTTCAAAATCCCAGTCGCCAGGTTGGATTGCCTGCGGGGACTGAGATCCCGGTTCGCTATGATGCTGCTGAGCGTGTCATTGTGGCGCCTGGAGAAACGGTAGAGTTAGAGCTAACGCTGGCAGAGGATCTGCGCTCTTCTCGGGGGACTGTCGTACTGCGCGAAGGCAGTATTATCCGTGGGGAATTGCGCCCAGTGGATGAGGACAACGAGGACGAAGGCACATACTTTGTGGCCTCAGAGGTGGTGCCTGATGGCACCGATCGCGCCATTCCCCTGGTCGCGTACTCCGATGCCATTACCGAAACTCAAACTATTGACCGTCGCACCAACCCCGATATTTTGCGCGGTGCCGCTATTGGGGCTGCGGCTGCGGCTGTATTGTCCGAAATTTTTGGCAGCATCGATTTTTTAGAGGTGCTGGCAGGAGCTGGTGTTGGGGTCTTAGGAGAAGTTCTGATTCGGCGTAACGAAGAGGTCGATGTTTACGTCATCGAACCCGACACGGACCTGGATTTGCGGCTAGAGGAGGACTTTGTCTTGAGCCGTAGTTCTTCCGGTTCTTCCACCAGTCTGCGTTAGAGCTAGTAACTCTCATTTTGGAATCCGGCCCGAAAACCGCTCGCCTAACGCGAGCGGTTTTCGGGCTTTAAAGCCGAGAGTTGCTGCGTTAGAGGACTTATTGCAGACAGGGCTGACGCATTCTTGTTATGTGTGGTGTGCTTTGCACACCACACATAACAAGAATGCGTTAAATATGGACTGGCGTAAGTCCTAACAGCAATAACCTCATTCAATTTTTTGGAGGGGCGTGCTTTGCGCCCCTCCAAAAAACTGAACCCGGCTCAGGTGAAATAGGTGTGAGGAGTTTTGATACGGGTAAGATTTATGCTTTGCCCCTATTGCTTATTGTCCAGACGATCGCGAATGGGAGTAACGACGTGAGCGATCGCTTCCTGAACAAACAGTTTAATAAACTCATCTCGGCGGTTTAGCTGAAACTGCTGTTCGACCACCTCGCTCATCCCGCCATCGCCCCAGTCCTGATCCCGCCGGAAATATTCAATAAAGCTCTTGCCTGCAATGCGAATCAAGTAGGCGGCCGTGGCCCCTTGAATGGCACGGCCTACGAGGAATGTCGCTACATTTGTCTGAAGGGCAAGGGATAGCAATTCCATCGCCCCTCGAACAACTCCCAGGCTTACCAGCGTGCGAGCCAGTGAGACGGCCAGTTCTTTGCCGCGCTCCAAATTCATCTGGCAGCCGTACACCTCGCCAATTTCCACGACCATCTGGGCATTGACTGCGGCGGCGGCGAGTAAATCCACCATGGGCAGGGGCATCACCGAAACTACCCCAGCTCCAATCCATTGGTAGCGATCGACAATGGCTTCAGCCTGTCGCCGCCGCTGGGCGTCCAAAATTTGTCGCGCCTCTTCACCTAGCCGCTGTGACTGTAGCAAGATGTTGTCGGCAATCAAATCTTCCCCTTCGTCCCGCAGGATGGCGGCCATGCGGCGCAAGAGGGGGAGAATTTCGGGAGCGGATTGGAAGCGATCGCCGCTCTCCAACCGCACCTCTGGCGGGTTGGCAGCCACAGCAATGACGTCCACCGGAGCAATGAATCCCTGCACCCGTTGTTGCAAGTGCAGCCGAATGGCCTCCAGTTCCTCGGTCGTAAACAGGTCTGTTTTGTTAAATACCAGGATGGAGCGTTTTCCCATAACGGCGAGCGATCGTAGGGGATCGTACTCCGACTTCCGCAGGTCGTTATCGATCACAAACAACAGCAGATCTGCGTTGGAAGCCATCTCCCGAGCCTGTACCTCTCGCCCGGTACCTGCCACTCCTGCTTCCAGGATGCCAGGTGTATCGGTCAGCCAAATTTCGCGTTCCACGTGAGGCAAGCGAAATTTGTAGGTTTGGGGTTGAGTAGTTGTTCCCATGGCCGCACCGACCTGCCCGACCATCTGCCCCAAAATGGCATTGACCAGGGAGGTTTTACCTGCGGAACCCGTGCCAAATACCACGACCCGAATTTCCCCACGAGCCAAGTAGGCTTCAATTTCGCGACTGCGCTCCTCAAAAGCCTGACGGGCTACTTCGTCTTGAATTTGATCGACTTGCTGCCGCACAGCCCGCAGGTTTTCTGCCGCTGCCTCGGCTTTTACCTCAGGCACTTGAGGCCGTTCCCGAGGGCGTTGGGGCCGAAAAAACAGGTACGCATAATAGCCGAGAGCTGCCAGCAAAATGGCAATCAGGCCCAGAATAACCCATAGTGCCAGATCCGCCAGGACAGGTGAAAGCCCTGCCAGACCCGCATGAAGGCTTGCCAGAGTACTAATCAGCCAGAGCAGAAGCCCCAGCATGACGAGTAAACCTACAATAATTTGCAGCAGCCGTGAACGCGACATGGCATGGAATAAACACGAACAGGTAACCTGGAGCCACTTAAGATCCCGTTCCAGTCCAATAACTGGATGGGATGCGGAAATCAGCTATCCACACCAGGACCTGCTCAGATTATCGCGCAGCCTACCCTTTGCACAACGCTCCGCCGGAGGACAATGGCGCTGTACAGCGACCATCGTCGATTTTGACGATGGCATTTATGGGAGGTTGGCGATCGCCCTAAATTCTACGAGAGGTTTTCAACCTTTCGCACAGGACGATTGTTCAATTCACGTGGCTTAGCCTTATTGACCTTAATTTCACGCCCTAGCCACTGAGCACCATCTAATTCTTCGATCGCTTGATCTTCGTTAGCATCTTCCTTCATTTCAACGAAGGCAAAGCCACGCTTTTTTCCCGTCTCGCGATCGGTCGGAAGGCTGACTCGAACGACTTCTCCATATTCAGAGAAAACTTCGCGCAGGTCCTCCTCAGTTGCCTGAAAAGACAGGTTTCCAACGTAAATAGTCACGGCGCTCTCCAAACCTCGATACAAGAAACAGCTCGGAATGAACTGGCAGAAATGTATATGGTTATACTGCTTTAACGCAAACCGAACTTTTCATTCGCTGACATCATAGCTGATCCATTAAAAAATGGCAGTATTCTGTTAATAAACATCGCGCCAATTTACCTAAAAATAATTCAGGTTATTTATCAATTTCTATAGGGGTTCAATATAGGCATGAGCCATATAGCGTTTTTAACAAAAAATTTAGGTGCAAAGCTCTAACAGTAGCGTCTCTAAAAACTGGGGTTAACAACCAGTTAAGAACTAAACCACCTCTAAGACACTTTTCTATATCAGCATTTGAAGATAGAAATCTGACAGCTAATTAGTTCCTATAAGAACATCTATAGTATTTCCCGACCGAGTGAGGTACGAGAGATGGATGTGGGCGAAGTTCTACATCCATCTCTCGTACCTCACTCGGTTGGAAAGGATTATATGGAATGTTCACCCTGCGACAAACTGGGTATCAAACCGATAGCTTGGTGAGGCACAATCCCAACTTTATTGTTCGCCCACCTAACCAACCGAGAGCATCGAACCAAGCTCAATACTCTCGGCTTTGCCTGACAAATACGATCTCTGGTTCAAGAAGTATCCTATGCAGTAGTGCAGCGCACTACTGCATAGGATACTTCTTGAACCAGACTTGTATAGAGCAGTGTGCAACTGCGTTACTTCAGTACGGTGGTGTAGGTCGCTTAGCGACCTACACCACCGTACTGAAGTAACGCGCAAAGCGCTATAAAGGGGTGCCTTTGGATTGATAGCGTTACTTCACTACAACGTGAGCTTTACCGATACAACGCTTGAATCCATTGCCATTCCTGGGCCAGCCCTTCTGCCAGTGTTACTTGGGGCTTGTATTCTAACATGCGGGCTGCTTTTGACGTATCGGCGGCGGTGTGGCGCGCGTCCCCCCGAGCCTGCTCAATATGCTCCCGCTGAATTGGAATACCGGTAATTTGCTCCAGGGTGTCAATGACATCCATCAAAGCAACTCGGCTGCCACCCCCAATGTTGAAAACTTCTCCTGCAACATCAGGAGAACTGGCTGCGGCTAGATTAGCGGCGATCGCATCTTTGACAAAGGTATAGTCCCGTGTTTGCTGACCATCGCCATAAATCCGAATAGGACGGTTTTCGAGAATGGCTTTCATAAACAGATGAAAAGCCATGTCGGAGCGTTGGCGAGGGCCATAGACCGTGAAGTAGCGGAGGGACACCACCGGTACCCCAAAGTTATGGGCATATAGACGGCAGAGATGCTCGGCGGCTAGTTTCGTAATGCCGTAGGGAGAAACCGGGCGAGGGCACAGATCTTCACGAGTGGGAAGGGTTTCAGCATCACCGTATACAGAGGACGACGATGCAAACACAATGCGCTTCAGGTTTGGAGCCTCTTTTGCTGCTTCCAGGAGAATTTGAGTCGCATTCACATTGCGCTCGGTGTAAAGTCGGAAGCCTTCGCCCCAACTGGCTCGTACTCCCGCTTGAGCGGCCTGGTGGTAGACAACATCAACGTCCTCCAGCAAAACAGACCAATTCAGGAGTTCCATGCTGGCTTCGATGAGTTGAAAGTCAGGATGGGCTTCCGCTGCCATAATATTTTTTCGCTTCAGAGCAGGGTCGTAGTAATCGTTGAAATGGTCAATCCCGATCACTCGCTCCCCTTGCTCCAACAGGGCTTCGACCAGATGCGATCCAATGAAACCAGCGGCCCCCGTAACTATGCTCGTACCCATTGAACCCACTCCCCAAAAGAAATCGGATGCAGCGCTTTCACAGGCCACATCCCTACAAATAAAGCCTGATTGTACACTTCGGCATCTCTTCACGGAAGCAATCGCTGGGACAGTGGCAAAAGTGCTCTAATACCAAATTTGGTTGAGTCGTATGGGGTGCGCATCTTGCCTACCGGGAAACTGAGCGGGCACAATGCTCACCCTATACGCGTTGCGGACAATGCTCGCCAATAGTAAGGTTCATGCCAAATGGCCCACTAGTACGCTGAGGCGGAAATCCATCACTTATGTTTTTGTGTGAGGTGCGAAGCACCCCACACAAAAACATAGGTCGCGAACTTAGGCCGCAGCTTACTAGATAGTCGGCCTACGTTTAGAGATGCGAGTGCTTGGCATCCTCACCTCTAAACATAGGTTGATTTTTAACACTGAGGGCTGGTAAGAGTCCGCAACCCGCTTTTGCCACTGTATACAGGGTGGCAAAAGCTAGACATGATGCAGAAGGAGCAGCTAGGAGAATTCTGCCTGTTGCCTACCGGGCTTCAACTTTCGCCCAGCAGAGACTCAAACTCGGCTTTAAGGGCACTGAAGTCAGCAACTCTTGCTACCAGAAGGTTTTCGGAACCTGCATCTTCTAAGCGACGTTTCCAGTGTTGTACTTGCTCACCATTGCGGAGCCAGAAAGCAATAACGCTATCTACCACGCGATCCAAATTCCATCCCCGCTCTTGTGGAACGGTTTCGATGGATTCTAGAAAGGCATCCAGGGTACAGCGATCGCTTGCTAAATAAGCTGCACCTTGCCGCTTCTTAGGGGTACTGGTATTGAGTTGATGGTTAAAAAAGGAGAGGACTGGGGTAATTCCCACAAAGTCAAAGGTATACTCCATAGTCAAAAGCAACCTATTATGAGGAACTTTAAAGAGGGATGAAACAGCCTGCTAACCTAGGGTGAGGCTATTATCCTTAAATAATCAGGTTGCCGCGACTATCTTGAGATTGGTGTCTTCTGAAAAACAAATTAAAGGTTTTCTGTTTCCCTGGAGAGATGGGTAGGTATACAGCTCCCACCCCTCTTTAGGAATCAGTAGACTTCCTGTATGAATCGATTTTTTGGAGCGTGAATTGTAGCGACACTTCTCTACGCTCCGGCTCAGATATTAGTGAACCTGGTGCGAGATGCGAGCGTACTGGGAGATGCTTTGAAAGAGGGGGGCGAGTTCGCGAGTGGCAAAATAGCGCGATCGCTGATCATTGCTCTGATTTCCCAGGAAGACCATCCGATGCTCCTGGCGCAATTCCCGTAGACGAGCCGCTACCAGGCTTAAATACTGGCTGCGTTGCTGCTGATCTCGTCGCAGGCTTGCGTAGACTGCTTCCTTAAGGCAATTTTGTACCAACGTGTAAGTCAACTGTTCTGACATCGTCGTCATTGCGTAGAACCCTGATTGTGAGTGATATCTGCGGCAGGCCCGTTCATACGCTAGACTAACCGTCACGAACGGTACAACTTGCCTGTACTCGGTAACCCTAAAATAGTTCACAGGCCTGTCTGATCTCCTCCGATAAATTGCTGATGGCTAGTCCCTATATTCCCTCCCCAAAGCTAGGTGGAATCCCTCAAAACTCCTCTTGTGCTCGGTGCGTTTTAGTGGTGGTACATCAAGAAACCTCCAGTCCTGGCCTGGTCGGCGAGTTGCTCCACCGGGCTGGGTACCATCTGGACGTGCGATGCCCGGCAATTGGCCATGATTTACCTACGTCTTTTGATCCTTATGACGCGGCGATCGTGTTTGGTGGCCCCATGAGTGCCAACGATGACACGGCTCTACCCTTCATTCGCACAGAATTAGATTGGATCGCCACCCTACTTGAAGCAGGCAAACCCTATTTAGGAATATGCCTGGGTGCTCAACTGCTTGCTCGAGTGTTGGGGGCTGAAGTGGCACCCCACCCAGAAGGGCGTATGGAAATCGGTTACAACACGATCGCTCCAACCCCAGCAGGCCAGAGTGATTTGGGTAATCTACGCCATGTCTTTCAATGGCATCGCGAAGGGTTTGATTTGCCCCGAGGGGCTACCCTACTGGCTCTGGGTAATCAGGATTTCCCCAACCAGGCATTTCGCTATGGTGATATGGCCGTTGGGCTTCAATTTCACCCAGAAATCACCCAAACTCTGATCGATCGTTGGACAACAGCGGCTCCACCTGACCATTTACAGCGTCCTGAAGCCCAGTCTCGGGATGCTCAATTCCAAGCCCATACCCTTTACGGTGCTGAGGTAGAGCGATGGTTAGACGGCTTTTTAAGTCGCTGGTTAGAGCCAGAAGCCCTTGTTGCTTAGGCTTGTGTACCAAACACTGATGCAAACCTACGATCTCTGACTCTGATGCTTGGGTATTGGGTGCAGGCGAGGCACACGACGCCCAATACGGCATCCAAGCTACAGGACTTACAGCGCTTTGTGCTTGAATCAACCACGGTTGTTTTTGTGAGAGCCGCACTCCGCGCGGCTCTCACAAAAACAACCAAATTTTAAGCGCTTGAAAAGCACTGTACGCATTTGTGGTGGGCTTGCATTTAATAACGGCTGGCACGGGCGTAGTCGCCGATGAGATAGCAAAGTGATTTGAGGCTGGCGATCGCCTGCTCCTCCAATCGGTCATCATCCATCAAGCGGGCTACAGCCAGGCGTTGTTCGTAGCATTCCAGCGCCAGGGTATAGTTACCCATCGAATCGTAAATCACCCCCAGGCTTTCCAGGGCTTGTTCTTCGTTGCGATAGTCATTGAGAGCGCGGGCAATTTCCATGCGCTTGCGGTGGTAGGTCACCGCTTTTTCGTAGTTGCCCAGGCTATAGCATGCGCTGGCCAGATTCTTGAGTACCTGGCCCTCCATCTGGCGATCGCTAATGCTCTGGGCTAGCTTCATCAATTCTTCATAGCACTCAATGGTTTTGTTGTAGTTAGCTTGCGAGTGGTAGGCATTGCCCAGGTTACGCCAAATCTGGCTTTCAACCTGGACGTCTTTTAATCCCTGAGCTAACCGCAAACTCTGCTCGTAATATTGAATGGCAGCCGCATGGTCTCCCATGGCCTTGTAAGCCATACCCAGGTTATTCAAAGCGGCCATTTCACCCCGCAGGTCACAAATTTCGCGTGCGACGTTGAGGCTCTGAACTTTATATTCAATGGCTTTGGGATAGTCGTTCAGGTGGCGATAAGCATTGCCCAGGTTGCCCAGTGCTTGGCGCTCCGTGCGCCGATCCATCACCTGGCGGGCGATCGCTAAAGCTTGATAGGAGTGGGCGATCGCTTCGGCATACTGACCCATGGCATAGAACGTCAGCCCCATACCGCTTAACGCCATGCCTTCCCCTTGCAGGTCGTGGTGCTGCCGATATCCTCTCAGCACCTGCTGAAAGTTATAGAGAGAGGACTCCAGATCACGAATTTGGTATTGCTCAATTGCCTTTTCGAGCAACTCATCCAGGGCTGGCTCTGCAACGGTGGAGGTTTGCTGCTGCGTTTCCACGTAGGGCTCCCGCATCCGCTCGAGTGCAGGAACAAAGGTTCCGTGGTTTAGTTCGTGGGCTTCTTTCATTGATTCACCTCACTCCCCATAGCTGAGATGAAGAGTTGAATAACGGTTGTGCGGTTTCTGAGATATGGATGGAACCTTTCCGTCTGGGCTGGCTTCGACCACCCAGCATCGTACCTACTTCAAATGAGCTGTTTAGTAATAGCTGTCCGATAGTATTTACTACGAACTCTAAAATTTCACATCAGTAGAGGATAAATGAACCAACGCTGCTTTGAGCGGGGAAACTAGGGACAATCAGTACCAAACTTTGAAAGTATTTTCTTAGAAATAATTTGTGATCCACCTTTGTTGGACTACCCTCCCTTCCAATAGTTCAGAGAATGGTGATTCAGGTCAAACCCAAGGGATGAAGTATGGAATAACGGTAACGAGCTTTTTTAACTCCTTTAGGTTTACATAAAGATTCAGTGAATTCATACGGTATATGTTCTGAAATCGTCTTTTGTAAATTCATAAAGTACAGAGAAGATCATCCGAGAAATCTCGTAATGTCTTCAGGCCATACCTTGAATTGCTTTCGTTTGTGCTGATGTAGCCATTACCCGGTTGCTGGTAACCCACTGAGGAGCTCATCGCATCCACGGTAATTTAGGGCTAATATTGTTCACCCTTTCTCGGTCTCAAACCTCTATACAGCAAGGCATATACCTGTTAACCTGTCCTCTTTAATCCCGATCTAGGTGAAGTAGCAACCTATCTCTACAATACTCCTTATGCGGATAAAATAATGAGGGGTCTAACCCATAGCAGTTTTGGATGCCTACCGAATTTCACGGAATCTCTTAATTTAATAGGGATAATTGAGGGAAAATGTACGGAAGAATGCTGCTCAAAAATCAAGTTTCCAATCTTGAGAAGAAGAGCTGTAGATAGCCCAGT
Source organism: Leptolyngbya sp. PL-A3 (assembly GCF_039962325.1). NCBI lineage: Bacteria > Bacillati > Cyanobacteriota > Cyanophyceae > Leptolyngbyales > Leptolyngbyaceae > Leptolyngbya > Leptolyngbya sp. PL-A3. The sequence continues at coordinate 322,948 of NZ_JAMPLB010000002.1, forward strand.
TTTCTCCCGCAATTATACGTACACTCCCTTCGTGCACAAGAGGGGCAGAACCCAACAATCAAGTCGCAGTGGTAGCCTGAAGAAGAATCTCCATCCCCTGCTGGTACTTTTGTGAGTTCTGTGTTTTCTGCTGAACGATTGTTATTTCAACCTGTCATCCCGGCTGCGAACGCAATTCCGGTTATTTTTGCGTTCCCAAATGAGTACAGTGTCGGCATCACTAGCCTGGGATATCAGGTGGTTTGGGCAACTCTGGCCAGCCATCCGGCTCTGAATGTTAGCCGATTGTTCACTGACCAATCAGAGCCATTACCGGCTCATCCTGAGCTTTTTGGTTTTTCAGTGTCGTGGGAGCTTGACTATGTCAATATTCTGGGCCTGCTGGAGCGCTTTGAAATTCCATTACGTGCGAGCGATCGCCAGGATTCTCATCCCCTTATTTTCGGCGGTGGACCCGTACTAACGGCCAACCCCGAGCCCTTCGCTGATTTCTTTGACATTGTGTTGCTGGGAGATGGCGAGTTACTGCTGCCAGAATTGATAACGGCCTACCAGGCGGTTCGGGGGGCATCCCGGATAGAAAAACTGCGGCATCTGGCTCAAGTGCCTGGAATTTATGTACCGAGCTTGTATCACGTGAGCTACGATGTGCCGGACGGGGCGATCGCCATCATCGAGCCTATTGATGCCAGCATCCCCACTCAAGTCGAGAAGCAAACCTATCGGGGGAATGTGCTGTCGGCTTCTACCGTGGTGACAGAACATGCGGCCTGGGAAAACATTTTCATGGTGGAAGTGGTGCGCAGTTGCCCAGAGATGTGCCGCTTTTGTTTAGCCAGTTACCTGACCCTTCCTTTTCGCACAGCCAGTCTTGAGCAATCTCTCATTCCAGCGATTGAAAAAGGTTTGACGGTGACTCGTCGCTTAGGATTGCTTGGGGCTTCGGTGACGCAACACCCTGAATTTGAAACCCTGTTGAATTATTTAGATCAACCGAAATATGACGATGTTCGCCTTAGCATTGCCTCTGTGCGAACCAACACGGTGACGGAAAAGCTGGCTCGTACTCTGGTGAAGCATGATACCCGTTCCATCACGATCGCTGTCGAGAGTGGGAGCGATCGCCTCCGTCGAGTGATCAATAAAAAGCTCACCACAGCGGAGGTCATTGAGGCAGCGGTACAGGCAAAGGCTGGCGGGCTAAGTGCTATGAAGCTCTATGGTATGGCTGGAATTCCCGATGAAACGCCAGAGGACATGGAGGCTACTGTGCAGATGATGCAGGATCTCAAAAAAGCGGCACCAGGTCTACGTCTCTCATTGGGATGTAGTACTTTCGTGCCCAAAGCCCACACTCCATTTCAATGGTTTGGGGTGAATCCAGAGGCCGAGAAACGGCTGAAGTATCTGCAAAAGCATCTGCGCCCCATCGGAGTTGATTTTCGACCGGAGAGTTACAACTGGTCCGTGATCCAGGCTTTGATTTCGCGGGGCGATCGCCGTCTAGCACCTCTTCTGGAGAAGGTGCGCCACTACGGGGATACCCTGGGCAGTTATCGCCGAGCGTTCAAGGAAATGCGAGGGCAATTACCGCCCCTTGAGTACTATGTCCACGAGTCCTGGGTACTTGATCAAGTTCTCCCCTGGGATCATCTGCGTGGGCCACTGCCGAAGACCACACTATTAAAGCATCGGGCTGATGCTTTAAAGCAAGGGCAAGCGATTGCTGTATGAATCATACGCTCAGCTATATAGCGCTGTGCACGTTGATTAAGTACGGTGGTGTAGGGCACGAAGTGCCCTACACCACCGTTTCTGCACTTAACGCACTTGCACATTGCTATAGAAAGAGGGAGTGGGATGCATAGGCCCCACTCCCTCTTTGAAGGATGCGCGGCGAAAAGTGCCGCACACATCTCAGGAACGTTTACTTCAGCTGAATGTACTTGGGAGCTTCATTCAGGTGAATGGTGTCAACGAACCGAGCGGTCTTAGACTGGCTGGAAATAACCAGGCTCTGGGTCCGAGAGCCACCGTGGAAGAAGCGAACTCCTTCCATCAGGGTGCCAGAGGTGATACCGCAAGCCGCAAACAGCACCGTTTGGCCGGAGGCGAGTTCTTCGCACTCGTAAACCTTGTCAGGATCGGTGATGTTCATTTCCTTCAGACGGGCGACGTTTTCTTCTTTGGTTTTGTTCGCCCATTCCTTAGTTTTCACAACAGCTGGGTCGCTCACCAATTGACCCTGGAAGTGGCCACCGAGACAGCGCATAGCTGCTGCAGAAATGACGCCCTCGGGAGCCGCACCGATACCCATCAGAGCATGGATGTTGGTACCAGCGAAGCCGCAGGAGATGGCCGCAGATACGTCACCGTCGGTGATCAGACGAACACGAGCACCCGCTTCCCGAATTTCTTTGATCAGCTCGTCATGGCGATCGCGCTTCATTACCACTACAACTAGCTCATCAATGGAGCGGTCTAGGCACTCGGACAAAATCTTCAGGTTTTCAGTGGCGCTCTTGCGAATGTCGACTTTACCCTTAGCGGCAGGGGGAGCTGCCAGCTTGTTCATGTAAAAGTCGGGAGCGTTGAACAAACCACCCTTCTCAGAAATTGCCAGTACGGCCATCGAACCGGGTTGACCGTAAGCGCAAAGGTTGGTGCCTTCGCAAGGGTCTACGGCGATGTCGATTTCCAGTAACTCATCGGGGTTGCAGTAATCTTTAGCATCTTCGCGGGTGCAAATACCCACTTCTTCACCGATGTAGAGCATGGGGGCTTCATCGCGCTCCCCTTCCCCGATTACGATGCGACCCCGCATGTGAATCTGGTTCATGCGCTTCCGCATGGCTTCCACGGCGACCTGGTCTGCGGTGTTTTTGTCGCCCTTACCCATCCAACGGGCTGAGGCAATCGCAGCCTGCTCAACGACTTCAATGATTTCTAAACCCAGTGTTGCTTCCACCTGAGATACCCTCCCAAAACGGCTGATTTTGCGTCATTCCACAGACATCGGTTCAGTCTAAAAGTTTACCAGACTGAGGGGATCAACAGTCACATCAGATCTGAGCTGCTGCGATCGCTGGAGTTTGAAAGGGCATCCATAAACTAACCTGTACTTCTTTTTGTGAGAGTGGCGGCTAAGCTATCACTCTCACAAAAAGAAGTACAGGTTGTTCAATACACGGAGTCTGAGCCATCTCGTCGTGCTACATGACTTTGCCACAGGGCCCGACAAAACTAAGTGTTTTTGTGCGTGAAGTCGTGGGCTGCTTATCCTTCAAGAAGTGACAGAGCACTTGGGCGCCTACTCCTACGGCAAGAACGTGAAAGATCGCTGAAAATGAAGTGATTGGGGTGTAAAGAGTTATCGATACTTTCGGTTGTTGCCTGGGTATGTTATGGGTTGTAGCAATTTATAAAGCTATAACCTCACTAAATTCTGGGTTGTTGTTGGGTTTATCCACACTTTCTTCCTGACGTCCTGCGATTATGTCTAACCCATCGACTCCAAAGGCTGGAGAGCCTGCAACCAGTATTAGCTCTCTCAAAACAGCGATCGCCCAATCTCGTCCCCTCATTAGTCGCCTCAATATCGGAACCAAAATTGGGATTGGCTATGCGATCGCCCTGGGCATTGCTACGTTAGGAACCGTCCTTGGTTCTATTGTCGGAAATCAAATTCAGCATCGAGCCACTGAACACCGAGAGACCTTTCATCAAGCAGAAAAACTCATCGACGATCTCCAAATTGCTTTGCTAGAGGTTCGTACCAATGAGCAGCGGCTCATGCGATTGGTGCAGGATCCTCAAGAACTCCCCTTTCAATATTCCATGGCGAATATGCGGCTGGATCGGGCCGAAATTCTTCTGGCAGATTTTCGCAAAACCATGGAGGATATCCAAAAAAATCCAGAGTTTTGGGGGCGGGGAGCGGAAGTCGCTGAGTATTTGATTACAAAGCTTCCCATCGCATCTGACTACCTGAATCACCTCAATGAGTTGATGAACCAACGGTTCTCTCCCTCCTCCGAGGCCACGTCGGCAACGATTGAGGCAGAACTAGACGCTTTCACCCAAAGCTCATCGGCGCAACGTTTAGATGAGTTCTCGTCTCAATTGAATGAGTTGGTCACGATTACCCAGCGTCTGGAACAACAGGCTGAGGAGGATGTATTACGGGCTGAGCAACTGCGGCAGCAAATTTTGTTTGTCAGCATGGCATTGTCGGGGTTACTGGCAATCTTTTTTGCCACCTATACGAGCCGGGCGATCGCCAGTCCTCTCCGTGCCGTAACTAACGTGGCCCGTCGGGTTACTGAAGACGCTGACTTTGATTTGCGAGCACCCGTTACCGCTACGGACGAAGTGGGTGTTTTAGCGCATTCTCTGAATAAATTAATTCAGCGGGTCAAAGACTTACTGAAAGATCAAAAGGCTGCTGCCGAAGAGCAGCGACGTCTTCAGCAGGAGCAGTTGTTGCAAGCCGAGAAGATGTCCAGTTTGGGCCGTATGCTGGCCGGGGTTGCCCATGAAATTAACAACCCGGTCAATTTTATGTATGGGAATTTGATTCATGCCAGTGAGTACATCAACGATTTGATGAAGCTGGTGAAGACCTATGAAGCTACAGTTCCTAATCCGGATCCTAAGGTGGTGGAATTGGCCGAGGCTATTGATTTGGAATTCTTGTCTCAGGATTTACCCAAACTCCTCACTTCCATGCAAATTGGGGCCGATCGCACTCGACAGATCGTCTTGAGCCTCAAAAACTTTTCCCGGATGGATGAGGAAGGAACCCATCCAGTAAATTTGCCCGAGTGTCTGGATAGTACACTGCTAATCCTGAACAATCGTATCAAGCGGGGAATTACAATTGAGCGCCAATATGACGAGGTGCCTCTGGTGCAGGGTTATAGCGGGCTCCTGTACCAGGTCTTTATGAACCTCATGGTGAACGCTCTAGATGCTCTGGAGGAAAAACAGCCCGTTGAGACGGAAAGAGGAGGCACCGCGCTGTCTGCCTGGGCACCAACGGTTCGTATTCATTTAACCCGTTCCAGCCTGGAGGAGATACAGGTAACGATATCTGACAATGGCTGTGGTATACCCACTGAGCGGCTATCTCGGATCTTTGATGCCTTCTATACATCTAAGCCTGTAGGGGTCGGCACCGGATTAGGGCTTTCGATTACCAAAGACATCATCGAGACCAAACACCACGGTAGGATTGAGTGCCATTCTGTTATTGGGGAAGGAACTCGATTTGTCGTTTCCCTGCCTATTCAACAGCCAATTCAGTCGTCACAATCAACGGCCTCAAAAGTTCGCAAAAAAGCCCAAACAACTTAAAGAGGTGTTTGAAATACTTATCTCTTGAAAGACCATAATAAACATTTCAAACCCTCTTTTACATTAACTATCTTGATTAGCTTCTCATTTTGATAGGACTTACGCATTTGTGTTGTGAGTGGGGTGCGAAGCACCCCACTCACAACACAAATGCACTACAGATAGCGGGCTTGCGTAAGTCCTGTTTGATTTGAAGCTCATAATGATAATTGCTGCTGACATGGGCCCTTGAACTAAATTCAATAATGTCCTGATAGTATCAGGTAGCTTGTGGGGATTATGGCAGATGCAAATGTCTCTCATAATCCATATTGGAAGCTATTTGATAAGGGGTAGAAAAAGTAGATTTTTCATGCTGTTCAAGCATGAAAAATCTACTTTTCAATTGCATAGAACTAAGGGGGTTAAAGGGGTTGCAAAAAATGAAACTCCTATCGCTGATCTATCGTCAGTGAGTACCTTAGCAGTAGGTTCGCTATTTTCTAGAAGGATGCACGGCCATGCGGCTTCGACGACTGATTTATGGAGTATTAGGGATATGGGTGGCAATTTCCATTGGAACGGTACAGCCGATCGCCTCTACTAAGAGTGCCCACCTGATCGAGTCTTTCCTGGGTCTGTCGATTACGCCCTCTCCTGCCTTGGCCAGCAGCGATGCTCCCGCAACGCTGGTCTCTATTCGTCGGGAAGGGGGGCGATGCATCCAACCGGGCTGCTTCTCAGAGGTCGTAATTTTTGTGGATGGCACCTACCGCTACACCACCCACCAGACGACTCCCGTGACGGGCCATCTGACCGAAGCCGAACTAGAATCTCTGCGGGAACGCATAGCTCAGTCCGATATAAGGGCGATTCGCAACGCCGGAACACCCGTAAATGGGGCTGTTTATCCGCTTTGCCAGGTGGCTGTGGATGGACGAGAGGCCATTTATACTCTACATGTCCATGGGCTTGTTGAGGAATTGCGGGGTTGTAACACGCAAATTGATGTTTCTAATCCTCTCGTGCAGCAGCTAGAACAGCTCTATGAAAACATTTCTACTCAAGCGCAACAACCGGTGGAGCCGCCTCAGGAGGTAGAGGGGACTACAACGACACGCCCCCGACGACGATCGCTTCCCCGCCCTGTTGCGAACTCGGTTCGACGGAGCTTTCAGCGTGATTATCAGAACCGTCTCGCCAATATTCGCATCGTCCGTTCTGCACGCGTGGCCTGGAAGGATTGCCTGCCCGACTTACCCCAGGGGCGCTTCTCCTATGGCCCCTGTGAACCGCAGTCGCATGAGGGATGGCGGGTTGAGGTCAGTGGAGAATTTCCCAGTATTCAACAACGCATCACACGGGTTTACTACGCCGATCGGCAACGGTGGGCAGTGATGAATGCGGCGGCTAGTTTGACGGATTCGGAGCGATCGCAACTCGCTACAGCGCTCCAAATTCCACTGTCCCAAGTGCAAGTCTCCGCTGTGCAGGAAGTCTCCTTACTCCCTGCTACCGCATGCCCTGATGAAGGATTTTGTCCCTCTCCGCCTCTAGCTTTGGCCTGGCGGGTGTTGGTAGCTGGAAATAGGGGCGAACGGATTATTCCCATTTCCACCCTGGGCCAACCGATTGATGTTGAGGATGCGTTTGCCTATTTTGGTGAGGGCGATCGCGCCGCCCTGGGTACTTTGCCCGTTCCCCTTGCCAATGCAGTTGTGCGAGATGCCTGGGAACGGCTGACGACAACAGAACTTGTCTCTGACTCTAATTCCGAAACTACTGGAGAATTAGACTTTGGGGTTGACTCTATTGAACCTGTCACCTGGAATGAATGCCAGGGAGGTTCTGGTCCAACCCGGCCGTTTCGAGGGATTTGCCCAAACATAACCCGTTCAGGTTGGCGCATGGTAGTGGCAGGGGGTACAGCGCAAAATCCATTTCGCCTGGTTTACTACATCCTTCAGGGAACCGACCCGCAAAGCTGGGCAGTGCAACCCGATGGGCAGCAAAGCATTCCGGAAGCGGTGCAACAACGCATTCTCGCTGCGGCTGCTCAGCAAACTGGGGTGTCTGCTTCCTCCCTTCACTTGCATTGGGTTGATGCACGGTTATTCGACCGCTGCTTGAATACGGCAGAGGATGCCATTAGTTGTGGCACAGATATTCGCCCCGGCTGGGCGGTGCAGTTTTTAGGACCCCAGACGAATAGTACGGATTGGGGGGAGCCTCTCTGGACATTCCATACCAACCTGACGGGCACCGATGTGCGGTTAGTCAACCAGGGGCAATGGGCACCGCCTCCCTAGGGCCTGTTTTGACAAGGCTTCCGGCATGAATCGATTTTTCAGGGCGTAAACCGTTGCGTGGCGAAGCCACGCAACGGTTTACGTAGGACGTCTAATGAATACCTGCGCGCTTGAAAAAATCCCCAATCAAGTACAACGAGCCACACAAGATAACCGTCCCATCTGGGTTGTTAGCATAGGCAGCTTCCAGACCCGAAAATACATCCGGATGGGCGGTGCAGTCTACGTCTGGGCAAATTTGTTTAGCCAGCGCCGTCAGTTCCCCAACATCAGCCGTAATGTGATCGGGAACGGGAACAAGATGTAGGCGATCGCCCATCGTTTCAGAACAAGAATCGTTTTCCCGCAACAATGCCCGAAACACATCCCCATGATCCTTGTTGGCAATCATCCCCATGACCCAGGATAGGGGGCGCGAAAGGGCCGCTCCATCCACATACCGCCGCAACATCTCGGCTCCTGCCGGATTATGCGCACCATCTATGAGCAACGGACGCTGATTCTTCAAGGAACCATCAGCGCTCCACTGTATCCACTGCATCCGTCCGGGCCAGCGAGTTTTCGCCAGCCCTTCTAAAATGTGCAGGTCATCCAATGCCCAGCCCTGTTTCTGTAGGAGCCGGAGAGCGGCGATCGCCACCGCCGAATTGATCAATTGGTGCCCACCTCCCAGCGGCACTTGATACTTTAACCCTGGTAATCCCTCCGGGCTAGCATCCCCGGCACCGTTCCAAAGTGCCCATCCTTCACCGATCGCGATAGAAGGCTCCACCCACGTGACTGAACAGGCCAACTCTGCTGAGCGCGACCTTAACACCGCCATCGCCTCCTCGGGTTGAGGGGCAATAACTGCCGGGCAGCCTGCCTTCAGGATGCCGGCCTTTTCACGGGTAATATCTGCCAGGGTTGGCCCCAGGCGTTGCCAGTGTTCTCGGCTGAGGGAGGTGATAACGCTGACCAGGGGGCGATCGCACACGTTAGTTGCATCCAGACGCCCTCCCAGGCCCACTTCCATCACCGCTACATCCACCTGCTCTTGGGCGAAGTAGAGCCAGGCCGCAGCCGTAATGATCTCGAATTGGGTTGGGGAAGAATGGGCTGGATCAATTGCCGCGATCACCTGTTCTAAAAGAGTGGTCAGGGTTTCGGGAGCGATCGCCCGCTCGTTTAAGCAAATGCGCTCTGTCCAATCCACCAGATGCGGTGACGTATAACGGCCTACCCGATAGCCTGCATGGGTCAACACAGCTGATAGATATGCGCATACGGAGCCTTTTCCATTGCTTCCCGCTACATGGATCACTGGAACCCGACGTTGAGGATTTCCAAGGGCGGTCAGTAAGCGTTCAATCCGCTCCAGGCCTAATTCCACGCCAAAATGCGTGAATGCATTGAGGAGAGTATCGACAGCAGACGATTGGGCGATCGCTTGAGGTAGCGGAACATCCGCGTCCGAAGGATTCATGACAGTCTCCATTAATTTAGAGGAAGCGCTCTATAACCCTTCCTCAACAACGAATGATTAATCGAAGGCGAGCAAATCAGGAGCGCGTTAGCAATTCAACCCCGTCCCGCCCATCAGTCTCTTGCAAAAACACTTTGACGATTTCGTCCCGGGCCGTCGGCAGCTTCTTGCCGACAAAATCTGGGTGAATGGGCACTTCCCGATGCCCTCGATCCACCAACACTGCCAGCCAGATGGTTGCGGGTCGCCCGTAGTCATTCACAGCATTCAGCGCAGCCCGAATGGTACGCCCTTTGTAGATCACATCGTCGACCAGCACGACAGTTTTGCCAGACAAATCGAATAAAATCTCCGTCTTCTCTGGCGTTCGTACATCAATCTGATCCAGGTCATCCCGGTAAAAGGTAATATCCAGATGCCCTACGGGAAGGCTCACCCCTTCCAACGCTTCAATCTGTCGCGCCAGCACTTCTGCCAGGGGAACGCCCCGGGTAAAAATCCCCATCAAAGTGACCTGGGATAGGTTATCCCCAGCCCGTTCAATAATTTGCGACGCCAATCGGGTCACAGTACGGCGAACTTCATCAGCCGAGAGGATTTCAACAACTTCGGAGGGCACAGTAGAACTCCCGTTGTGCTGCGAAGGGCAGCCCTTATTCTGACGCCAGACCTGGGGAAATGTCCATCCCACCCGAACTCAAAGTTTGTCACTCAGAAGCGGCGACGAACTTTGGATTTAGGTGTGAATCACCTCAGAAATCCTCCGCTCCGTCCTGCAACGTCTCAATCAGTACCGCCATTTGCTGCTGCTGTTGGCCCAAAAAGGTTTCGCATTGGTTCAAGTGCTGGACTGCTGTGGCAAATTGCTCAAACACCTCGGCCAAATCCAGATCGCCACCTTCGATCGCCTGAATAATTCGCTCTACCTCACTGATAGATGCCTCATATCGCCAATTCAGATCGGTTGCTGTTTCTGAAGATTTAGAACGCCTTGCCATAAGTTCTTTCCATCCGAATCAACATTGCAATTGAGCGCAAAACCACAGACCTCTTGGGGTTCAACACTGAGCCGAGCGCTCCTCCAGCCCCGTCTAATCCCATCCCCCGATACTAAACTCTTCCGGCAAAACCTATCCGCAAACCATCATCACATTCAAGCTTTCATCCCCATCAAACAGAGCCTGGCAACTTTTCGATCGCCTGAACCCGAACCGTACCATCCCCCAGTTGAATCTCCAAAACTTCATCCACTGCCACATCTTGAACCGATCGCACGATCGCTCTATTCTCCTGGCGCACCACCGCATACCCGCGCTGCAAAACGGCTGCAGGATCAAGGGTTTGCAAAGTTTGCCGCAACAGCTGACAACGTTGTACTTCCTGATGCAACAGATGGCGAGTGCTATGGAGCAGACGCTGGCGTAACCACGCTAGCGTCTGTTGTTGCTGATGCAGCCGATGATCCAGACGTAGCCGTTCCAGGCGATCGCGCAACCCATCCAACCGGTCAGCCTGATAGTCAAAATATTGCTCTGTCGCTTGTTGCAGCGCCACAATTCTTTCCTGATGGGCTTCATACACATCAATCCAACGGGGAACGGTCAACTCTGCGGCGGCTGTAGGAGTATGGGCGCACACGTCAGCTGCCAGATCGGCCAGCGATTCATCCCGCTGGTGCCCAATTCCTGCCACGACTGGAATAGAACATTCTGCCACCGCACGTACCACTCGCTCGTCATTAAAGCAGGCCAGATCCTCAACGGCACCCCCGCCGCGCGACAAGATAAGCACCTGGGCTCGCCCGTCCTGCTCGACTCGCTGAATGGCTCGCACAATCGACGCTGGAGCTTGCTCTCCCTGCACAATGGCAGGAGACAGCAGTACGGTCAAACCGGGATAACGATGGTTTAGTGTACGTTGAATATCACCCCAGGCAGCCGCCTGAGGCGACGTGACAACAGCTAACGTATGGGGGTGTGGGGGAAGCGATCGCTTCCGCTCCACATCAAATAATCCTTCTGCCTCCAGCCGACTGCGCAATTGCCGATAGCGCAGTGCTCGCAACCCCTCCCCAGCTGGGAGTGCCTGCCATACGGTGAGTTGATACGAGCCCCGCTGAGGATAAAGGGCAATTCGTCCTAACACAACCAGGCTGGTTCCTGGCTCAGGTCGGCAAACCAGGCGATCGAGCCCACTTTTCCAAACGACACAATTGATAGATGCGCCGCTGTCCGGATCTTGCAGGGTAAAGAAAAGTCCGCTCCGATGAGCATTCGTGCTCGACACCTCACCCGTAACCCACACCTGCTGCAAGTGCGGATCTTCTTCTAGAAGCATTTGCAGATAGGCCGTCAGCCCAGCGACCGACAGCACAGAATCCACGGTGAGCAGATCAGAAGAATCCTGAAACATTAAAGGGAGGAGTGTGAATAAAACCTAAAGATGTACCAATCAGAATTTTAGTATTGCTGGCTTCCCCATCTTCCGAGATACCAAATCTACTTCATCTTCAAGGCCAGAAACCGGGCGTAAAATCTAAAATTCTGCGAGAACTCAAGAAGAATGATCTGAAGTTGGTCGAATAGTACAGTTGTATTTTATAATGGAGTTCTGTAAGCTAGTCAAACAGTTGGGCAACCGCCAATATCTTCAGAGAGAGCCAGCAACGTCCGAAAAAGTTACCTTGTATTCTGGTGGGATTTCTATAGAGTGATAAAACACAGCAGCAGGCTTGCCTGATTGCCCTCCAGACTTCCCTTAATTTTGGCTGCACCCTGTCCGCATCTCACCGCACTAGTCCTGTTTTGAGGCACCCATGGCAAAAGCGACTGACGCAACTTCGGAAAAGGAAAAGGCGCTCAATATGGTCATGAACCAGATTGAGCGTAATTTTGGCAAAGGCACTATCATGCGCCTGGGCGATGCCACCCGAATGAAGGTGGAAACTGTGCCTACGGGTGCTCTTACGTTAGATCTTGCCCTGGGCGGTGGGTTGCCGAAGGGGCGAGTAATTGAGATTTATGGCCCAGAGAGTTCGGGTAAGACAACCCTGGCATTGCATGCGATCGCCGAAGTCCAAAAGACTGGTGGTATTGCTGCTTTCGTAGACGCAGAGCATGCCCTCGACCCCGCCTACGCTGCAGCTCTGGGAGTTGATATCGCCAATCTTCTCGTTTCCCAACCTGATACAGGGGAAGCCGCGCTGGAGATTGTGGATCAACTGGTGCGATCGACCGCAGTAGACATTGTGGTTGTAGACTCCGTCGCTGCACTGGTTCCCCGCGCTGAAATCGAAGGGGAAATGGGCGACTCTCACGTGGGTCTGCAGGCCCGTCTGATGAGCCAGGCCCTTCGGAAAATTACCGGCAACATCGGTAAGACTGGCTGTAGCGTTATCTTCCTGAACCAGCTCCGTCTAAAAATTGGGGTGACCTACGGTAACCCTGAAACCACAACGGGTGGTAATGCCCTCAAGTTCTACGCCTCCGTTCGTCTGGATATCCGCCGGATTCAAACCCTCAAAAAGGGCAACGAAGAGTTCGGAATTCGGGCAAAGGTCAAAGTTGCCAAGAACAAAGTGGCTCCTCCCTTCCGGATTGCCGAGTTTGATGTGATCTTTGGGGAAGGTATTTCCACCCTCGGTTGTATCGTAGACCTGGCTGAAGAGACGGGCGTACTGGTGCGTAAAGGTGCCTGGTATAGCTATAACGGCGAAAACATCAGCCAGGGTCGTGATAACGCCATCAAGTACATGAAAGAGAAACCTGAAGTGGCAGAAGAAGTTGCCAACAAGGTGCGTGAGAAGCTGGCGATGGGCGCGGTCGTTTCGGCCATGTCAGTCGGGGCAAGCGCTGATGATGGCGACGACGAGGATATGCTGGAAGACGAAGAATAACGTCTTTCCATGGAACGGCTCAAGACAGAGGTACTGGTTGTCGGCGGCGGCACGGGGGGTACAGCAGCTGCTCTCCAAGCCGCCCGCCGAGGCGCACAAACAATTCTAGTCAGTGAGTTTTCCTGGCTAGGGGGGATGCTGACATCAGCAGGGGTGAGTGCTCCGGATGGCAATGAGCTACAAGCTTTGCAGACCGGCATTTGGGGAACCTTTGTCCAGGAATTAGAACGGCGACAGCCAGGTGGTTTAGACAATGGCTGGGTTAGCTTCTTTACCTATGAGCCGCGTCTTGGAGCCGCAATCTTTGCCAATTGGGTAGTAGCACTGCCCAACTTACATTGGATTCAGGGGCAGGTGCCTCTTGACGTACAGCGGACGGGCGATCGCCTTTCCGCTGTTCGTTTTGAAGACTACTTCATTGAAGCCGACATCATTTTGGATGGCACCGAGTTAGGGGATCTGCTTGCCCTGGCAGAGATACCTTACCGCTGGGGCTGGGAGTTGCAGTCAGAGTTGGGTGAGCCCAGTGCTCCTCCAGTGCTAGAAGATTGGATGGTTCGCTATCCGGTGCAAGCTCCTACATGGGTTGTGGTTTTACGGGATTTTGGCTCCCATGGAGCTCCTGACATTCTCCCTGGTTTACCGGGAGACGTCATGGATGATTTTCAGGGAGCCTGGGATGGATATGGGGCTGAGACATTTTTGAATTATGGCCGTTTGCCAGGCGATCGCTTCATGATCAACTGGCCCCAGAAAGGCAATGACTACGGCGAGGGTTGCGATCGTCTCGTCACCTCTGCCTCTGCTCGGCAAGAATTTTTTCAGGATGCTCAGCAGTACAGCCAGCAATTTGCTCGCTTCATTCAGCAAAATTTGGGCGATCGCTATGGCCTGGCATCCGATACATTTCCACAAATCCCTGGAACTCCTGGCGGTGGTGCCTTTGCTCTCCATCCCTACTTCCGGGAAAGCCGACGACTGGTTGGGCTAACGACGGTACGGGAGCAAGATATTCTGCCGATTTCTGGAGGAAATGTTGCCCCGCTGCCGCTGACTCCTGAGGGAATCGTTGAGGCGATCGCCGTCGGTAACTACCCCAATGACCACCACTACCCGAACCATGCTATTCCCTTCCACCCCAAATCAATGCGCTGGGGTGGTCGCTGGACGGGGACACCCTTTGCCATTCCCTACCGCAGCCTGGTTCCGCTGACACTTAATGGGTTATTAGTCTGCGATAAAAACATTTCGGTTTCCCACATGGCGAATGGGGCAACCCGTTTACAACCGCTAGTGTTAGGGATTGGTCAGGCAGCTGGTATGGCAGCCGCTCTTTGTATTGAGCAACAGTGCCAGCCCCGCGATCTCCCTGTATCTTTGTTGCAGCGGGCTCTCCTGGCAGAGCCCACCGCTCCGGCGGCAGTGATTCCCCTCCTGCATCCCACATTGGGGCATGAGGAGTGGCGATCGCAGCAAGAACTTTTTCTCAACTATCCAGAAAAATACCCAACGAATGGAATCGCAGCCTGCTCAATAGAATCTGCTACCGCTCCACCAGAAGCATGGAAAATGACAGGTCATTTTTCGCGTCATTCAGAGGAAAGCTACCGTTTACGAGGCAATCTTCTCGGCAAAAATACGGAGCCTCCAGCTTTGGTGACTCTGTTTCCTGACGTTGAGCAACAACTGCGTCAGCTACAAGACGAGCAGCTCATCACCGTCTACGGAAAAGCAAACCTCTATGGTAATTGGATTCGAGTGGAATATCTCAATAAATTAAACGTAACGTCCTGATTCGATTTCATAACGCATGTAACAGGGAATAGAAAACCCAACACGGATTCCCTTCCATGCTTATCTCAATTCTTACGCTTGCGACAGCTTCTCTGCTGCCTTTTACTGGCCAGATTGCTCCTGCTATGACTAGCCCCAGCGCAAGTGTACCATCCTATCCGACCTATGAAAAGCAGCATTCCACAACCATCCCGTTGCATGTGCAATTCTTCCATCGGGGCAGCGGACGGTGTGAACTGCCCAACTGCAGCGCTTAAGTAAATTGCGAACTTGACGGATATCGGATGCGTTTCGTTTGAAGCCTGATGGAGAGGAAGCAGCGCAGTTTCCAACCCCTTTAGATGCACAGGTTTTTCCCCTGGCTCGATGTTTTTCCAAGTAAAGAGGGCATTCTAAGAACAATTCGTCAATCTAGCCCTCAGCCGCTTCTATCAAACCCAGAGACTTGAGCTGATACCTGAGAAATGGTTGTGAAGCTTCCAAAATAGTCTAAACTAGCATTATTTTCATGCTACCTGCCTATTTGGGTGCTAATGGCAGAGTTCTGACGGTTTTGCACACTTCGACGTAGATTGAGTTTGTTGAAATGACCAGAGATTTGGATCTGATCAAGCGGCTTGGTCCCAGTGCAATGGATCAGATCATGCTCTATCTGGCGTTTAGCGCGATGCGAACCAGCGGCCATCGCCATGGAGCTTTTCTAGATGCTGCTGCGACTGCTGCCAAGTGCGCCATCTACATGACCTATCTGGAGCAGGAGCAAAACCTGCGAATGACAGGCCACCTGCATCATATTGAGCCAAAGCGGGTGAAGGTTATTGTAGAAGAGGTGCGGCAGGCACTGACCGAGGGCAAACTGCTGAAGATGCTGGGTTCTCAAGAACCGGGTTATCTCATTCAGTTGCCTTATATTTGGACACAGCAATATCCCTGGCAACCGGGGCGATCGCGGATTGCAGGGACGAGTCTGACCTCGGATGAAAAACGTCAACTGGAATCGAAGTTGCCGCCAATTATTCCCGATGCGCAGCTCATCACGTCCTTCCAGTTAATGGACATTATTGAGTTTCTGCATGCACGTTCTCAGGAGGACCTGCCTGAGGAGCGGCGTTTGCCCATGAGTGAGGCGCTGGCGGAACACATTAAGCGGCGCTTGCTTTACTCCGGCACCATCATGCGAATCGATTCGCCATGGGGAATGCCGTTCTATGCGCTCACCCGTGCGTCTTATTCTCCCCAGGATGATGAAGAACGCACCTACATCATGGTGGAAGATACAGCCCGCTACTTCCGCTTGATGAAGGACTGGGCTGATCGCCAACCTCAAGTGGTACGAATGTTAGAAACGTTAGACATTCCACCAGAGCGGGTCGATCAGGCCTTAGAAGAACTGGATGAGGTGCTGCGGCAATGGGCCGATCGCTACCATCAGACAGGCGGCGATACCACAACCTTTGTTGTTCAAATGGCCGTTGGGCCTAAGGATGACGAGCCGGGTATCGTTTAGCCTGACGCCTTGGGGCTGACCTGCCATTTTGTTTTAACAGTAAAGGGCTGTTTATAGGCTCTGCTTCGTTTTACGGATGCGGGGCCTTTATGCTAATGCCACATGTATTCAATCAGCAATTCTCAGTATGGAATTAGGCCCGAAAACCGCTTGCCGAAGGCAAGCGTTCGGCCTTCAAAGCCAAGATTGCGCGCCCGACGGGCGCGCAATCTTGGCTTTGAAGGTCATAATGAGAACTGCTGGTATTCAATATTCGTTCAGACTGACGCATTTATTATGGCGTGGTGTGCAAAGCGCACTACGCAGTAATAGATGCTCTAAATATGGTGGGCCTCTGGAAGTTCTAATTGGTCTCAAAACATGGCGGATTTGATCTCAGACCCTTGCTATATCCTATTAACGGTACAGCCAGCTAAATGGACGTTGACAGATGATGCAGGGTTGGACAAGAAAGAAGCGCAGCAAGTCAGCCCCCCACAAACAGGCAAAACAGGCGGCTCATCTCAATCCCTGGTATTTGGGGTCGCTCTTGCCGGGGGCGATCGCCATTGCCCTACTGCCCAACATGCTGATGAACTTGAGCGCTGGACATTACGGCCAGGTAGCCACGGCTGAAACTCAAATTCTGCCCGCTGGCCCCGGTGTTTTTTTGCCCGACTTTCCTACATTTAATAGTGAGTTGTTAGACCAGCAGCTTTATCTCTATGGCAATTATGTGCTCTCCAATGGGCCGCCAGATGTGCTGGTTGTTGGCAGTTCACGGGCATTGCAGGGTGTAGATCCAGCTGTTTTACAACAAGCGCTGGTGGCACAGGGGCTCACGCACGTTGATGTGTACAATTTCAGCATCAATGGTGCCACGGCTCAGGCTGTCGATTTTATGGTGCGCCAGTTGCTGGCCCCTGAGCAGTTACCCCGCCTGATAATTTGGGCCGACGGCTCCCGCGCCTTTAACAGTGCCCGAGAAGATCTAACCTTTAACGGGATTGCAACGTCTCCTGGTTACCGACAGGTGATGGCAGGCGATCGCCCTATCCCCGTGCTACCCCCCGTGGCAGTTCATGAGAATCAGGATAATCGCTGTGTTGAGACGGCTCCCATGGCGATGACCAGTGAAGCTGCTTTGCCTTTGCCCTGCGTATTACCCGGCTTGCTTCAAGGGAAGGATTTTCCGGTCACCCGAACGCTCACTGCCACTCTGTCTCAACCGACTGTTCTGGAGTTAACGGACAAAGGTTTTAACGCTGTCCCAGATGAGTATAATCCGGCTACTTATTTTCAGCGCTTCCCTCGGGTGGCAGGACAGTACGACAACAACTATTCACCCTTCCAATTGGCAGGGGTACAAACAGACGCAACTCTGGCACTCGCTCGCTATCTCAGCCGTCAGCGGATCCCTCTGGTCTTTGTCAGCCTGCCCCTCCACCGAGATCATTTTGACAACTTTCGCCTGACGCGCGAGCAACAATTTCGTCAGCACATGCAACAGTTGGCGACTCAGGGCGGCTTTGTCTATCGAGATTTGAGCCGTCAGTGGGATACTCAACCTCGCTACTTCCAAGATCCCAGCCACCTGAATCGAAATGGGGCACGAGCCGTGGCCGAGTATCTCGCGACTGATCCCAGCATTCCCTGGCGAATTCTAGTAGAAGCAGAAACAGCTGCTCCTTAGATACCTGATTGTGTTTCAAACCTGGAACAGTCGGGACATTATCAAAATCTGGACAGGCCATTAGCTAACCTCAATTCGGGATAAGCCCAAAAGCTCATTGTTGCGTGCGCGAAGCGCACGCAACAATGAGCTTTTTCGAGTGCCGCACGACGCGCGGCACTCGAAAAAGCCCTTAACCCGAACTAAGGTTAGCTTAGGAGATTTCCAGATAAGAACTTCCCCATTATTTGAAAAAAAGGCGCGGCGAAGCCGCGCCTTTTTTTCAAATAATGGGGATATTGTTTCTCAGAAATCTCCTTAGTAGAAAGCCTAAGTTGCAAGATGGCTTTCTAACTTACCAAGCACTTTGGTATGGAATTAACGCTTAATCGGCGTGCCACAGGGGTAAGTCGCAATTGTGGGCTGACCCTCGGGCGTGACAGGTTGGATGCGGGGCTTGTGCTCGCCGCCTTTTTCCAGCGCCGCCAAATAGTCTGTACGGAGGGTATTCAGCAGTTCTTCTCGGCGATCGTACAAACGCTTTAACGGGCGGGGCTCACACTGATTGACGGTGTAAGCACCAATCAACGGTAGGGCAATGGTGCTGTCGGTATAGCAGACGATGGTGTTGGGTAACTCATCGGGATCTACTTTGCCCCAGCTTACGGCTTCACTGGGGGTTGCTCCTGACAGCCCGCCTGTATCGGGACGAGCATCAGTAATTTGCACAAAGAAGTCGTGTCCCCGTTCTTCTAAGCCCAGTACCTCGTGGATTTGGGGTTGAGTTTGTAGCAGGAAGTTTTTCGGGCTACCACCGCCAAGAATGATGGCAGCACTCTTGCCTTCCTGGTCAGAGTTGCCAGTGTTGCGGGCACCGTAGGCGATCGCCGCCGTCTCATTCACATCCAGCGAGGGATCCAGTACGAGTTTGGAGCCTTCCAGAGCTAGGGCCGCCACATTCATACCGATAGAACTGTCTCCCGGTGAGGAGGTATAGATGGGTACGCCACACTCATAGGCTGTAGACAGCAAACACGAATGTGTGACCCCCAACTGCTTCTCGATAGCGTTGATGTACTTACCCAGTAGGTAGTGAAATTCGGCCGTACCCATGCGCTTTTGGAAGGGCTCGGCGCGTAGCAGTTCACGAATAAAAGCGTCCGTTTCCAACAGCACATCGTAACCAAACACGATGTCATAAATCCGGATACGGTTTTCCTGACGCAGTTTGACATCATCCACAAAAGGATTGCTGGCGTAGAGGTCAAAACCCAGGCCGTAATGGAGATCGTGGTAAAGGTTAGCCCCTGTGCTGATGATCCAATCAATAAAGCCGTTCCGCATTAAGGGAGCCAGCACCGACACGCCAAAGCCAGCCGGGGTCAAGGCACCGGAGAGACTGAGGCCAACGGTAACGCCCTCTTGGAACACGTCGCGGGTGAGCAGATGGCAAATTTCCCGCAGGCGCGCCGAGTTATAGGCGGTGAAATACTGATCAATCAACTCGACAACCCCTACGTTCGCAGAGACTGGAGCAGGAGCAATTTTGCGGCTAAGACGATTCGACATGATGGATTCCTTTGTTGTGAAATGGCTAAAAATGACAAAATTCCCATGCGATCGCAGTGTGGATCTCCAGCAATAGGCTCAGAGCCTCCGAGGCATAGGAAAATTTAGCTATTCAACACTGAGCCAGGGAGCGCTTGCCCTCAAAACATCAGCATTTGGGCTGCATCCTGTTACAGCTCATGGTTAGAGAAGATTAAACGTCTCGCAACGGGAACACGTTTCGTGCGGAACACACGAACTATCAACGTTTCAAACCATCTCTGAATCCAATCCTGCACGTGACAGGATTAACACACCTATTGCGTTTAATTCGGAACTCGTTCCAACACTGCCATCGAGTGGTGCAAGTTATATCTGCGATCGACCCAGTTTGCGCTAGAAGGGACTCGGCATGACTGTCTGAACCGGCAGCCTTCACAAACCTCGGTTACAGGTCGATCAGCCTGGACTGGGCCCTTCGCACCGATCGGCCCAGGAGAGGGCAGGGTCGGAGAGCCGTCTGCGCTGCAATTTCATTTCTAGATACCAGACGGGAAGCCAAGGCCGCCCTGCCAGTGAATCCAGCTTCAACGCATCCACCTCGATCGTTAAACAATCCCCATTAGTCTAACACCTGTCCCCATAGCCACTTGGGAGCTAATACGGAGGAACCAGCAGGGATAACCGCCCCGTTACTTAGGAGGGCGTACTCCGCATTATCACAATCAAATGCTCTACATCAAAGCTTTGATGGTGAGGGCGTATTGCATCTCGGTAGTGACCCCAATACCGCTTTTGAGGCTACCGGAGATGGGGACTGTTGTACGGGAATTGGGCGCGGCGACTAAGGCAATATGGCGATCGCCCACGGCCAACCCCTGAGTTGGGTCATATCCCCGCCATCCTGCCCCTGGCAGATAGACCTCAGCCCAGGCGTGGAGGTGACGCTGCTTCCAGTCCGGATCGCCTTCATGGTAGCCGCTGACAAAGCGGGCTGCTAAACCCATGGCTCGGCACGCTTCGATGAAGAGCACCGTCATATCCCGACAAGAAGCGGTTTTTGTTTTCCAGGTCAGGCCAGGTGGAAAGGGGTCGCCCTGTTCTCGCACAATGTGCTGGCACGTGTTAAAAATCTGCTGGTTCAGCTCCCACAGGAACATCACTGGGTTGCCGTCTGTTTTCTCCCAAATGGTACCTGCTAGCTCAACAGCCACTGGGTCTAGAGCCGGGAAGTTAGCGGCGGCGGATGTGAGATAGGGGTGAAGTTGGGCCTGTAGAGTGGTGGGGTAATCCAACGGCAAACGATTGACCCAGGGTTCGAGCAGATAGGCGAAGGGGTTACTCCGATGGGTCTCTATCTCAAAGGATGTGGCAATTTGCAGGGTCATTAAGGGATTGGAGTCAAAGTGGGCAATCAGAATATCGTTGCCGTCCAGATCAACGTTTTCGATGATCTGAATAGGAGCAGGAGAGATGTCGAGGGTGAAATTGACCAGGGTTTGGGTCAGGTCAGCTCGAGGGCGCAGGCGGATAACGTGGGGTGAAAGGCTAACCGGGCGATCGTATTGATAGAGGGTCGTGTGGGAAACAAAATAGCGCACAAGGCATGGGGAGGTAGGTGGAGATATGGCTGACGGATAGCAGCGCCCCTATCGTGCAACTCTGGCCTTACGGTAGGGGCGACGATCGCACGCTATGAAGCAGGATGCAGAGCGATAAAGGTGTCGTAGACCTGATTGCCGACGTTATTAAGGCTAATTTCAAGCTGATCAAGAAATTCATGCAAGCCCTGCTTGATGATTTCTTCCACGGTGATGAAATCCAGTTCCGACCGCAGCTTGCCCAGAGCTCTCTCAGCGGAGTTATGCCAGGTGCCAGGTGTGCCGCCTGTAATGCGGTGGAGCGATCGCTCTGCATGGAGCAAGCAAAACTGAATGGAGCGGGGAAACTCACGATCCAAAACCAGAAAACTGACAATTCCTTCCGGTGAAATGCGCTGCTGACACTTACGATACATCTCATAGCCAGAGGTAGATTTCAGCAGTGCAATCCACTGAAGTTCATCCAGAGAACTACCCACATCCTTGACCGAAGGGAGCAGGATGAAATATTTCACATCTAAAATTCGAGCTGTTTTGTCAGCGCGCTCGAGCATTCGTCCCATTTGCCCGAATTGCCAGCCTTCGTTATGGGCCATGGTGCCATCCATAATGCCTGCGAACAAATGGCTCGCCATTTTTACCTCTGCAAAGAAGCTGGAGAACTCTCGTAGGGGAGACTTGGCGGCATCTTGCACCATAAAGTAAAAGTCATTCACCTGTTCCCACATCTCAGAGGAGATGGCTTCACGCACCGTACGAGCATTTTCCCGAGCAGCCCGCAGGCAGGAAATGATGGAGTTGGGATACTGGGTGTCGAAGGTGAGAAAGTGAATGACACTCTCGGCTGTGGTATCACCGTAGCGTTCCCGAAACAGATCGAGATCTCCAGTGGTGAAGATCAGCGGCTCCCATTGCTGAGCCAGCCCCAAGGGTGTATCTAGCAGCAGGTTTAGGTTCACATCCACAAAACGGGCAATGTTTTCGGCCCGTTCGACATACCGGGTGAGCCAGTAGATGGAATCGGCAACGCGGCTGAGCATAAAGAGGGAAATGGGTAATGGGAAGAGTAATTGGGGGATGCCTGAAGGCGATTAATTTGGGTTAGCAATTCCGTTCAGCACAGGTTTCAGGTCACGGGATCGGCCAGAACCCAGGTGTCTTTTCCGCCACCGCCTTGCGAAGAGTTCACCACGAGGGAACCCTTGCGTAATGCAACACGGGTGAAGCCCCCAGGGCTAATGTAGATGTCTTCGCCGTAGAGGATATAGGGGCGCAGGTCGACGTGGCAGCCTTCGAAGCGATCGCCCATTAAGGCGGGCACTCGCGACAAGGTCAGTGTTGGCTGTGCAATATAGTTCCGTGGATTAGCCTGAATCTTTTGGGCAAACTCTTCACGCTGCTCAGGGGTGGCATGGGGGCCAATTAACATCCCATAGCCGCCCGACTCATTCGCGGCCTTGACCACCAATGTATCCAGGTTATCCAGCACATGCCCCTGATCCTTGGGTTGCCAGCAGAGGTAAGTCGGCACATTGGGGATGATGGCATCCTCGCCCAGATAATAGCGAATCATCTGCGGCACGTAGGCGTAAATCACCTTGTCATCCGCTACTCCGGTGCCCGGTGCATTTGCCAGGGCAACCCGTCCCTTGCGGTAAACATCCATAATTCCAGGAATACCAAGCAGAGAGTCGGGGCGGAAGGCGAGCGGGTCGAGAAAGTCGTCATCCATGCGGCGATAGAGCACGTCCACCTGCTTAAGCCCTTTCGTGGTGCGCATGTTGAGATAGCCATCAGAGACGACTAAATCACTTCCTTCTACCAGCTCAACCCCCATTTGTTGGGCTAAGAAGGAATGCTCAAAATAAGCCGAGTTGTAAATTCCGGGGGTCAAGACCGCCACAACGGGCCGTGGAATCGCTTCGGGAGCCAGGTTTAGAAGTGTATCTAGAAGCCGGCCGGGGTAATCATCCACGGGTAGGATTGCCATCCGGTTGAAGACAATGGGAAAGGTAGTCTTCATGACCCGGCGGTTTTCTAACACGTAGGAAATACCGGAGGGACAGCGGAGATTGTCTTCCAGCACGTACCATTGGCCGTCGCGATCGCGCACCAGATCCGTCCCGGTTACATGGCACCAAATCCCCTTGGGCGGCTGCAACCCCATGCAGGCTTTCAGAAATCCCTTTGAGGAGGTGATCACATCCTCAGGAATCACCCCATCTTTAATGATTTTCTGCTCACCGTAAATATCCGACAGAAACAGGTTGAGAGCATGGATGCGCTGCTTTAAACCCCGATCTAACCAGGCCCAATCTGAAGCAGAGACAATGCGGGGAATAATATCAAAGGGCAAAATTCGCTCAGTGCCCTCATTGTCGCTATAAACGTTGAACGTTGCGCCAAGCTTAAACAGTGCTTGTTGCGCAATTTGCTGTCGCTGGCATAATTCTTCGACGGATAGCTCACACAGTTTGTCGTAGAGGGTCGCTGCCTCGGGGCGAGGCTTCCTGGCTCCGAGAAACAGCTCGTCGTAGAAATCTCCGGGGTCGTAGTCCTGAATCTGCACAGTCTGGTTACGGATAGCTGGGGCTTAACGTAATCACTATGGGCAAAGGCCAGGGATGAATCGGTTACCCCTGATACCAGTTTTGTCGGTTGTCTTAAAAGTTGATATTTGAACCCTCTGGTTTTTGTAGGGGCAATTAATCTCCAAAACCAACGGCTGAGGTCTTCTGTGCCATCTACCAGGAATGGTTTGTAGAAGTACCAAAGTGCCGGGTGATTTCTACACTTTGGTACGACCGAACACTACACTGTGGCAGCGGCCTCTTTGGTAGCCTCCGAACCCTGGGTTCCCAGTTGAATTAACTCCACTTTGTAGCCGTCAGGATCTTCGACAAAGGCAATGACAGTGGTGCCATGCTTCATGGGACCGGGCTCGCGGGTGACCTTGCCGCCCTGCGCCCGAATGGCCTCACAGGCCCCATAAATATCGTCTACGCCCAAAGCAATATGACCATAGCCACTACCCAGGTCGTACTTTTCTACGCCCCAGTTGTAGGTCAGCTCCAGCACAGTATGGTCGGACTCGTCACCGTACCCCACAAACGCCAGGGTAAATTCGCCACCAGGGTAATCCTTTTTCCGCAGCAGCTTCATGCCCAGTACATCGCAGTAGAACTTGAGGGATTCGTCTAAATTGCCAACCCGCAGCATGGTGTGTAGCATTCGCATGGTGCTTTCTCCAATACTCACTCTGCTGATTATTTTGACAGCAAAATTCGGATTCCACCGTCGCTTACGCTCAGTCCTAATCAGAATTTAGCAAGCTAACCTCAATTGGGTCAGGTGCATTTTTGAGTGCTGCGCAGCACTCAAAAATGCACCTGACCCACGCTCAGATTAAACCGCATATAGCTATCAGGACTTAGGCATTTGTATGGTGTGCTCTGCACACCATACAAATGCCTAATTTAAGAGGGATGAGGCAGCTCTAACCCTCTTAATTCCAGAATGCAGAGTGCTTAGCCTTCTACGACAATGTTGCTACCATCAACCTTGACGGTAAAGGTTGGGAGTGATTCTCGTGCAGGGCCTGCCTGAACGGTTCCATCAGCACCAAATTTTGCACCGTGGCAGGGGCAGACAAAGGCGGTTTGGTCAGCTTTCCATTCAACATCACAGCCTTTGTGAGTACAGATGGGGTTGACGGCTAGCAACTGATCCGATTTGGCTGGGTCACGAATGACTAAAACTTTGCCCGCTCCTTCACCTGTGACAAGTTGACCTTTTTGATCGAGATCTCCCAGGGTTCCTACGGTCAGGGGGCCAGAGATGTCAGACTTTCCGCTAGGGGTGCAGGCAACGATCGCCACAGGCAGCGAGCTAGCAAGGGTTCCGACACCAATCCAACCCAAAAACTCTCGACGATTCATGACGCATCTATCTCAAGTACTGCATTTTCATAGTAGACCTTGTTTTAGGTCCATAGCACTACGCGCTCAGAAGCAGGGCGTTTAGAAGCCGTACGGAGCGCGACTTCTGAAAAAACAAATTGCCTTCAGATGGCAGCCGTCCTGTAATTTGGGTTAGCCATCACCCGGATTGAGGCGCATCATGTCCCAGGTGACGTAGGTGCCAATAGGGCTCCAGAGCAGGTAGGGCACGAGGAGATAGGCGGCAGAACTGGCAATGGGAAGGACGATGAGAGTGAGGACGATCGCCACCACAAACCCTGTAGCTCCAATCCAGACCCCCACACGCAATCGCCGTAACCAGAGCATGACAGGGGTATAGGCCAGGGTTACGAGTTCCAGAACCAAATACAGTGCCATCAAGCCCCAAGTGCGAGAGGAGCCAGGCTCTGTGTCCCACACCTGACTGGCAGAAATGGCCCCGCAGGTAAAGATCGTCGTCCAAATCAAAGGAATGGCCCATTCAAAGGTGAGCCAGTCGGGACGACGCAGGCGACGAAACCATTGGGTGCCTCTTGGGGAAACCAGGCTACCGAGAGCGATCGCCAACCCAAAGGTGATTACCCCAATCACCATCCAGGATTTCAACATGGAGCCTCACATTCCGATTCAGGTACCGGATACTCGACACCTCAAAATTAAAATCCCAATTCAGGATTTCAGCATCAGCCCAGGGGCTCTAAACCAACGCGGCTTTGATCGCTGCGGCTGGAGCTGTCCATCCCACAATACCCCCCTGAGCCGTAACCATCTCCAGGGTGGCTTGCTTGAACTCGGGGAAGTAGCTTTCGGTGCAGTCTTCTACCATCAAGCATTCGTAACCGCGATCGTTGGCTTCGCGCATAGTGGTCTGCACACAGACCTCTGTGGTCACACCTGTTAATAGTAGATGGGTAATGCCTTTTTCCTGCAAAAGCTCTGATAACGGTGTGTTGTAGAAGGCTCCTTTACCGGGCTTATAAATCACGATTTCGCCTGCAATGGGCTCTAATTCGGGGATGATGCCATTTCCCGGTTCCCCTTTCACTAAGATCCGCCCCATCGGGCCTTCATCACCAATTTTGAGGCTCCCTTTGCCCCGCTCCTGCTTGGAGGGCGGGCAGTCGGAGAGGTCAGGGGCATGGCATTCCAGAGTATGCACGACGGGCAACTGGAGTTGTCGAAAGGTGCTTAGCAAATCTTTGAGGGTGGGGACGATCGCCTGTAACCGCAGCACGTCATTCCCCAGGGCATCGCCAAAGCCACCGGGCTCCATAAAGTCGCGCTGCATATCGATAATGACCAGAGCCAATTGATTCAGGTTTTCGGGTAAGGGGTAGGCATAGGGCTTGGCATCAACGTAATTCATGGCAGAAGTCTCCAGGGAAGATGGATCACGAGCGCTGATGTTTCACGTTTGCAGCGCACAACCGTCAACGCAAGCTTGCTCAGATAACAAGGCTTGAACGTTCTGTGCACGACATGCACCGAAAATCAAAGGCCCAAACTTACTCGGGATGCACATCCATGCCAGCAGTTACCAAACCCAGGCTGATGAAGGTGCCCCCGGCAAAGTAACGTTGCAACCTCCAAAACTTTTGGTTGCCCTTAAGGTAACTGCCAATGCTGCCAGCAACTAAGCCATAGAGGGTGTCGCTCATGCTAGCGATCAGGATAAAAATGCAACCGAGGATGAGCACCTGGGCGATCGCTCCACCCTTCTCCAGTTCTACAAATTGCGGCAGAAATGCCAGGAAAAACAGCGCTAATTTGGGATTAAAAACATTGACTAGTAGGGCTTGCAGAAAGATTCGTCGCAGGGATTCGGAGGTGAGAGTGAGGGCTTGATGATCGGAGGTTTTATCTAACAGCTTGCGAATGCCGAGATAAATCAGGTAGATGGCCCCCAGGTATTTCACGGCCTGAAACGCCAGTGCTGAGGAAACCATCAGTGCGGATATTCCCAGGGCTGCTGCCGCAACATGAGCTAGGCTTCCGACTGCCGCTCCCATCGCTGACACTACCCCAGCCCTCCTCCCCTGGCTGATACTGCGGGCAATGATGTACATCACCACAGGTCCAGGTAATACCGCCAGGCTGAGGGAGGCCAGCATAAAAATCAGTAGCTTGTCGGAGTCGGGGATAGGCATGGATGCGTGCTTTCGCTGACTAAACGGTTTATTGCTTATGCGTTGAGTGCACGAAAAATAAACTAGTACGCTGAGGCGGAAATCCATCACCTATGTTTTTGTGTAGGGTGCTTCGCACCCTACACAAAAACATAGGTTGCGAACTTAGGCCGCAGCCTACTAGTGCCCAGCCATTTTGTGGCCGATTTCGGTGTAGCTGGCATCGGCGATCGCACTCTCATAGACGAACTCACCGCCGCTAATGACGATGATGCGATCGCTCAACTTCAGCAGTTCGTCTAAATCCTCGCTCACCAGCAGCACCGCTACACCCCGATTACGGGCTTCGAGAATTTGAGTGTGAATGAAATCCACCGCATTGAAATCAAGCCCAAAACAGGGATTGGCAGCAATCAACAGACGGATGTGATCGGCGGATAATTCCCGTGCCAGAACGGCCCGCTGTACATTTCCTCCTGACAAGTCACCCACCGGGGTATCGGGCGAGGGAGTTTTTACCGAGAACTGCTGAATTAGCCCCACAGCCATCTCCCGAATGGCTCCCAAAATCAGCCAGCCTTTCCTGGATTGGGGCGGATGATCGAAGGTCCGGAGGGCCATGTTTTCAGCCACGCTCATGTGGGGAACGCAAGCATTTCGCAGGGGCTCTTCTGGAAGGGCGAACACTCGGTGCTTCTTCATTTCGGCACGGGTAGCACTGTAGGGCTCACTGTTCACCTTGATGTAGCCTGCGGTGGCTTCCCGCTGACCAGCCAGCACTTCCACCAGTTCGCGCTGGCCATTACCCGATACCCCGGCAATCCCAACAATTTCGCCAGAGTGAACGGCCAGGTTGATGCCTGCTACAGCTTCGATGCCATTGTCTTTATTGGCTCGCAGGTCATGGACTTCTAGGACAGGAACCTGCTCCACCCCATTGGTTTTATTGACGGGCGTTGGGTCTTTCTTCTCCCCCATCATCATTTCGGCCATATCGGCCACGGTCAGGTCTTTCACCCGGCCGCTACCGGCAAACTTGCCTTTCCGTAGCACCGTAATTTCGTCCGCAAACGCCATGACCTCGCGGAATTTGTGGGAAATGATGAGGACGCTCAAATTCCCGGCCGTAACTTGCTCTCGCAGCAGGCCCAGAATTTCGTCGGCCTCCCCGGGCGTCAATACAGAGGTCGGCTCATCCAGAATCAGAACTTTGCTTTGGAGATAAAGCTGTTTGAGAATTTCTAGCTTTTGCTTCTGTCCGGCGGCTAACTGGGCAATCGGCACATCCAGCGGAATCCGAAACGGTGAGGACTCCATAAAGGCCTGAAGGCCGACCATTTCAGCTTTCCAGTTCACCAGAAACGGGCTGTCGAAGCGAGACAGAACTAAATTCTCCGCCACTGTCATGGCGGGTACGGAGGTGAAGTGCTGGTACACCATCCCGATGCCATAGTGGTGAGCATCGCGGGGGCTGTGAATGGGGACCGCGGTACCGTCAATCTGCACTTCGCCAAAGGTCGGGGTATAGAATCCCATCAAGCACTTGACTAACGTGCTTTTTCCCGCTCCGTTTTCCCCTAGAAGGGCGTGGAATGTGCCGGGTTTCAAGTGCAAGGAGACTCGATCAAGGGCAATCAGACGGCCAAAGTGCTTGCTCATGTTGACCACCTGAATATCGGGTGGGACCGCGTGGGTGGAGGTGCTTTGGGTCAGGGTTGAGGGTGTCATAGAGCGTGGATGGGTGAGGGGGTGGATGAGTGAGCCAGGCGTTAGCTTTTGAGGGCGGTGATAAGGGCGTGGGAGTCAGAGACAGCCCCGAAGACGCCGCCTTGCATGGTGACCATTTTGAGAGCGGCTTCGTGGTTGCCGTAGTCAGTGGCTCCGGTGCAGTCAGAGAGGATCAGGCATTCGTAGCCGCGATCGTTGGCATCGCGCATCGTTGTATGGACGCACACATCGGTGGTGATGCCGGTGAGGATGATGTTTTGAATACTTTGACGTTTAAGGATTAAGTCTAAATCTGTGGCGTAGAAGGAGCCTTTGCCGGGTTTGTCGATGATCACTTCGCCCGGAAGGGGAGCCAAATCGGGGATGATTTCCCAACCGGGTTCACCGCGTACCAGAATCTTGCCGCAAGGGCCAGGATCGCCGATGCCTGCACCGATGCGTTGCGATCGCCACCGCTTGTTCTCCGGCAAATCCGCCAGATCAGGCCGATGCCCTTCCCGCGTGTGAATGATGAAGTATCCCAAATTCCGCATCACTGCTAAAAGTGCCTTAATTGGCTCAATGGGGGCACGGGTAAGAGATAAGTCATAGCCCATCGTGTCGACATAACCCCCAACACCACAAAAGTCGGTTTGCATGTCGATGATGATCAGCGCCGTGTTATCGGGACGCAGATCGCCGTTGTAGGGATAGGGATAGGGGTTGGCTTCGACGTAACGGCCCACAGTGTTTGGCTCCTGGATGACTTTTTGCTGAGAAGGCGAAGATCTGCAAGTTTCTGAAGAATCCGCAGATCGGGGTAGAGTGGCTAATTGTCCTTGCCTAAGGCTCCGGGAGCCCCAATGAGCGATCGCTGCGGTGAACAGGTAAACACCATGATCACCAGCGTCAAGATGTAAGGTGCGGCGTTGAATAGGTAATACCCTTCACGAATACCGACCGATTGCAGCGCTGGTCCCAGGGCTTGCGCACCACCAAAGAGCAACGATGCCCAGAGGCAGGCGATGGGGTTCCAGCGAGCAAAGATGACGAGGGCTACTGCCATCAAACCCTGACCGCTAGAGATGCGTTCCGTCCAAAGACCGGGGTAATAGAGGGAAAGCGACGCCCCACCAATTCCAGCCAGGAAGCTGCCAGCGACGACGCTGAGCATACGAACCTTAAAGATGGAAACGCCCATGGCACGGGCTGCTTCGGGGCTGTCGCCCACCGCGCGGATAAACAGACCCCAGCGGGTGGAGCGGAAGAACCACTGCATCAGGGGGGCGATCGCCAACCCCAACAAAAACAGTGGGCTGATCTGCAAGGCCGCTTCCAATGCAGGAGGCACACTTCCCGCAGCCAGATTAATCGTGGGCAATTGTGGAGCCGAAGGCTGAATAAAGGGTTTTCCAAAGAAAAAGGCAATACCGCTTCCGACAATAATCATGGCAATGCCTACGGCCACATCATTCACCCGAGGTTGCTGAGACAGCCATCCGTGGATTGCGCCCAGGAAACAGCCGGCAATCCCTGCCGCCAGTACACCCAGCCAGGGGGAACCCGTAAGGTAGGAAACGCCGTAGGCCGCCATTGCTCCTGTTAAGAGTGTGCCTTCCAGCCCCAGGTTGATCTTGCCGCTTTTCTCCGTGAGGCATTCCCCCAGGCTGACAAACAAGAATGGGGTACCCCCCCGCATGGTCCCCGCAATGATGGCCAGGGGAACCCCCCACCAACCCAGGGCTTCGGTTGCTTCGGCTGTCATAGTTACTCCAGAGCTAAGAATGTTCACAAGAAATTCCTGTTGTCGGTGCTTTGCACCGACAACAGGAATGGGTTAAGACACAACCACAGGTTCCTGCCCTGGGCTGCTGGGGGGAGCGGGCGGCTCAACCGTAACGGGCTTGTCTTTGAAAATGCCAAATCGACCGTAGAGAGAGTCGCTGTACAGCACGCAAAGGAAGACCAGACCTTCAAAGATCAGGACTGTGGCATCGGGGAGGTTGTGCGCACGCTGCAAGATGCCGCCGCTGGCGAGAATGCCGCCGACCAGTAACGAAATGAAGATTGCGGCGAGAGGATTATGGCGAGCGGCAAACGCGACCAGAATACCACCGTAGCCGTAGCCAACATTCAGAGATTCGTTTGCCGCTCCCTGCACTGCGGCTACTTCCACCATTCCAGCTAAGCCCGCACAGGAACCAGCCAGGAAGGTGATCATTAGGGTCAACTTACCGACGGGTAACCCGGCAATGCGAGCCGCACGAATGTTTCCCCCGGCAACCCGAGCGGCAAAGCCAAAGGTGGTGCGCTGAATCAGGATATAGGCGATGACGCAGGCCACCAAACCATACACGAGGCCCCAGTGAACTCGCGTGTCGGGGATATTCCCTAACATGTTGACTTCGGGAAGGGGGAAACTGGAAGGTTTGTTGAGGGAGCTGGGATCCTTGATGGGATCGCCCACTAAGTGGTTGAGGAGGGCGATCGCAATATAGTTCAACAGCAAACTACTGATGGTTTCGTTGACCGCTCGGTAGTGACGCAAAGCCCCCGCAACCATGATCCAGATGCCACCTACGAGAAGCCCGGCCAGAGCCATGCCAATATGAACCCAGAGGGGGGCAATCCCCAGGGGAGCTGCCAACTGCTCGGTGCTGGGAATGATACTGCCATAGGAGAGAAACAACCCGGCAAAGATGGCACCCAGGCCACCCATCACCAGTGCTCCTTCGTTGCCAATGATGACTAAACCCAGACGAGCGGGTAGCGCTGTACACAGGGACGACAGCATCAGCGGAGCTGCTCGAATCAGGGTGTTTTGGAAGGTGCTCCATTTCCCAAAGGCTGCTTTCCAGATAGATCCAAACACCGCGATCGGGTTTGCCCCTACCAAAGCACAGAACACACCAAACAAGAGCAGACCCACCAGAATCGCCCCTCCAGAGAGAACAATAGACTCTAATGGCCGTCGCCAATTTTGCCGATTCAGCATAAATAAAATCCAAACCAAAAATTCAAACCAAATCATGAAGGCTGAGAGGATAGGTTGAGCGCGCCACCCCCCTCTCAGCACGGCTTAAATTCTGCTGATCGCCCTCCGTAGCGATGGGATAACCCCAAAATTCTGGGACTACTCACGGTGGTGACTCCGCAAAGAGAATGAATAGAAAACGGGAGACATCGTTCGAAGCTTTGGGATTAACCTACTCAGCAGGGGGTTTCCAAGTAGTATTGGTCGTTACAAAATTTGCGTGACGCCAGCAACCTTATTTTTCCAGGGCTTACGCAGTTGTGTTGTGGGTGGGGTGCGAAGCACCTCACCCACAACACAACTGCACTACGGATAGCGGACTTGCATAAGTCCTGTTTTCGTTAAGTCTTAAAATTAAGCCTGACTTTGGTTTGGTGGGACGATAGCGAAGATGAACGTTATGTCTGGAGGCGTGAAGATGCGACCCGATACCCTGGAACTGGCGGTCAACGGTACGTTGATGCGGGGGTTAGAACTCAACAAGAATATGCTGGCGGTAGGAGCAACTTTTTTACGGGACGCAACAACCGATGCCTGCTACCGGCTATGGTCGATTGGCGATCGCCATCCCGCTATGCTTCGCGTTTCTGAGGGAGGGGCTGCGATCGCCCTGGAGGTGTGGGCTGTTCCCCCGGCTGGACTGGTGCAAATTTTGCAGCAAGAACCCCCCGGTCTTAGCATTGGCCGGGTGCGTCTGTCAGATGGACAGGAGGTGCTGGGGGTATTGGGGGAACCTTACCTCTGTGAAGGCCAGCTTGAGATTACCGAGTGGGGCGGTTGGCGCGCTTACTGGGGGGCAAAAGTCTGACTTCCAACGTGTGGCTGTTGTATGGTGTGCGAAGCACACCGCACAACAGGAATGCGTAAGTCCTATTCTTCTTACACGGCTAATTCAGCGCGCATGACGGTCACCGCCTGCCCTGCCAAGAGAACACGATCGCCCTCCCAGGTCACCCGAATTTCGCCGCCCCGAGGAGAAGCTTGATAGGCCAAAAAGTGATTTTTGTGCAGGCGATCGCCCCAAAAAGGAGCCAGAGTGCAGTGAGCTGAGCCCGTTACGGGGTCTTCGTCAACTCCAGAACGTAAATGCATCAACCTGAATGAGAGATTGGCCCATTGTGCTGTGCTTAATTTTTCAAGTGTTGGAGATTTGGCATTTAGGCCTATATAAGGCACTCATTGATCCATAGCATGATGTGGGTCGGGAGTTATGATTCAGTTTCTACTCATTTCACACGATGCCAATGGGTTAGATATAAAAAAGGACAAACCCGAAGGTTTGCCCTTTTTTTGCCAGTTTTGAAAGTTTAGTCAGGGTGAATAACTATCACCCTTGCTATCCTTATTCATCACAATTTCAGACATTAACTAGCATCCACATGATTGGCTCATAGCTACAGAGTATGAGCCAGTGGTCAGCATATTAGTGGCTGTAATAGCGTTCTTCTAACCAAACCCGCACTTCACCTTCAGAGGCAAAATCCGAGCTTCTTCCGGTGTTGGGGTCATAGGTGTGCCAACGCGAATGGCCATGATCTATGGTTTTCCAAACATGGGGTTCGGTGTCGAGTGTGAGAGTCTCAGTGAACCGATGCCATGCTTGATTGATTGCCTTCCCAACGAGTCTTCCTTTCATATTCAAACCTCCTAAGATTCTTTCTAACTCTGATGGAGAGAAGCCCATTCCAGATATTGAAAATGATTCTGTAGCGTCATTTGCTGGATGTTTTTGTGAGCTTTCTAGATCAGAGAGAAGAATCTATTTCCTTCTTGATTTACTTCTATGGTACCTACTTTTATGACAAAAACGATCACCTTACAGGCTCACCCAAGTGGGCTAGTTTTCATCATAAATGAGCCGTATGAAACAATGTGTTGCATGTTGCTTTTGAATCCATTTTAAGAATGAAAAGAAGATGCTTGGAAAGCTTTGTTAGGTAAGGTTTGTAGGCGATCGCAATGAATTAGATTTAAACTCGTATTTCCACGGTTTCCTCCAACTCTTTTCGATAAAGAACCATGTTTTCTCGGAGATGATAAAACATCCCCAAAACCTTCCTTAAAAAACACTGCAACAAATTCTCATAAATTTCTTTTGCCGCATAGGTCGTACTTTATAGCAATGTGCAAGTGCGTTAAGTACAGAAACGGTGGTGTGGAGCACTTCGTGCCCCACGCCACCGTACTGAGTTAACCCGCACAGCGCTTTAAATGCGAGGTTGGTTGTTGTGAGTAAAGTGTTCAGTGCTCAGCTCACAACAACCAACCTCATGTAGTGCGCCCAATCTCAGGCCTCAACCTGCAGGTCTCAGTCTTAAGTCTTATAGGAGCAGTGGCAGATGTGAAACGCTGCGCTCATCTGCTTTACTGAATCTAGGTTCACAATCAGCAATCGAGAATTCTCGATTTTGGCGATTGACCGTTTTGTGGTGTCCTCTGTCGGGTTGCCTTCATGTACGCGATCGATTTTGGCACAAGCAACACCGTCATCTGTCGGTGGAATGCTGCTACTCAAACCGCTGAAACTCTTTCTCTTAATGACCTCTCGTTGAAATTAGCGGCGAATCCACCCCTGGTGCCGAGCCTGCTCTATGTGGAAGATGCCGCTTCTGTGCAAGTGCTGGCAGGCCAACAGGTGCGCGATCGCGGCCTTGATCTCAGCACCGACCCCCGCTTTTTCCGTAACTTCAAGCGGGGCATTGGCACCGACATTCGCGGTTTTCTGCCTGAGCTGGATGGGCGTACCGTTACCTTTGAGCTGGCAGGCCAGTGGTTTCTGGAACGGATTATCCGCGACATTCAACAACGGGAAGGACTGGATTCTCTGGTGATCACTGTGCCCGTGGATAGCTTCGAGGCCTATCGCCTGTGGTTGGCTCAGGTGTGCGAAACGCTCCAGGTCGAGCAGGTGCGCATGCTAGACGAACCTACGGCCGCAGCACTGGGTTATGGTCTGGAAGCAGGCAGTACATTGCTGGTTGTCGATTTTGGTGGCGGCACCCTGGATTTGTCTCTTGTGCAATTAGAGAAGAGCCCGTCGGGGGTGAAGCCGATGGGTTTTTTGTTGAAATGGGGCCAGAAGACGCTGCAAGAGTCGGGGCAGAAGCTGAAAACCGCGCGAGTATTGGGCAAAGCCGGGCAGAATTTGGGAGGAGCCGACATCGACAACTGGCTGCTCGATTATTTTGCGAAGGAACAGGGCGTGCCTGTCTCGCCATTGACCTTGCGGTTGGCAGAACGATTGAAGATTGCGCTTTCAGAGCAGACGGCGGCGACAGAAGCTTACTTCAATGACGAGACTCTGGAGACGTACGAATTGCAGATGGGGCGCGATCGCTTCCAAACCCTACTCCAGGAAAGGGGCTTCTTCCAACGACTCGACACGACGCTCGCAAATGTGCTGCGTCAGGGGCGACAGCAAGGGCTTGAACCGGAAGACATTGATGCTGTGCTGATGGTTGGTGGGACATCCCAAATTCCTGCTGTGCAGGAATGGATCAAGCAGCATTTTCCGACTGAAAAAATTCGAGCAGAGCGGCCCTTTGAGGCGATCGCTCAGGGTGCCCTCCAACTGCATCAAGGTGCGGAAGTAAAAGATTTCCTCTACCACAGCTACGGCATCCGCTACTGGGATCGTCGCAACAACCGCCACAGTTGGCACCCCATCATCAACGAAGGCCAACCCTACCCGATGGAAAAGCCTGTGGAGTTGTATCTGGGTGCTTCTCTAGAGAACCAGCCCAGCATCGAGTTAGTGCTGGGGGAATTGGGACGTGAAGCGACGGCGACAGAGGTGTATTTTGAGGGCGATCGCCTGGTCACCCGCACGCTTGATGGGGGCACTCCTGTCGTCAAGCCCCTGAACGACACCCCCGAAGCTCGTAGCATTGCCCAACTAAACCCTCCGGGTAAACCGGGAAGCGATCGCATCAAAGTACAGTTTGTTGTGGATGGCGATCGCTTTCTCCGCCTCACGGTCGAGGATTTGTTCACAGGGGAAACCTTGATGGAGGATCAAGCTGTCGTACAACTCAGTTAAAGAAGTTTTGTACACCAAATAGAGGGCTTTATAACATCAGCCTTGCAACCGATGAGCCAGGTGGGTTATGGGCCTTTGTGCCCACAGGATTTCTGCTAAGCCTAGCGCCGTGGTACATCTCAGGAGAGAATGGTGAAGATCTGTAACTGTGACCCCATCCATTCCACTGAGGCAGCACCGTGTATTACTACTATTCCCCTCCTTACTTTCTCCTTCTAGCCGGGTTGTTTGCGGGCATAACATCGGGTGTGGCGTTTGAAGCAACCCTGAAGCAAGCAGTACATGATTGGTCGAAGAACAGATCCACCCGTACCCTGGCAAACCTTCAGGGGCTACAACTGTTCACGCCGTTTTTTGGTATTTGCGGGGGTATTTGTTTTTTCCTGTCAGCGGGAATGCAAATCTTTGGCTTTAATAGCACGATTGCCTATGCGATGGCGGTACCCATGACCCTATTTATTGGTGTGCTGGTGTGGTATCAACTGGGTCAAGTTCTGAAGCAATTAGAAAAGGGTGGTTCTAAAGCTCTGGATCTGGATTCTTTCATCTAGAGCCCGCTTTATAAAGTCGTTTTTTGCGAGTTTTGCTCACGAAAAAACGGCCTTCCAATTCAAAACTCCATAAAAGAAGAGGACGGTAGGAAACACCGTCCTCTTCTTTTATCGGGTTAATTCTTCTCGCTCACCAATTGCTGACAGATACTCACAGGTTGGCGCGATCGCATCGCCTCCACCAAGGGTTCATACACATCCTGCGCCTCCTGTAAGAGCGTTTTGGCTTGTAGGATGGCCCATCGCTCCTTCTGAGTGGCTTCGCTGGCTGGCCGCTTCAACACATTGAAGAGAAGTTGGATTTGTTCGCGATCGCCTGCTCCTCCCTCAGCACTGCCGTAGGTGAGAGTTTCCGCGGCGATTCCCGCCATCCAAACAATGCAGTAGCGATCGATTAAGGTGCTGGAAAGCTTGCCTTGGTTCAGTTCTGCATCCAGTTCCGTTGTGTCGAATTGGACGCCGCCGTTGCCTGGTTGCCCTAACCGGAAGGCTTCCCAGGCCGTAAGGGTATAGCCTGTGACGGGAATACCCACTTTTTGGGCGACCAGCAGGTGGCCAGCTTCGTGGTGGAGGATGCGATCGCGATGCTCTGCCGAAAACTGGGCGATCCAGTCCAATAGCAGGGTGCTACCCCGGTTTTGCCAGCCCAGGGTGTCGAGGGCCGCCAGGCCCATGATGCCGGCAACGGTGACTGCCGGAACGACGGGAGACAGATGAATCAATGGCCCCAGTAAGCTTGTCATCACCACGACAAACACCCCAATGGCAATCAGATTGAAGGAGAGTTGATTCATGGTGCGGCAGGCGACGGTTGGGGCGCAGGGGCAGATGGGCGAATTTGGTGAGCTTTGTAGAAGGTTTCGAGGCTGTTGCGATCGCCTACAAAACGCCAATGCCAGGGTTCATAACTAACCCCCTGAGAGTTATCGCGGGGAAACGATAACTCAAAACTGTAACGGGCCGCGTTGGCTTCGAGCCAACGGAATGCTGGAGTCGATTCAAAGGTCAGCTCCAGATTAGTTTCAGAGCGCGTTCCATCCCCAATATCTATGGCATAGCCCGTGTGGTGTTCGCTATATCCAGGCGGAGCACTCACGGAAGCTCGCTCCACAGGGCGCTGACCCATTTCCGCTTTGCGTTCAAAGAATATTTCAGTTTGATCGTCCAGAGAGCGAAACCCCGAAAGAGGCACCAGAATCACCCGCTCTGCCCGAGCGGCCTGAATCATGGCGGTAAAGCGATCAGCAGCGGCAGTACGCAGCTTAACTTCACCATCCTGAGTGATGGCTTTGAGACTGTTAGCGGGGGCCTCGGCGTAGGGCAGGTGACCCAACAGACCATCTGTCATGGGCGGTGGTGTCAGGTCAGCCGCTACAACGGGACTGGGTGAAGGGGTCGCTACTGAGGTGGCTGGTTGCCCAGAGCGCCAGGCTAGCAATGACGCTAGCCCCAGGGCAATGGCCATGCCGATCGCAACCCCGCCTAAAAATTTCCAGCTCCGGCGAGTCGGGAAGATAGCCCAGCTAGAAGCGGCTTCTGGAGATGACGCAACAGACAACCCATCTCTCTGAGCCATCGGAATGTCATCCAGAGGTATTCCTGGCGGGGTCTGTTCTTCGGGGAGTCCGGCTTGGTTTACCACACGCAATTCCTCTCTGCCATGTATCTGGTTCGCCACTCATACCATGGGTTCTGTTCTTAACTTGTGGCTGGTTGTTCTAGATAGGATGTTCCGCCTCCCATCCACAATAACCAACCACAGGCGTGAAACATATCCATGCAACGGTATCAGGCACCCAAGATCCTATGTCAAAACCCACAAAATAGCCGAGCTTCTATAATTTCTCGGCAACAATCTACATGCGATTGTAAACTGTGCCTGGCCGACTCCGACTATAACCTTCTCCTAATTTCTGCAGGATTAGTGATTGTGTGTGGCAGGTAAAATTTGCTCTGCACAAAATCTTCCGTTTAGTGGCAAAAGAAAATTGTCAAGCTTTACCCCAAGTTTTCCCTCCGCCCTGATGAAGCTGAGCAGGTACTAAACTTCACCCTATGGTCAACTCCCTGGGAATGTCTCTGCTACACCTCTACATGCCACTGGTAGGATGGGTTGGCCTTGGGTGGATGTGTGGGCGTTTGCTGCCCCTTCAAATTCCGTATCTGCTGGGCAAGTATTTGTTCTGGTGCGGGGTGCCCCTTAGCGTCATTGGCTTTTTATACCAGGCAGATTTGTCGGGACCGGTATGGCTGGCGTCTCTGGTGGCCTGGGGAGGTATTTCAACAGGCTTGCCGCTGATGTGGTCATGGATTCAGTGGCAAATACATCGTGGGTCTTTATCACCTCCGTTGCAACGACTTCAGCAACCCAAAACCCAGGCCAGTCTATTGCTGGTAGCCACGCTGGGCAATACTGGTTACCTGGGCTATCCCGTCATTCTGGCTTTGGTAGGCGCTCCTTATTTTGGGTGGGCGATTTTTTATGACATGGCCACGATTGTAGTTGGAGCCTATGGCATAGGGGTATTGTTGGCCTCTCGGCTAGGGCAAGCACACCGTACCTTGGCGCAAGCCGTACAGGCCATCGTCATCAATCCAACCCTCTGGAGCTGTTTTGTAGGGATGGCGTTGCGATCGCTCACCCTTCCCTCCGCTCTCGTCTCCATACTCCAGGCGATCGCCTGGAGTAGCGTTGTCTTAGCCCTGCTTCTCATTGGCATGCGCCTTAGCCAGTTAGCCACCTGGAATCATGTCCGACTGGTTTCTGTAAGCCTGGGGATCAAGCTCTTGCTGTTGCCCTTGACCATGGGGATACTGTTGTCTCTGCTGGGGTTCGATGGTGCACCACGATTAGTAATGGTTCTCCAGGCAGCTATGCCCCCAGCTTTTTCAACTCTCGTTCTGGCGGAAAACTTTGAACTGGATCGGGAGACAACGGTTACTGCCCTGGCTTTGGGCTCTGTTGCGCTCCTGATCACCTTGCCTGTCTGGGTCTGGTTGTTTCCGGTTTAAGCAATTTCCTATCTAGTGGTCTGTCAATGTTCAAGTATGGGGTTACCCCACACTTGAACATGAGATTTGAGGAGTTTTTGAGGGGGTGCATTCCACTTTTGCAATTTGGAAACCCACTTTTGTAAGTGAAGCGGGCTTCGCCCGCTTCACTTACAAAACCTCAGTTCGGGATAAGCTGAAGTGCTCATTTTGGCGTGCGCGAAGCGCACGCCAAAATGGGCGTTTTCAAGTGCCGCGCAACGCGCGGCACTTGAAAACGCCCTTAACCCGAACTCAGGTTACAAAAGTGGGATGCACCCTTTTGACAGAGCACTAGTACGCTGAGGCGTAAATATATAACCTATTTTTCTGTGGGGGTGCGAAGCACCCCCACAGAAAAATAGGTTACGGACTTAGGCCGTAGCCTACTAGTGTGGTCCTCAAAAACGACCTGAACCGAAACTCAACTGGCGAAGCCATAAGTCGGTGGGAGACGCTTTCACGGATAATGGAAAACGCCAATGGCAGGTTGCCCCGGAATCGAAGAGACCCTATGAACTATCTGATTGCTGTGTTGCCCGACCGCACGCAGGCCGAAGCGGCATATTCAGCCCTTGAAGCTGACCAATTTCCCATGGACGGTGTCAGTATCTTGGGCAACGGCTACAAGTCTGCGGATGAATTTGGCTTTTTAGATCCTCAAGAAACTGCCCGTAAACAAGCAAAATTCATGAGCTTCTGGCTGGTGCCCTTTGGATTTATTGGAGGCTTTGCTTTCAATGCGTCTACCCAATTCATCCTGTTTCCCTGGGCCGGTATGATCGGCAATCACCTGATTGGTGCATTGCTTGGGGCCGTTGCCGGAGCCATGGGTAGTTTCTTTATCGGCGGCGGGACGGGCTTATTGTTTGGCAACAATGACGATAATGAGTCTTTGCCTATCCGCAAGCGCCTGAATGAAGGCAAATATATTCTCGTGGTTAAAGGGGCACCCAATTTCACGAACCGGGCGAACCGCCTGCTGAAGCCCTTGAAGCCCGAAACAATTCAGAATTATGTCGATCCGACAGCGTAGTGGCCGGTCAAGCATCGGTTGAGGAGGCTTTGTCTCCTTTCAAGAAACACACCTGTTTCTTTCATATTTCACTGGATGGAATCGTGAAACGGTTCCATCTAATGAGGAGCTCAAATGATGCTTGGCTGTTTTTCCCTCTTCCCTTTCCCTACGGAGATCCCACCATGTCTACCCTTCCTCAATCCCTCGATGACGCGATCGCCCAGGCCCGTAAAGCTACCCAGGCGGCTCTGGATGATGGCTTGACTCGGCTCCAGGTAGAATTGGCGTTTTCAGAACTCAAGATTATGCTTCTGGCAGAGCAGTTTGTACAGGAGTTTGAATCCCTGGGGCCAGCGTTTCGAGTGTTTTTCAGCGATCCAGGGTCGGCGGCTCTGGCCCGGAGAGATTGGGGTGAGAAGCCTTTCCCAATCCGGGGCATTGGCGAGTTAAAGGCGGAGATTCAACCGGAAGAGCAGCTCTTTTTGTTTATTGAGCCATCCTCGGTGGAGGTTAACCAGGTGGAAGCACTCTGCAATCAGGCAGGAGAGCGGCCTGTCGTGTTTCTGAACCCCAAATTAGAGGATGTTGCTACCTTAGGAATTGGTTATGCGGGGCGGCAATTGCGCGATCGCTTCCTCAACACTCTAGAATCTTGCTATCATCTGCGCCCCCTTCAAGGAGGTGCTGTATACCGCTGCTACCCTGGCCTTTGGCAGGTTTGGATGGAGCAGGATGGTGATTACAAACTGGTTGCAGAGCAAGCCCAACGGCCTAATGGGGAGCAAATCGAGGCCATTTTCCTGAAGGCCAGTGGTCAGGCTCCTCCAGAGGCCGCTGTAGTAGCTCCGCGCCGTGGATTTTTCTCCAATTTGAAAGGATTCTTACGGGCTTTAAATCAATAGGTTTTGGGCTCGGAATAACCCGATTGCTTCAAGTAGCCTGTACGCAAAGGAGAGAGGCGGGACGTCGTCCCGCCTCTCTCCTTTGCGTACAGGCTGCCTGGTGATGAGTTTATTCTGACTGCTCAGCTGACGTGCCACTGGGAACGCAGGACGCAGGAGGTATCCCCGTCGATCTCTTGCTTCCCTGGTGGGACTTAACATAGGGGCAATATTGTGGTAATTCTACAAAAAAATAAATGCTAGCTCATGTCAAACTTTACGGTTTCTTGAGGAGCCTTTCATATAAACTATGCATCTTCGCTAGGGGATCAAAGGGCATAATAAAAACAGTTAATCTTATGCCGGATCTTGTCACTCTACCCGGTCGTGCCTCTTATTTTTGATTTCGTTGGCCGCCGCCTATCAGGGCTTTCGTTACTTCTTCATTGTGGCTGCCGGCGTGTCTTAGGATTACCGCCTTACAGACTTCGAAGAGTTCGGCATGTTCTTGAATCGCAATCTGTTACCTGAGTTCGAGGAATCGTCGTGATCGGAAGTCGTCGCATTTTTATCGGAGATGTGCATGGGCACCATAGTGGCTTGATGGCCCTGCTAGATTCGATCGCCCTTTCTCCCGATGACCAGCTCTACTTCCTGGGCGATCTGATTGATCGCGGCCCAGAGAGTGCGGCGGTGGTTAACTTTGTTTACAGCAATGGGTTTCCTTGCTTGCTGGGTAACCACGAGCAAATGCTGATTGAAGCTTTTCCGGGTGACGCCATCGACCACTCTGCCCTGCAAGCCTGGCTCTACAGTGGTGGCCAAACCACTGTTATGAGCTACGACAAAGCCAACCAGCTTCTATTAGAACACCTGGAGTGGATGCGTTCTTTGCCGACTCATATGGATTTGGGTGACATTTGGCTGGCTCATGCCGGTGTACATCCCGATATCCCGATTGAGAAGCAAACCCCCCATGAATACTGCTGGATTCGGGATGAATTTCACAGTATGAAACAGCCTTATTTCAAAGACAAAGTGATTATTACGGGGCACACGATTACGTTTACGCTGCCCGACGTGCCACCCGGGGCGATCGCGAAAGGACATGGCTGGCTTGGCATTGATACGGGGGTTTACCATCCCCGCAGTGGCTGGCTCACTGCTCTCGATATGACCAACCAGAAGGTCTACCAGGTAAACGTTTTTGCCAAAAATACCGTACGGGTTCTGCCTCTGTCCGAAGCGTGTGTCGAAGTGAACCCTGAACAAATTATCCCTCGCAGGCGCAAAATGTATCAGGCACAAGATACTGAGACAAACGTCAGCGTCCTATAGCGGTTCAACAAACTGGGAGACGAGACGGGTACATCCCACTTTTGCAGATTGAAAACCCAGTTTTGTTAATGTGGCGGGCTTCGCCCGCCACATTAACAAAACTGGGATGCACCCGACGAGCCCTCGTACTCAAGTCTCGTCTCAAGTGTGTGGGTGGTGGTTGTGAGAGAAGTGCTTAGCACCCCTCTCACAACCACCACCCACACGTCTATAACTGAGGCGAGCCTTAAGTTAGTTTCAGGCTCTCCTCGCAGTTCCAGTGAATGTGAGCCTAA
The DNA here is from genome assembly GCF_039962325.1 of Leptolyngbya sp. PL-A3. Taxonomy (NCBI): domain Bacteria; kingdom Bacillati; phylum Cyanobacteriota; class Cyanophyceae; order Leptolyngbyales; family Leptolyngbyaceae; genus Leptolyngbya; species Leptolyngbya sp. PL-A3. Next base: position 366,010 of record NZ_JAMPLB010000002.1, read on the forward strand.
TCAGCTCGTTCACCCAATAGGAGGTCAAATAGTAGATGAGATGTGTGAAAGGGGTATGAAGCGCCTCTTTCACACATCTCATCTACATGTCAGAACATGACCTGATTTTGGTGTAAGAGAGGTGCAAGGTGCGAGTATATGAGGATGAAGAGCAAGCTGTAGAGACAAATCGGGATAAAACCTGATTCAATAGAGGACAGATTTGTCAAGGGCGATCGCTACATCAGGCAGTACATGGTAAGAAAAAGTGCAGGATTACTGATGTACCGCTGGTACGAGGGAGACATACAGGTTCTGTTGGTTCATCACGGTGGTCCTTTTTGGGTCAAAAAAGAACTGGCTGCCTGGTCCATTCCCAAAGGCGAGTACCTGGATGATGAGACTCCCTTTGATGCGGCTCAACGGGAATTTCGCGAGGAGACCGGATTTGTCGCTACAGGTCAGTTTTTAGAATTAACCGAAGTAAAACAGGCCAGTGGTAAACGGGTCAAAGCCTGGGCGTTTGAAGGAAATTGGGATCCATCTCAACTGCACAGCAATACCTTCACTATTGAATATCCTCCTCATTCAGGAAAATTGCAAACTTTTCCTGAGGTGGATCGGGCTGCCTGGTTCGACCTGGATGAGGCCCGCCGTCGGATTGTTAAGGGGCAAGTACCCTTGCTGGATGAATTGATGCTGCTTCTCTCTTCTCAACCAAACTATTCCAGCTAAGGAGATTTCTGAGAAACAATATCCCCATTATTTGGAAAAAAGGCGCGGCGAAGCCGCGCCTTTTTTCCAAATAATGGGGAAGTTCTTATCTGGAAATCTCCTAAAGTACGTTGAATTTTTTACTGTAAAAGTGTTTGTGCAATACTCTAATATCCTCAGGACTTACGCAAGCCCGCTATCCGTAGCGCATTTGTGCTGTGGGTGGGGTGCTTCGCACCCCACCCACAGCACAAATGCGTAAGCCCTGATCCTGTCGGGCTATTTACGAGCTTAAATTCACCTTCGAGACTGCTCCCTGCCCTGTGTGCAGTTGAATGGTAATAACCTGAGCTTGCATCAGGGAACTGTCCGCAGGCGGGGTGCCCGTTCCTGGGTTAACCGCATAGGCAGGGGAGCAGGCCGCACTCACGCTCAGGCGCAGAGCACTACCGACTGGAAGGCTCATGCAAGTTGATTGCAGAGAAATCTGGATAGGGATGATGGCGTGAGGGGTAGCAGTTTCTATTCGGATGTATCCCTGGGAAAAGGCCAAAACTCGGCCGTCGGGCTTGACCTCAGAGAGTACCGCGCACAGGTCGAAACTCGAGGCATCAGTGGCGCACATCAGTTCAACAGACAGATCGCCAGCCAGAGTCAGCGGAGCTTCGAGGCATGGAGTGGTGTAAGTGAGCACATCCGTACGAGTGTCTAAGGAGGCCCGATCGCCCACTCCCGCCGGTACTGTAGCATGACCTCCCAACACGGGAACTGGTCGCCAGGGATCATGCACCAGAGTATCGATCGCCGCAGGTATCTCCTGGGCTGTGTTGGTGGGAATCAATATGCCGTGGCGATCGCCCATGGCTGCTAACCCATCGCTCCCCAACCAAAATTCCTGAATGCTTCCCTCGGGATAAGCTGAAAAATTACGCCACTGATAACTTCCCAAATCAAAGAAACAAACGGGATTTGCATTTCCAATCCCAGTATTTTTCCCCTTCAGGAAATGATCGAACCAGCGAATTTGCAGCTCATCAATCGGGGAACTGGCTTCGGGGCCATAATCCATAACTCCGGCTCGACGGCCCCAAGGTAAATGCGCCCATGGCCCCACCCAGAGGTGTTGAGGATACTGACTGCGGGAGGCGATCGCCCGATATAGCCTCATCGTTCCCCTCAAATAGGTATCGAACCAGCCACCGATGTGCAGCATCGGCAAATCTACATCCTTCAGGATGTATGTGGGGGATAGGGTTTTCCAATACTCGGCCTGGGGGTCTGGGTTATGTAACCAGTCGTGGTAAAAAGAATGCGGCTCTAAGCGCTCCAGCAACTCGGAGCGTGGGCACACGGGATCACGCAAGTCAGGATTGCGGGCGGCTGCATAGAGAGTTTTGTAAGTGTCGGCATCTCCAGCCCGACGAGCCGTTTCAGCAGCTAGCTGAATGGCCCAGCCCAGGTTGAGTTGATAGCAAAACGCACCTCCTTCATAAGCCCAATCGGCATACAGGTCATAAGCCACCATAGCCGGACAAATGGTTTTCAGAGCGGGAGGCTTAGACGCAGCCGCATACAGTTGGGTCATACCCTGGTAGGAAAACCCATACATGCCAACTTCGCCTGTGCTGCCTGGTAAGTGGGCTGCCCATTGCACCGCATCGTACCCATCTGCAACCTCATCGGCAAACAGCCGAAACTCGCCTGCTGAGCTTCCCCGCCCCCGCACATCTTGAATCACCACAATATAGCCCTGAGCTGCGTACCAGGAGGGATGGGCGTAGACGACAGTGGAGGCGATCGCCCGCCCATAGGGCTGTCGCATCAACAACACCGGGTACTCCCCCGGCACATCGGGGTAATACACATCGGCATCGAGACGAGTGCGATCGCGCGTCTCCATCGAGAGGGTTTGTTTGGGCATAGGGCAGAGCAACGAAGACAGCAAGGAGGAATTAGAAGGCAAAAATTGCCTTCTAATTCCTCCTTGCTCTATTACCCCAAACTATCCACTCGCCGCAACACAGCCAGATCCCCCTCATCCAATTCAACGGGAATGCCGCTACGGATCAGTTCGGCAAAATCTTCGTTGGGCACCATGATGCACAGTGCGTAGAGCCGATCAGAGCCTGTGTTCTCGATCTCGTGAATTCCAGTAGGGGGGACCAGGATGCTGTCTCCCGCCCGGATGTTGACGACGCGGCCATCGCAGCGAGCAACGCCTTCGCCCTTGAGCACAAAGAACATTTCTACTGCCCATTGATGGCGGTTGGGGGGTGTTTTGCCACCCACGTCGAAAATTTCGACACAGTAGGTGAGTGACATATTCGCAGAGGTGGGATCAAAGACGATCGCCAACCGATTCGTATCTTGGGGGCTGATGCGGAATGCCTGATAGTCTTGCGGCGTTTTAATAATTGGGATAACACAGCTTTCCTGGTGTAGGCTTTCGGTCGCGCTCATGATAGGAGTCCTCCCGGTGAAGTAGTAGGTGGTACCGAATCTGTAGACCGAGCAGAGGGATGAAGGGAATCTAGCCTTTCACCGCATCAAAAATCAGGGAAGAGCGTGTGACGAATCCGAAGCACTGATTCACGTTGTAGATGGTGGCGTCCCAGCAAAAGCTTGGGGAGGTCGTAGCCGTGCAATCGGAGATAAGAATGCAATCGTAGCCTAGAAAATTAGCATCCTGCAGAGTGGCCATCACACACTGGTCGACATTTACCCCAGTAAAGAATAAAGTGGTGCGGCCTAAAGTTTTGAGAATGCTGTCGAGCGGAGTATCCCAGAAACCGCTCATCCGGTATTTATCGACCCGAACATCTTCAGGTTTCTGCTCTAACTCATCAACTACAGCCGCGGCCCAGCTGTCTTTTTGTAAAACCGGAGCCTGGTTTTTCGGTAGCGGGTCTCCCAAGCCGACCCCATCCCCGGTGGGGTTATAAACGTGACGAGTGGCCGCGCTGAGGTTCATCAGGTCGGGGCGGTTTCCCCAGTTGACCCAGATGATGGGAACCTGGAGCGATCGCATCACTGGCAACAATGCCTGCAATGGCCCGATGGGGTTGCGAGCAGGGCTGACATCGACTCCGATGTGCGATAACCAACCATCGGGATGGCAAAAATCGTTTTGCATGTCAATGACGACCACAGCCGCTTTGGCCAGGTCAAGCCGTAACGTTTTGGTATCGGTCGCCAGGGTGACAATGTGCGGCTCCAAACCGGGTCGTGTTAAATCAGCAGTTTTGGCATCGACATACCAGGCTGTAGGAGGCACGCCCAGCGTCCGTAAGGGAGCATTCATATCAGTAGTCATACAACACAGCAACACGGGTACTATTAAGTCAAAGCGGGCTTGAATTCCGTATGCAAAAGCACGGGTGATCCGGCAAGTGGATCGCTTCCCGGCTTTATCACAAAGCCAGGAAGCGGATCGATTTATGGGTTACTCACACCCGATTCATCACCGCAGTAGGCGATCAAGTCAATTTCCACATCCCCAAATCCAGCCAGAGCTGTGACCCCAACCGTCGTGCGACCGGGCAGACGCCCTGGGTCGAAATAGGAGCGATAGATGGCATTAACCGTGTCAAAAAAACGGAAGTCGGTGACAAAAATCCGCGCCATTACAATTTGGTTGAAGCTGCTGCCACTGTGTTCTAACACCAACTTGAGATTCTCCATCACACGAGTTGTTTGCTCATCAATGGGCCCCCGGACGACCTGACCTGTAGCAGGATCTTCTGCCAGTTGTCCGGTTACGAATAGCAGGTCACCAGCCCTGACAGCATGACAGTAGGGCGCAACCGTAGGCAGTACGCTATCCGGAAGGGTAATGTATTGCAGCACAAACGTCTCCTAAAACGATCCACAGTCAATTCATAGTCGAGTTGAGTATGGAGGACAGTCCACAGGAGTACAATCCAACGTTACAGAAGCTTTACAAACCGGTAGGAATTATTCTGTGAGTACGACAATTCAGCAGGTGCTGGTTCCGGATAGCGATGGGTATCAAACAGTCGATGTGCAGATTGAGGGGGACTCAATTGTTGCGATCGCTCCCCACCTCCCCCCGCTTGGAACCCTGGTAGACGGTTCCCAAAAGCTTCTGTTACCTGGCTTTATCAATGCCCATACCCATTCTTCGGAGATGTGGCAACGGGGGCTAATCGCTCCCCTACCGCTGGAATTGTGGTTAGCAGAACTTTATGACGCCTGTGCCGGAATAACCCCAGAACATATTTACCTGAGTGCCTTAGGCACAGCGGTGGAAACCCTCCTATCGGGAGGCACAACAGTCGTCGATCACCTTGCGATTCCGCCGGGGCAAGAAGTGGAATCGGTGGCAGCAGCTGTGCGGGCCTACCGTGAAGTGGGTATGCGAGCCTTTGTAGGGCCGCTGATTCAAGACTCCGATCTGCCGGCCAGTGTCCCGTCTGGCGGAATTCCTCGTACTATCGCTCCCTATCACCGAACGACAGAATCAATTGTGGCCTTAATGGAGCAGCTCGTTGAGCAGTTCCACCGGCCTGAAGAAGGGATTCATATCATGGTCGCGCCAACGGGCTTGCAACTCTGTTCGGATGCGTTGATCGAGAACTGTGTGGAATTGAGCGATCGCCACCAACTCTGCCGTCATACTCACCTGCTTGAAACCAAAGCCCAACAAATGCTAGCCCAGGAGAAGTATGGGTACTCAGCTGTAGAGCACTTGAAACACCTCGGCTTCCTGGGGCCGCGTACATCTCTGGCTCACTGCGTCTGGCTCACCGATGACGACATCGCGTTAATGGCCGCAACTCAGTCCACTGCGGTTCATAACCCCCTCAGTAACCTGCGCCTGGGTAGTGGAATTGCTCCTGTGTTAAAGCTGCGGCAGGCGGGAGCCAATGTTAGCTTCGGCTGCGATGGCTCAGCCAGCAACGATGCTCAGGATATGCTAGAGGTCATCAAAATCGGCTCAACGCTGCACACTATTACCGAGTTCGACTATCGGCACTGGATCAGCCCTCGCGAGGCTATTCAAATGGCATCCCTGGGAGGGGCGATAGGTCTGGGGTTGGCTGACCAGCTAGGAACGCTGGAAGTGGGGAAAAAGGCAGATTTGGTGCTCTATGATTTGACTCGCCTCTCGCTGCTTCCCCGCACTGACCCGATTGGCCTCCTGGTGTTGGGGCGTCCGACTCAAGCGGTGGAGCGGGTGTGGGTACAGGGCAAACCCGTAGTAGAAGACGGTCAGGTTACGACGGTTGATATGGCTCAACTGCGTCAGGAGCTTTGGCAACAGAGTCAGTGGGAAACGGGCCCATCCGCTTACCGGGCCAGTATGGAGTCTCATTATCGGCAAGTGATGGGTTTGAAGGCTGGTTAATCCGCAGCGGAACTATTGATGCTGCATAGGATGGGGCGCGTGCTGGTTGGGGCAGTGAATTTTTGAGAGGCCGCGCGGAGTATGGCCTCTCAAAAATTCACTGCCTAGTTCTGAGCGTATAGTCTCGTGGACTCCTGTTGAGTGTGGTGTGTACAACACATTACACTCAAGAAAAAGGTATAGGTGCTTTAACGTAATGGAACTCAGGTGTATGGAGTTAAGTCTATGCTATCTAGGTAATGATCCCTATTCGTAACATTCCGTTATCTGCAACAATAAGGCAGATGCTAGTTGCTGGCCGCTGGTTTTCTTGATGATAACCATACACACGCACCGAACCCTGGGGCCGACGAATGGCCAGCCTGCCCATTAGACACGGTTTGGTCACCTAAATTAGGAACGCTCGCCCGTGAAGGTTTTTGTTTACCACACCCCTGAACAGATTCCGAGCCAGTCTGTCCCAGATTGTGCGATCGCCGTTGATGTCCTGCGAGCGACAACAACCATGGCTACAGCCCTCTCTGCTGGGGCCGAGGCTGTCCAGGTTTTTAGTGACTTGGATGAGTTGATGCAGGTCAGTGAAAGTTGGCAACCTGAGAAACGGTTACGAGCTGGAGAACGAGGCGGTTCGAAGGTAGAAGGGTTTGACTTCGGCAACTCTCCGTTGCAATGTACTCCCGAAGTCGTTGGCGGGCGGCGGTTGTTTATCAGCACAACGAATGGTACCCGTGCCCTTACCAGTGTACGGGCCGCCAAAGTGGTTCTCGCAGCTTCCTTGATCAATCGCAACGCTGCTGTTAATTTCCTCAAAACTCATGCCCCCGAGACAATTTGGATTGTTGGCTCCGGTTGGGAAGGGGCGTATTCGTTAGAAGACACGGTTTGCGCTGGGGCTATTCTTCAAGGTCTGGCAGACCTGCTGGAGCTTCCAGCAGAATCTCTGGCTGGCAATGATGAGGCGATCGCTGCTACTGCTCTCTATGGCACCTGGCAAAATCGGCTTCTGGATTTATTGCGCCACGCCAGTCACGGCCAGCGTTTGCTACGCCTCAACAATCATGAAGATCTGGCCTACTGTGCTCAGACTGACATCCTTGATGTGTTGCCCATTCAGCGGGAGCCTGGGGTGCTGGTGAATCATGTGAGCTTGGTGTCCGTGTCTTAGAGCGATCGTTAACTTTGAATGAAAGAGTGTAGAGCCAAAGGCTCTACACTCTTTTTGTTACGAATGCAGCTTGTGCTGTTCCACGGTGATGGAACAGATTTCATTCCCGTCTGGATGCTTATGAGGGACGAAATCGGGAGCTGGGTCTTAATGTGGCAGCGCCCTGAAGAAACTGATAGACCACATAGCTAGAGGCGATCGCCGCAAAAAAGCACCACACCGAAATAAATCCCTGCTCAAAGAAGCGAGATGTTGCTAGCAGCGTCCCTAGCACGAGCCATCCCATTCCTGAGACAACTGAGTTACGGGTCAGGAGTAGAGGTGTCAGAATAGTTGCGATATAGAGCACGCGACCCCAATAGCCCAATAGCGGGTGATCAATGAGAGTTTTGAGTGCGTAGTCGAGTGTCTGCTGGCGGATGCTGAGGGTTAACCAATCGGGATGAAACCATAAAGGCACAAGCAGATAGGTGCCGTACAGTGCTCCTACCCAGGCCATGCCTTGCCAAAGCCGACGCATCTGGGGTCGCTTTTCTAGCTGAGATGCCATAAGCGGTATCCAGCAAAGCCAAAACCCGTGGGAGAAAAAGGCAAATCCTATAGCCGCGCGGCTTACAAGCGCTGGATTATCGGTTCCCAGCCCCACCCAGACTAACCCTTCAATACCTTGCTGAAGACCAAAAGCCAGAGGGAATGTGGCGAGGGGAAGATAATGGCGATCGCCCTTCCAGGCCTTCTGAATACACCAAACTCCTGCTGGTATCAGGACCGAACTCACTGTAAAACTTGCTGTGGCAGAAAAACACATACCTGTAAATCCCCTCACATGAAATGGCTCTCGAGAAAGAGTTAAGCCTTGATTGCGAAAACCTTTCTTTTCATAAGGCCGTTGAACAGCTGTCGTATGAGGGACTGTTTTAAAGGTTTTTTTGGTGCTTCGAGCGTAGAAAACCAACCTTATAAAACAGTCCTTAGAACGAATGGCAATTTAATGAGCTTGCCGCAATGCTTCAATCTCAGATCCACAAATGGTATGTAAGTTGCGGGTAATTTTCTCAATGTCCCAATCCCACCAGCGGATGTCTAAGAGGGCTGTAATAGTAGTGTCATCAAATCGTTTGCGAATTTCCTTTGCAGGATTGCCGCCTACCACCGTATAGGGGGGTACTGAGCGCGTCACGACCGAATGGGTTGCAACAATCGCTCCATCCCCTACTTCAACCCCGGGCATAAAGGTTGCGCCGTACCCAATCCACACATCATTGCCAATGACTGTATTGCCCTTATTGGGCCAGCTATTTGGCATCGCTTTTTCCCATCCCTCACCAAATACAGGAAATGGATAATTCGTAAACCAATCTGTACGATGGTTGCCACCATTCATAATGAATTTCACATCAGAAGCAATGGAACAGAACTTGCCAATGATTAGTTGATCACCAACAAAATCAAATAAATAGAGAACATTTTTCTCAAAGTTCTCAGGATTCTCAAAATCATCGTAATAGGTGTAGTCACCGACAATAATTTGTGGATTGGTAATAATATTTTTCAAATAAACCAATCGGCTTGTACTGGCAATTGGGTGTTTGGTGTCGGGGGAGGGGCCGTACATGTCAAAATCCTAAATAGTTTTGGGAAGGTGGAGTGAGTGTAGCCCATCCACCTTTTCAAAACCATTTCACAAGTTACATAGAAACGCTATCAAGCACTCATCTCAATTAAGTTTAGAATCTGAACTGCTGTGCTACCTGTTAAGCGTGCCACACAGCAGTTTGGATTCCAGGTGTAATGATAACTACCGACTTACAACGCTTTTCAAGCCCTTAAAATCTAGTTGTTTTTGTGAGAGCTGCGCTCCGCGCGGTTCTCACAAAAACAACCGTAGCTAATTTAAGCGCAAAGCGCTGTAGAAGTAGCAAAACTCGGTAGTGGATGCAGATCCGCTTAAAACACGACCCATTGCCACAGAAAAAAACTAATCATGCCCACCACGATGGTGAGTAGCAAATTCCGGGTGAACCATCCCGTTGCAAAAGCCGCGATCGCCCCTACCAATCGCGCATTCGCCAATCCAATTTCCAGAGTATCGCCGGAAGGCATCAGCACGGCCGGAACAACGATCGCCGTTAACACCACAGGTGGCACATAACGCAACGCATTCAATAGCGGTTGGGACAGGTGAATACGACCACTCATGGCAAACATGCTATAGCGGATGGCAAAGGTGACCAGGGCCATACCGGAGATGAGGAGAAATTCAGTCATGGTTTTTAGGGAAGGGGGATAGCAGTTTAAAGACTTGAAGATTTGTCGCGGAGCGCATTTTCGCTCCATAGCCCAACCGTGATGCCGACCAGTGACGCAAGCATTAAGCCAACCTTATGGGGCCAGGAGTAGGTGAGGAGGGCTGTGATACCCGCAACCGTCACGGCAAGGCCCATGGGTCGCGTTTTCAAGTAGGGAATGATCATGCCGATAAAGGTAACGGACATGGCAAAGTCTAAGCCCCAATTTGCGGCATTGGGGATACGCTGGCCAACGGCAATGCCGATGCAGGTCCAGACTTGCCAGTTGACATACATCAGTAGCGCCGCCCCCAGGTAATACCAATGGGCTAAGGGGTTGCGCTGATTGGTTTCGTAGCGGCGAATGGCGATCGCAAACGCTTCATCCGTCAACCAGAATCCCATCGCTAATTTCCAGTGCTGAGGCAAATGCTTCACATGGGGCACCAGGCTCATGCTGTAGAGTAAGTGGCGTAGATTTACCACAAAGGTTGTCAATACAATCAGCGGCCAAGCCGTACCCGCCGCAACCATGCCAATGGCGATAAATTGCGATGAACCTGCAAAAACGACGGCAGAGAGGGCGATCGCCCCAGCCACCGATACACCGCTGCTTAAAGCCAGCGTGCCAAAAATAATGCCGAAGGGAATGGCCCCGACTACCAGAGGAATAATGTCACGGGCACCCGCCAGAAACTCAGAAACGGGTGTGAGACGGGATAGACGCATGCTTTCCTGCATAGAACAGCCCTGTGGGGGTGTAGAGGTAGCCCACGGTTGTTAGCTTAAGGAAGGCAGACGGGAAAATTCTTGTACGTTTTTGCAGCCGCGTTGATATTGGCCAGGAGTGACCCCAAAAATGCGTTTGAAGTGGCGGTTCAGGTGGCTCTGGTCTGTAAAGCCGCTATCAATAGCCACTTGAACGAGCGGCACTCCATGAGCGATGAGCCGTTTGGCGTAGTAAAGGCGGAGTTGATTTTGGTAAGCATGGGGCGGCAGCCCAAACTGAGCCCGAAAGGTGCGCAATAGGCGGAAGGGTTGCATCTGGGCGAAAGCGGCAAGGTCATCTAGAGAAACGCTCTCGTTCAGATGGGTGGCCAGGTAGTCGCGCACCTGGGCCATCCGTTGGGGGTCGGGGCTGATGGAGCGAGGAATGGGGCGATCGCTCCCATAGCGCGCGATCAACTGAGCCAGCACCCACAATAGCCGCGATTCCCATTCCAACTGCGAAGCACCCTGTTCCAATGCTTGATGCACGCCCGATAATTCTCGGACTAATACAGGGTCATGGATCACAGGGTTGGGGAAATAAGGGAGGGTGACCGGATGTCCTGCCAACTGGTTAGCAACTTCTCCGAGAACGGAGGCGTCCGGGTAGAACATGCGATACGTCCACCCACTGGCTTCAGCGGCGTGCCCTGTATGAACTTCACCCGGATGAATCAGCGCAATACTACCGGCTGGAGCGACATAGGAGGCCCCACGATACTGGAACCCTTCTTGCCCACGCTCAATTACTCCCAACGCATAACCATCGTGGGTGTGGCGAGCAAAGGAGTGGGTAATGTAGGTCGCCCGCAGTAGTTCAACCTGGGGTAACAACGGGTCTTTCCAAAACTTGACAGATTCTTTGTGGGAGCGATCGGCCACAACGGTGAGGGGCTAAAAGGGCATGGAAATGCGGTTAGTGTACCTTGCTCCTGCCGTTCAGACCATCCTTCAGTCGGGCGAGGATCGCTCCATATTTATGAAAGGAAAAGGGGTGCGAGGCACCCCTTTTCCTTTCATCGTCAGGCTCCCTGCAATTCTTCCAGGCGAGCCAACACTTCAGCGCTGTGAATAGCAGGATTGACTCCGAGGAATCGGGCACGGAGGATGCCATCGGGGTCAATTATGTAGGTGTGGCGGAGCGATCGCCCCGTCAGGTAAGACCCATAGGCTTTGCTCACCGCCCCTGTCGTGTCTGCCAGTAAGGGAAAACGCAACCCTTCGGAGTCGCAGAAGTCGCTATGGGAGGTGACATCATCGGTGCTAATGCCCACGATCTTTGTGTTGCGCTCCAAATACTTTGGCAAATCCTTCTGAAAGCGCCGAGCCTCTAGAGTGCAACCGGAGGTAAAGTCTTGGGGATAAAAATAGGCGACTAGCCAGCTTCCCCGATAATCGCTGAGGGAAATATCTTGGGCTCCCTGGTTACTGGGCAGAGTGAAGGTTGGTGCGGGCTGCTCAAGAGCAGGCTGCTCTCCCCCCAAAGCCAGAGCCGACGGCATCGGCAACCAGACGGCGAGCATTAGTAAGGCTGCTCCCAGAAAAACTATGCATCTACGGATATTCATACCAGCTCCATCATGCTTAGAAGTCAGGCAGTCACACGCGAACAATCACAGCGGCGGGACATGCCAAAGTTTACATAGCTTTACATTACTAGAATTACCAGGTTTTTCAGGCGTAAAGGTCTGTAAGCCCCCATTCAGCAACGCCTCCTCACGAGAACACGTTGGATACCGTTGGCACAAAGATAAAAAAAGTGTTTAAAGACAAAAAAATAAGACCACTGCATCTAAGATGTAGTGGTTCTATCTTGGTTATTTTTAAGTACCCCCAGGGGAATTCGAATCCCCGTCGCCTCCGTGAAAGGGAGGTGTCCTAGGCCTCTAGACGATGGGGGCTAGCGGCTCAGTGCGTCTCGCACCTCAACTTTATATAGATTACCACTAAATGTTGCAGGTTTTGCCAAGTCTTACAGGAATAAGTAATTTACTTTCTAAATAAAAGGGCGTCTTTTAAAGAATAAAAAAATAGCCTGCCTTGAAAAAGGCAGGCTATTTTTTAAGTACCCCCAGGGGAATTCGAATCCCCGTCGCCTCCGTGAAAGGGAGGTGTCCTAGGCCTCTAGACGATGGGGGCCTGTCGCTCACCGCGTTTCGCGTTTCGCTTGACCTTTATTAAGGTAGCGAAAACAGCAGCAACTTGTCAACACTTTTTGGCCCAGAGAATGCAATTTTTTGTGGCAGCCTGAGTTCTGCTGATTTTTGTGCGATTTTTGCTGGAGGGTTACAGGCAAGCCCTTACCTGCAACCCTCCAGCAAAAAGGCACAGAGATGAGCTGTGAGATACGTGAAACTACTCAGCTATCTCTCAGATCAGTGCTGAGACAATGAGCTTTCGCGGGAACAGGAGTTGTGGTTGCATTGCCAGCACTGGAGCATCAGGGGATCGATGACTCGGTAGTAATGAAAGTGCCCGCTCTGCCGACAGGCGATCGCTTTCACATCCCTAAGGAGTCGGAGATGCCGCGACACATTGGCCTGCTTAAAGCCAGTGCGATCGCAAATCTCCTGCACGTTTAACTCCTCGCTGCCGATTACATCCAGAATGCGCAGGCGAGTCGGTTCTGAGAGAACCCGAAATCGCTCAGCCATTTGTTCCAAACGAGCCAGTTGTGTCGAGGTTTGCATATGTTTTCAAACCCCTCGAAGGGTCATGCCTGAGTTGAATGCTTGAATTATGACGCTCAAATGTGAGGATCTTGGGGGGATGCTAGAAAACCTCAGTTCGGGTTAAGAGCTTTTTCGAGTGCCGCGCTTCGCGCGGCACTCGAAAAAGCCCATTATTGCGTGCGCGTCGCGCACGCAATAATGGGCGGTTCGGCTTATCCCGAACTGACGTTAGAAAGGGTGTCCTCGGGTCATCGCACCACGTGCTCAGAACCCAGAAGTGTATTGTTTAAGCCACGCTCCTCAAAAAAATGGCGTGCGCAAAATGCACGCCAAGATTGGGCATCTGGGCTTCTCCCAAATTGAGGTTATGTAAATTCTGTGTTTGCCAGGTGAGAGCCTATTAAGCCAGGAACAACTGGCTCAGGAGGAAGGCGATCGCCCCGCTTCCTAGCGGCACTGTCAGGTTATCTACCCCAAATTTTGAGCAAGACTCCAGGATCGTGGCGGCGATCGCGACTAACCCCGCAACTACCCAGATGGGCTCCTGTGTGGGTAACGCAGATAGCACCGTCCCTGCGACCATAAAACTAATTAGAAACATGGCTGCCGTACCTTCCCAACTCTTCTTCATGCCCCAGATTTGGTAAGGATGCCGGCCCCAAGTTTGCCCTATCAGGGCAGCAAGGCCATCCCCCCAGGCCATCACCAAAATGCCAAGCACGGCGAAATGGGGCAGACTCGACCAGAACAGGCCGATAAGTGATGCAAAACTCAGCGTGTAAAAGAAAGTGCCCAGGCTCTGACGCCCTACACTGTTAATGCCCGGTAGGATGGGAAGCCAGTATGAGAGAAGCGTCACTCCACTAAATAGCAGCGATGCGCTAACCCCCAGCCACGCTGGAATTTGCAACCACCAGGCCAGCAAAATCACATTGCCAATGCCGATGTGAACAATTTTGCGCACCACCTCTGAGTCTGCTAGGCCCAGTTGTCCTACCATCTCTGCTAGCAGAATAACACCGCCAACCCACCCGCCCAGGATGACGAGCTTTTGCCAAAATAGCAGCGTTGCTCCAGCTTCTAGCAATGTGCGTTCCACCCCTCTTCATGACTGTCGAGATTTTACCGGGTTTCGTCCCTAAAGTCGTTTCTATAAAGATGGATTCCTCTCTAACGGGGTAATTTCATGCCTCCAATTTTTATTCGGTATACTGCAAACAATGCCCCTCCGCCTGGATAAATTGCTATGGCTTTCTCAACCCCCAGCATCGAGTTCTTTGATGGGTTGCCTGAGACATTGAGTGATGTAAGTTTGCGGCGCGATCGCAACACCGGCACCCACATCCTTGTGCTGAGTTTTGAGCAACTTCAAGCTTTAGAACGCTTCAATAGCTTCACACGCCAATTTAATCAAAGTGTCCGCCTCACAGATGAGGAAGGTAACATTAGCCTCACTCCCTCGTCGCTTCAGGTTGTCTATGGTGGCAGTGAAGGCGACGACCTCCAGCGAGTCGAATGCCGCATCGAAATCGACCAGGAGGAGCATTGGGAACGCTTGATGCGCTTTCTTTACCGCTATGCCGAAGCGAATGGGCTGGAGTATGGGGAACCCGGAAATTGAGCTTCATGATTCCTATCTTTGAAAGAGGGTGAGTGCTCAGCACCCACCCTCTTTCAACTATTCAAGTGATTGTTCTGAATAGGATGAGTTTTAGGTAACCTGAGTTCGGGTTAAGGGCGTTTTCGAGTGCCGCGCGTTGCGCGGCACTCGAAAACGCTCATTTTGGCGTGCGCTTTGCGCACGCCAAAATGAGCACTTCAGCTTAACTCGAACTGAGGTTAGGTAGAATCGAATGCCGAATACCTTGATAATGAAATAGTTTAAGTTTCGTATCATTTAGGCTGGCATCCCATCATGAAGATTGCAGTTACCGGAGCCACCGGATTCGTTGGCACACGCCTGGTGGAACGGCTTCAGGAAGAAGGCCATAGCGTATTAGTGTTGACCCGTGATGCAGTTCGGGGGCGACGCGTGTTTCCAGAGTCTGCGTTTCCTAAGGTTGAGGTGGTGGCTTATACACCCCTGGAGTCGGGAGAGTGGCAGGGGGCGATCGCCGGATGCGATGGCGTGGTGAATCTGGCAGGTGCTCCGATCGCAGAGAGCCGTTGGACTCCTGAACGCAAAAAAGAAATTTTGGATAGCCGCAATATTGGGACGCAGAAAATTGTGGAGGCGATCGCCCAGGCGAATCCGAAACCTTCTGTCCTGGTCAATTCGTCAGCGATCGGTTTCTATGGCAGCAGCGAAACCGCTACCTTTGATGAGACGAGTGCCAATGGCGATGATTTTCTGGCTCAGGTATGCCGCGAATGGGAGGCGGAAGCCCAGAAGGTGCAGGAGAGTGGTACGCGTCTGGTCATCCTCCGCACCGGTATTGTGCTGGGTATGGGTGGGGCGATCGAAAAAATGTTGTTGCCCTTCAAGCTCTTTGCTGGTGGTCCTATTGGTTCGGGCCGTCAGTGGTTCTCCTGGATTCACCGAGATGATTTGGTCAATTTGATTCTTGCTGCTCTCACAAATTCTCAGATGAATGGGGTCTTTAATGCCACGGCTCCTAACCCGGTACGGATGACAGAATTTACTCAGGTGATGGGGCAGGTGATGCATCGTCCCTCCTGGTTGCCGGTACCAGCGATCGCCCTGGAAGTGCTCCTGGGTGATGCGGCCCACGTCGTTCTTGAAGGGCAACAAGTACTTCCCAAACGCACCCAGGATAGTGGTTTCCGCTATCGATATGAAACGGTGAAACCTGCTTTAGAAGAAGTTTTGAAATAACTTGCACGATTGAAATAACTCGAAAATTCAACCACGTAAAAGCGCGACGCTTAGCGTCGCGCTTTTACCTTTTACAGGGTTTGTGTTGGGTAACCTGAGTGGAAATTAGGCCACAAAAATTTTGTTCAGGTTACGGCTAAAGGTATCCGCTGTTTGATTCCGAACGACTGCGAGCAGATCGGTGCCCTGAAAAACTTGGACACCCTGGTTGATATTCGTAAATGACAAAGACTCGCGGGAGCCACTCACCTGGAACCTGGTCGCACCCAATCTAAAGCTGTGGATTGTGTCATAGCCAGAATCTGCCGCTAAGGTAACCGTTGCCCGGCTCTGGCCCAGCCAGATTACGTCTACCCCATCTCCGCTGTTGATGGTGTCCCCACCTCCTTTGCCGTGGATCGTGTCGTTGCCCGTGCCTCCCAGAATTTCGTCAGCCTGGTACCCGCCATAGATCAGATCATCGCCGGCGTTACCATTCAGAACATTCAAACCACTTTTGCCATAAATCTGGTCGTTACCATCACCCCCGTAAACGGTGTCGACCCTTACTCCACCGTAGATTTGATCGTTGCCTGCATTGCCAAAGAGGCTATTGTTGCCATTCCTGCCATAGATTTTGTCATTGCCTGACAACCCTGTCAGGGTTTCATTGGCCGAGGAGCCGACCAAGCGATCGCTACCTGATGTGCCAGCAAAGAGATTCAGTTCCGGGATAGAGGCCAGGGTGGGGCTATAGAACCAGCGCTCGAACAGGTTATCCAACTGCTCGTTGCTGGTTGTCTCCGCAACTGTCAGAAAATCGGCTGGAGTGACATTTTTGCCCTCAAACTGAGTGAAGTAATTTCGCAGCGTGGCGAGAAAGTTCTCGGTTCCAATCTCTAATCGCAGGGCATGGAGCCCCAGAGCTCCCCACTCGTAGACGCCAGCGTTAAACAGGTTATTCGCCGGAGGAGCGCCCGGTGGGTAAACCGTATCAAATCGACGGGCAATGTAGTTGTATTGGTCTGTTACCCAGCTGTTCAGAGCTTCCTGACCACCCCGGTCGTACTCAACCCAAAGCGCCTGAGCATAAGTTGCAAAGCTTTCATTAAGCCAGATGTCTTTCCAGTCACTCAGGGCCAGGCTATCGCCAAACCACTGGTGAGCTAATTCGTGGGCGATCGTCTCTTCAGTAGACTCGTTGTCACCCAGCATATCTACTCCGAAGATGGAGAGGGTTTGGGTTTCTAGAGCCGAGCCAGTTTCTGCATTCACGACAACTGAACCATAAACCTCGAAGGGATACGGTCCAAAAATGGAACTGAAAAGGCCCATCATTTCAGATTGTCGCTGGAATGGTGTGAGCAATTCCTCTGAAACATCTTCGTCAAAGTAATTGCGAATCACAACACCATTGGGAGCAACTTCGGATTGTCGTTGAAATCCATCAAAGATATTGATGGTGGTGAGGTAACTCACCATTGGATCACGTGCTTCAAACAAATAGGTTGTTGTTGTGCCGTTATCAATTTCTTGTTCTAAAACACCATTGGCGGCGACATCAAAATTTTCAGGAACAGTAATGCGGAAGGTGTAAGAAGCGCGATCGAGAGGATGGTCATTCACGGGATAGAAATTCGCAGCACCATCAGGTTCACTGAGAACGAAGCTGCCATTATCTGCAAGAACCCAACCTGTCGGAACTGGGAAGTCAAAGGCTGCCGAGTTAGTAGGAGTTGGAGAGCCACTATAATCTACCTCTACGGTAAAGGTTTCCCCCTCTCCAAGGGCTTCAGTGGGCGTAATGGTTAGCTCTTGCCCATCACGAGTAAAGGTTGCAGCCTGACCGTTAACCGTAATACCCTCGATCGCAAATCCAATGAAATCCAGGTTGAAACTGCTGAGGGCTTGAGTGGCTGTAGCTTCAATGGTGGTTGTTGCGGTAAGGGCACTGGTCGCAACATCTGTAACGTTCAAATCTAGTGTGTAATGTTGAACGTCATAGCCTCCATTCCCAAAACCAGGATATAGAGAATCTCCTACACCGCTCGACCCTGCCGCAGGTAGCGTTGTTGTTTGTTGGGGTACAAACGACGAGACATTCGCGCTCTGAACTGCATCTTCTGACCAGCGATCAGAGAGGCCAAACTGCCTACAAATTGAACACATAAAGTTTATTGTTGGTAAAAAACAGAGGCTGGAAGTTGCCTACTACTCCGCAGGATTGGAGACGATCTTTGAGATATTCCAAGAAAGGTGATTTTCGTGCGTATCACGCATGGAGAATTAGCTTTCAAGAACACTCTAAAGATAGAAAAGCAGAGCGATCGCCCCATAGAAAATGAAATTTCTAGGTCAGAAAATCTCTATTCTTATGGTTCAAGAGAGTCGAATCAGGCTCAAAGAACATATCAAGAATTGAATTTTTGAGGTATAAAACGCATGAAAAAATCAACCCTTTTTTGGGGGCTTATCATGTCCTTTTTATTCCTGCTTCCATAGGAATAAGAAGCTGAGCAAGAATACTTGTTCGAGTCTCTGCAAATCCTGACAGTAAACACATCTAATAGTAGGGACGCTCATCAAAAAGAGGCAGTATTTTTACGGAAACTTTATCTTTAAAATTCCTTTTTTAGGAAGGTATAAGACTTATCTTTTATCAGGAAATACAGAGCTTAAAATTGTTTTTATGTGAGTGGTATTCCTCAACCCCCTAAGGAGAGAGACTGTTTTTCTTGTGAGAAAATTTGTATAGAAGGTGACAGAAAATAGGCGATCGCTACCCCTTATTTAATTACACGAAATGATTAAATATGAAGTCCAAAAAGTCTTTTTGCCTACGAAGCGAATGGCAAAGCTTTTTGAATTTTGTGCTTGATTAAGTGGGATTGAACCCTGTTTTTGATGCCCTTATAACCCTTTTCGATCTAATGATTTATGAGAAATAAATGTGAGATAAAATCCTGCATCTATCTCTCGTACTTCATCCGCTTGGGAAATGCTTTATATAGCTCTAAATGATTTTTTATACGGAACAGGCTTTGTTCATCCACATTTGGGCGTACGTACACCAAAATGGGATTTTTCGGAGAGGCGCACCTCTCCGAAAAATCCCTTAACCCAAACTCTGGTTAAAAAAGAACAGTGCGCCATGCGAAGCATGGCGCACTGTCTAACGCATTGAGTTATTAAGATGCAGTAGCAACAGCCGGTTGCAGCAATGCAATGTTGGAGAAGGCGAAGTCCTGAAAATCTGCCTGCATTCCTTCCGTACGAATAGTTCGCTGGCTCAGAATGTAGTAATCGCCTACCTTCGTGTACTGGTCTTCAAAAAAGCTCTTGCCGCCTTTTTGTTCGCCTGTTTGAGGGTCGTGATAGACCGAGTCATAGGTGTGGGAAAGGTAGCCGCCTTCGGTTTGGTGGCTGCTGAAGGTGTTGATGGTAACGACAACACCATGAATGTGTCGGTGTACCAGCACCACTTCGTTATTGCAGATTTTGTAATAATCTCCAGAGGATTTGCCGCCCACCAAGAGCTTTACGGCTCCTGTTTCATCGGTTTCATCCAGGTCAAAGGTGTTTTTGCTGTGTGTGTCATCGAAGGAGCGGCGGATGCGGTGGATGGCAATCTCCTGCAACTGCCCAGCAATCAGCTTCTTGGCCGATTCATCCTCAATTCCTGTGATTTCGGTGCTGAGATTAGCGTTAACGCGCACCTGCCCTGTATAGGTTGTGCCATTCCAGTCAAACGCAATGTCAGCCTTGTAGCCTGGGAAGTTGCGATCCCAGGTGTAGCGATTCTCATAGGCCGCCCGCATTAACTCACGAGCATCTTGGGTTACGGTCATAATGTGTGATTTGCTGAGGTTCTTCTCTAGTGTAAAGCGGGTGATGAATGCCCGACAGCAAGAACCGTCGATTTTGCGTTCAGGGTTCCCGTAATAAAAGGTAGTAAAGCTCCCCTGGATTATTTACAAGACCTGCGCGATCGCCCGCTACCGGTCCCGTTCCCATGAAAATATCGACCCGTCCCGGCCCCTGAATGGCGCCACCCGTATCCTGATCCAGCACGAAGCGACTCACCCGTTGGGAAAAGAGGCGACCATCACGATCGGGATACGGCAGGTTGGTGTAAATCAAGGCCAGGGCACCAGGTGGCATCACGGTTTTGTCTGTTGCAATGGAGCGTTCGGACGTAACCGGTACGTTGAGACTGCCCAGGGGCGGATGCCCAGCGGTTTCCTGGAAGAAGATAAAACGATTGTTGCGGGAAATATACTCGTTTAGCTCGTCGGGATGTTGCCGAAAATAGTCAATAACGACTGGCAGAGTCAGTCCTTCGGCAGGAACTTTACCATCGTTAATCAGCTCTCGGCCCAGGCTGACATAGGGGTGCTCTGTGCGGCCTGCATAGCCCACCGTCATAATGCCGTTGTTTGCTAATTGTAGGCGGGCAGAACCCTGTACCTGGATCAGGTAGGCATCAAGGCGATTGCGCAACCACACCAACTCCAACCCCCGCAACCGACCCTGGCTTCCTTGCAGGCCATCAATGCCTTCCAGCTCCAGCCGGGTGGGATGAGGTTGGGGCCATTGAGCTAGATTGGCTGGTTCCCGGTAGAGGGGGTAGCGGAACTCGACTGTGCGAACTCGGCTGGCAGGGTAAATGGGCTCAAAGTACCCGGTGAAGTCGACTGTACCCTCGCCATCCCGACCGATGGATTGATACAGCTCGAACTCGTTAAGGATTGCCGTCTGGAAGGATTCCAACGAGTTGGAGGTGCGCAACAGTTGTCGGAAGCGGGTAAGGCTACGACGGACGCGATCGCGCGTAAACTCAGGCATTCCATACTGGGTGTAAGCTTCCTGGGCGGCAGGAGTACTCAGGTAAGCCAGAGAGCGGTCGATCGCCTGCAACAGAGCCGCGCGATCTTGCCAGAGGCGATTGTCACGCAGCAGGGCATAACGGGTTTGGCGATCGACCACATCAGCGGGGCCTAAACGCCGCAGAGGAGCTTCTGCTGTAGTCGCAGGTGCACTCTCTGCGGGCGTTTCTTGAGCCCATGCCGCCGGTAGGCCTGTCAGAAGGGTGCCGATCAGTGTGGCTCCCACGGCAATAGCCAGAGGGAGCCTTCCTGAGGGGCGCTTCTGGGCTTGCAACCAATCCCTGTCCCATTGAGAGATTGGATTCAACTTTTGTGGAGATAACTCACAAAAATTGAATCCTATAGGTGTTTTTCCAGCCATCCTCTAGAACCGATCCACACTACCCGAGAAGATCGGCTCAACCCGTAGAGCCATGACCTTGGAGGGCCGTACCACCATGTATTCTCCCTGAATGTTCTTGATGGGGACGTTAATAAACTCGTCAGAGCTGCCTTTGGGCACCAGTTCGCTGCTGTACCACTTCTGGAAGTCCTGAATGGTCGGGAAGCGGACTTCTTCGCGGTGACCGCCATCCATCAGAATGTGTACGGCAATTTCGTTAGGGGTTCTGGGCATAGGTCTACTAATCCTGCAATGCTCGGTAGAAATCCATTGTTAGAGCGATCGTCTTAACAATAAACTCCCCGATGGGTAACGGCACCATAATTCCCAAAAAGTATAGAAAATCTGACGGGGTAGGGGAATTTGAGTTGGGAGAAGGGGTTATCCCGCCCTAAAACCCAGAACCGTTGTTTTTTCGTGGCATCGTCACAAAAGAACAACGGTTCTGGGTTTTGGTTTTAGAAAGGTACGAACTATGAGCAAAGCTCAGTGGACTTAGCTGACGAGGTTGAATCGCTGAAGTTGGCTGTCGAGAGCGTTGGTCATGAGCTTGCGGAGTTCTGTTTTGGTTTGAAAGAGAACTCGGCTGCTGTTGGGGAGGTCGAACGGGAATTGGCCGGGGAGGTCATCGCGATCCATCTGGGCCAGCAGGATCTGTTCGGGGCGCTTGCATTGCAGGGCGTAGCCGAGCTCGACGCAAACTTTGGGGTTGGGAAAGAGCTGGGGTGGGGTGCCGTCGATCTGGAAGATGGGGGTACCGTCTGCAACAAACAGGAGGCTGTTGCGGATTTTGCGCATGAGGCTGCTATCCAGGCGGATGGGGGAGTCCGTGAGGCGATGAGATTCTTCCAGGGTGATGGGGATGCGCGATCGCCCATTATTCAGCTTGTCTACATACGCATTCAACAGGTCTCGAATGGGCCCGCTGGAGTCGTCAAACTCGGTCTGGTAGGAGAAGAAGATAATGGGCTCCAACCGTGCCATGACGTCCT
Source organism: Leptolyngbya sp. PL-A3 (assembly GCF_039962325.1). Classification (NCBI taxonomy): domain Bacteria; kingdom Bacillati; phylum Cyanobacteriota; class Cyanophyceae; order Leptolyngbyales; family Leptolyngbyaceae; genus Leptolyngbya; species Leptolyngbya sp. PL-A3. The sequence goes on from NZ_JAMPLB010000002.1 coordinate 388,039, forward strand.
GCTTGGTGAAGTACATTTCGTGGCTGATCAGGTCAATGTTGGAAATGGCATAACCCCCACTGCCCTCAATGTAAAACTCCACGACTTCACCTTCCAGGTAGCGCTGGAACCATTCGGATTGGCGGACTTCCTCGCTGTCATCCAAAAAGTCAGCTCGCATACCCGACTTCAGCAGGCTGTTGCGGCTGAGGCGCAGGTCATGAGGCCGTTTCTCTAGTTCACGGATGGGCTCGTATTCCCGGAGGTACCAGGCTTTGAGGGCAATAATGGCCATAGATGGCAGCTCGCTATCTGAGATGAAGGGCGATAGAGGGTAGAAAATGCCCTCATGATAGGCGATTCCGATCGAATCGCTGACCTTTCTCCAAAAGACTCAGCGGGAAACAGGTCTGTAGTTTTCTCTCATCATTATAGTATATCTGTACTCCTTTGTGGAGGATCTGTTTGAGATGGTCCAGGTGGTAACTTTGTCTACTGCGGGAATCCCACGCCCTCAAGGGATAGGGCTATGTCAAAGTTCATGAAGAGAACGGGCGATCGCCTCTATTTCTGCGGCTCAGCACGTCACAATGAAAATAGGAAAGGAATTGTGTTTCTGGGTTGTGTAGTCTTCCCCAACGGCCCCTTAAACTAAGGTTCCGACCTTCATCTACCCACCGTTACGTGATAGCGGGGTAACTTCCATGAATCCTTTGCAATGGCTTATCTTGGGCCAGTCTGCTCAGCAATCCTCCTGGCTATACAGCCAACCACCGTATCAGATTTGGCTGCTAGCGGGTTTGTTGGGCCTCGGTGTGAACCTGCTCCTATTTGAACCCACGATTGCTGCTCTTTCGCTTGCTGCTATCATTACGTCCATTGCGGCCCTCTCCATCGTCAACGTGACCGTTCAGATTCTCGTTTGGGCTACTCTGTCCGTGACCATCGCCCTGGTATTGCGAGGCTTTGTGCCTGCGCAATCAGCCCCTGGCTTAGAAGAACCCTCCGATGCTGAAGTTCGCATCACCATTCCCCGAGGGGGGACAGGGGAAGTGACCTATGAGGGCTCTTTCTGGTCGGCTCGCTGCCAGATTTCCGATGTGACAATCGGGGCTGGGCAAACGGTACATGTGGTGGGGCGCGAGGGCAACACCCTGATTGTGATGCCCATTCCAGCTTCAAAGCCCCAGCGAACCTTGCGCGATCGCGCCCCTTTCTAGAAATTAGGCGATAGCCCTACAAAGGAGCTCCCTGCTTCCTCTGTAGGGCCATCGCGTGCTGGCAGATTTACCGACCCCACAAATTCCGAGATAGATTAGGGGGTATATAGATCTTTTGTATGCTACCCGTTGCATCGTTCCGGGATTAAATTCTATGGATTCTATCATCGCTGCACTGGCTCTAATCGCCGTTGGCTATATTGTCGGTTCCGTTAAAACGATTAATCAGGGGAATGAAGCGCTTGTCGAACGCCTGGGTAAGTATCACAAAAAGCTAACCCCTGGGCTGAACTTCATCGTGCCCTTCCTGGACACCATTGTGCTGGAAGAATCCATTCGGGAACGTGTGATTGATACCGAGCCTCAAGATGCCATTACACGGGACAACGTATCCGTTACGGTGGATGCTGTGCTGTATTGGCGTATTTTGCAACTAGAACGCACTTACTACGCTGTAGAGGACGTGGAGGTTGCCCTGCGAAACCTGGCGACAACCACCCTGCGATCGGAGATTGGTCGGATGGAACTGGCTCAAACCTTCTCCTCCCGTAACGAAATCAACCAATCTCTGTTGCAGCAATTGGACGATGCGACGGCTACGTGGGGGGTCAAGGTAACCCGGGTGGAGGTACAGAAAATTGCCCCTGCCAAAGCCGTGATGGATGCAATGGAACTGGAGCGGGCCGCCGAAAGTAAGAAAAAAGCGGCCATCTCTGAAGCGGAAGGTAAAAAGCGAGCGGCCATTGAGGAAGCCGAGGGTGCGGTGCAGTCTATGAATCTGCTGGCAGAAGCACTCCGGGCGCATCCCAATAGCCGGGAAATTTTGCGCTATCTGGTAGCCCAACGGTATGTAGACGCGAACTATCGCCTGGGAGACAGCCCCAACTCTAAGATTGTGTTTATGGACCCCAAAGCCTTATCAGAAGCTCTAGGGGAATTGATCTCTACAGAGCCTCCCGAAGGGAATGGTTCGGGCAATGGCGAGAATGGTGGTGGGAATGGCAGGATTCAACCGCCACCGATGGGAATGTAATCCTCCGGTTCTTCGGGAGGCAGGGGTGTGACCAGCATCTTATCCACCCGGTTGCCATCCATGTCCATGACCTCGAACCGGTATCCGCCCCACTCAAAGTAGTCCGCCGCCGTCGGAATTCGCCCCAACTGGCTGATTACAAAGCCAGCCAGGGTTTGATAGTTGCCCCGATCCTCACCGGGCAACTCCTCAACATCAAACTCTTCCTTGAGCTTGTCAATGGAGAGCATCCCATCCATGAGCCATGAGCCATCCTCTCGCTGGGTAATGGGTGCTTCGAAGTTATGATCCGAGAAGGGGATGTCTCCGATGATCACTTCCATCACGTCATTTAAGGTGACGGCTCCCTGGATCACGCCATATTCATCCACTACCAGGGCCATGTGAGTGCCTGACTCTTTAAATACCTCCAACACTTTCAGAGCGGTTGTCTGCTCAGGGATGTAGAGGGGTTGACGCAGGTTAGATACCAGGTCGATGGGTTGATGCTTCAGGCTACAGGCCATGAGATCCGTCACGTAGACCACTCCCAGAACGTTATCCAGGTAGCCTTCGCAAACGGGATAGCGACTGTGGTTGTTGGTGATAATTTTTTGGTGGTTCACCTCATCCGAGTCGTTCAGGTCGAGCCAGACCAGTTCCAGTCGGGGGGTCATGAGAGAGCCGGTAGATTGATCGGCCAGGCGAAACACCCGCTCCACCATGTCTTGCTCGGCTGCTTCGAACATGCCTGCCTCAGCACCCTGACGCACCATTACCTTAATTTCTTCTTCTGTGACTAATTGATCTTCCAGAGATTGCCGAACTCCCAGCAGGTTAATCACGGTTTCGGTGGAGACGCTGAGCAGGTGAACCAGGGGATAGGCGATCGCCGACAACCACCGCATGGGTGTTGCCATCCGTACTGCAATTTCTTCTGGGTTGCTGAGAGCTAACCGTTTAGGAACCAACTCACCCACAATCAACGACAGGTAAGCCGTAATCAACACCACAATGCCGAAGGCGACCGGCTGACTATAAGCTGCCAGGAAGGGAATTTTTGCCAGCAGATTTGCTAGCCGTCCTGCCAGAGTCGCTCCCCCGAAGGCCCCTGCCAGAATCCCAATCAAGGTAATCCCTACCTGTACTGTGGAGAGGAATCGGTTGGGAGAATTGGCTAACTCAAGGGCGACCTGGGCCTTGCGATCGCCCCTCTCGGCCCGTTCTAAGAGCCGGGTCTTACGAGCCGAAATGATAGACATTTCCGACATCGCAAATAGACCATTCGCCAGAATCAGCACCAGGACGATCAGAATTTCGAAGGAAGCAGAAGACATTACAGTGAAAGACCCATGAGCAGGTCACGAAAGGGCGAGAGCAACGGGATGGTAACGCACGGTCTCCACAATGGGTGAACAAGGCATCCTGTAAAGGGTAGGTTGACGAATGTACCTTCCCCCAAAGGGTATATTGTTTCACGGGAGAGATTGAGAACCGTTATGAAGAAAGTAACATCTTAAATCCGGGGATCGGCTAGCCTCATCGGGTGGATCTTGAGGATTACAGCTCTAGGTATGTTTTTGTAGCGCTAAATCTATGATTTAGCGCTACAAAAACATACCCTATTGGGCAGGTTGATCTGGAATTTGGCGGAATCTTCTAGGGAATAGAATCAGTACCTGTACAGGTTTTCTGTGGTGAGTCGGGAATAGACAGCGAGGACGGACGGGCTCGACTCAACCCAACCTTTGTGGCGATCGCTATAGAATCGTATATGTAAACTTTCTTGATCGCCTCGCCCCCGCACGTCGCATCCCAGGTGCTATGGCCTTTTCCTCTGTTGTTCGCGCCCTCGGGCGATCGCCCCTCACCGCTGAGCTGCACGCCAAACTGACGCAGCAAAAATCTCTGCATCTGAATGGCATTGCCCGCATCCCGAAGGGTTTGGTGGCCTCGGCCTTAGCCCAGAGCCAGCAGCGTCCCCTGGTCGTAGTAACCGCTACCTTGGAGGAAGCCGGCCGTTGGACAGCACAACTGGAAGCCATGGGGTGGGATTCTGTCGCTTTCTACCCCACCTCTGAAGCCTCCCCTTATGAACCCTTCGACCCCGAGTCGGAAATGATCTGGGGGCAGTTGCAGGTGTTAGCGGATTTGCTAAAGGAGCCGCAGGGAATTGCAGTTGTCACCACTGAGCGGGCGTTGCAACCCCACTTGCCGCCCCCGAACGCCTTTCAGCCCTATTGCCTGACGCTACAAAAGGGCATGGAGCTAGACCTGGAGGGGCTCTCACGGCAGTTGGCAGATTTGGGCTATGAACGGGTGCCTCTGGTAGAAACAGAGGGCCAGTGGAGCCGCCGGGGGGATATTGTTGATGTGTTCCCCGTATCGGCAGAACTGCCCGTCCGTCTGGAACTATTTGGCGACGAGCTAGACAAAATCCGCGAGTTTGACCCGTCCACTCAGCGATCGCTCGACAGCATTTCTCAACTTGTTCTCACACCTACCAGCTTTTCTCCGCTGATTTTGCAAGCGCTGCGGGAGACGGTGGGGTTGGAGGCGATCGCCCCCTACCTCTCCCCAGAAGACCAGGATCGTCTGAAAGAAGGGCAAACCATTGAAGGGATGCGGCGTTTTCTGGGACTGGCCTATGGTGAGCCCGCTTCACTGCTGGACTACCTGCCTAAAAACACCCTGGTGGCGGTGGACGAGCCGGATCAATGTCGGGCTCATGGCGATCGCTGGTGTGAGCACGCCACCGAACATTGGCAAGAACTCTACGGCGAGCACCCCGAACCTTTGCCCAAAACTCACTGCAACGCCGAACGAACTCTGGGTTTATTGGCAGAACTAGAGTCCGTCGAACTGTCAGAAATTGCTGAGGCCAACCGGGGGATGAATCTCTCCAGTCGGCCGATTGCGTCGATGCCCCACCAGTTTGCGCGGTTGGCCGATTTGTTGCGGGAGGAGCGCGATCGCACCACCGGCATCTGGATCATCTCGGCTCAGCCCTCGCGCTCGGTATCGTTGTTGCAAGAGCACGACTGCCCAGCGCAGTTTGTGCCAAATCCGCGTGACTATCCGGCGATCGATCGTCTCCAGTCCCAGAAGATTCCCATTGCGGTCAAGTACTCCGGCCTGGCGGAGTTGGAAGGCTTCACGTTGCCCACCTTCCGGATTGCCGTCATCACCGATCGCGAGTTTTTTGGGCAGCATACCCTTGCCACGCCTAACTACGTTCGCAAACGCCGCCGCGCCGCCTCTAAACAGGTTGATCCCAACAAGTTGGAGCCGGGGGATTTTGTGGTACATCGCAACCACGGCATTGGCAAATTCTTAAAACTGGAGAGCCTGGTTCTTAATAACGAAACGCGAGAATATCTGGTTATTCAGTACGCTGATGGCACCTTGCGGGTTGCCGCTGACCAACTCAACGCCCTTTCTCGTTATCGAGCGATGGGCGAAGGCCATCCCGACCTCAACAAGATGTCAGGTAAGGCCTGGGAGCGAACCAAGAGTAAGGTCAGCAAAGCGGTCAAGAAAGTTGCGGTGGATCTGCTACAACTCTATGCCCAACGCGCTCAGCAGACGGGTCATGCTTACCCCGTTGATACCCCCTGGCAGGAGGAACTGGAAGATTCTTTCCCTTACCAACCCACACCTGATCAGCTTAAAGCTACGCAAGACGTGAAGCGGGATATGGAAGATGCCCGTCCGATGGATCGTCTGGTTTGTGGCGATGTGGGTTTTGGTAAAACGGAAGTCGCCATTCGTGCCATCTTCAAAGCGGTTACTTCGGGTAAACAGGTGGCCTTGCTGGCTCCTACTACGATTCTTACTCAGCAGCACTACCACACCCTAAAGGAACGCTTTGCTCCCTACCCCATTAAAGTGGGACTGCTCAACCGCTTCCGCACGGCCCAGGAAAAGAAGGATATTGTGCAACGCCTCTCCACCGGAGAACTGGATGTGGTGGTCGGTACCCACGCTTTGTTAGGCAAAGGGGTGCAGATCAAAGATCTGGGGCTGCTGGTGGTGGACGAAGAACAGCGCTTTGGGGTGAACCAAAAGGAGAAAATCAAATCCCTTAAAACCCAGGTGGATGTGCTTACCTTGAGTGCTACACCTATTCCCCGAACACTTTACATGGCGCTTTCTGGTGTGCGCGAGATGAGTCTGATTACCACACCGCCTCCCTCTCGTCGCCCGATCAAAACTCACCTCTCCCCCTACGATCCTGAAATGGTTCGCACTGCCATTCGCCAGGAACTCGATCGCGGCGGCCAGGTATTCTATGTAGTGCCTCGCGTGGAAGGGATTGAGGAGAATACAGCGAAACTGCGAGAGATGGTGCCGGGGGCGCGGTTTGCGATCGCCCACGGTCAAATGCAAGAAGGTGAACTAGAAGCCACGATGCTGGCCTTTAGTAGCGGCGAAGCGGATATTCTTGTCTGCACCACCATCATTGAATCGGGTTTGGATATTCCCCGCGTCAACACGATTTTGGTGGAGGACGCCCAGAAATTTGGCCTCTCGCAGCTTTACCAGCTCCGAGGTCGAGTTGGTCGCGCAGGTATTCAAGCTCACGCCTGGTTGTTCTACCCCAAACAAACGCAATTAACGGATGTTGCCCGTCAGCGTCTCCGCGCGATTCAGGAATTTACGCAACTAGGTTCTGGTTACCAACTTGCCATGCGCGACATGGAAATTCGCGGTGTGGGTAACTTGTTGGGAGCTGAGCAATCGGGACAGATGGATGCGATCGGTTTTGACCTCTACATGGAAATGTTAGAGGACGCGATTAAGGAAATTCGGGGTCAAGAAATTCCACAGGTTGATGATACGCAAATTGATCTGAGTGTGACGGCATTTATTCCTGCCGATTACATTCCTGATCTGGATCAGAAGATGAGTGCGTATCGTGCGGTAGCAACAGCACAGAATCGAGGCGAGTTGGCGCAGATTGCAGCGGATTGGAGCGATCGCTATGGCCCCATGCCTCCTGCTGTTCTCCAACTGCTGCGGGTGATGGAACTGAAGCAGATCGCCCGCAAACTCGGCTTCTCTCGCATCAAACCCGAAAACAAACAACACATCGTGCTGGAAACCCCGATGGAAGAACCGGCCTGGAATCTGCTCAAGGAGAAACTCCCCAGCCATTTGCAAACGCGCTTTGTCTATACCCCTGGCAAAGTCACCGTACGCGGCCTGGCCGTTCTCAGCACCGAGTTGCAGTTGGATAACCTGACCGATTGGTTAAGCCGTATGCAGGGAGCCATTCCAGAAGCGTTACCTGTGTAACGGGATTGGATAACAATTATTAGCCATCCAACGGGCTTTTCACACCCCTACCACCCCGATTCAACACATGGGTGTAAATCATTGTCGTCTTTACGTCTTTGTGTCCTAGCAATTCCTGAACTGTTCGGATGTCATAGCCGTTTTGCAAGAGGTGAGTTGCAAACGAGTGGCGAAATGTATGACACACCACACGCTTTTCAATTCCGGCTGAGCGGGCTGCTTGTTTTACTGCGCGTTGTAAACCTGTTTCGTGCAAATGGTGACGACGAATAATTTCTGTCCGTGGATCTTTTGAAAGCCCTAAAGATGGAAAAACAAATTGCCAGATCCATTCGCGATCGGCATAGGGATACTTTCGTTCTAACGCAAAGGGCAGATAGACAGAACCATAACCAGCCTCTAAATCACGATGATGCAATTGCTTAACACGTCTGAGATGTTGTTTTATCGGTTCAATGAGCCGCTCGGCAAGCATGGTAACTCGGCTCTCATTTCCCTTGGTATCTCTAACAGCGATCTGTCGTTGAGCAAAATCTATATCTTTGATGCGTAACTGTAATCCTTCTCGCACTCGTAGGCCACTGCCATAGAGGATTTGTGCAATCAGCTTATGGGTGCCTGTCATCCGTTCTAGTAAAGCCGTCACCTCTTCTGGCGTTAGTACCGTTGGTAAATAACGTGAAGGTTTGGCTCTTAATGCATCGATTGGTTTTGTTAAAGGCTTGTTGATGACATACCGATACAGGAATAACAAGGCACTTAATGCTTGATTTTGTGTTGAAGCGGCAACATTCTCTTTAACGGCTAAATGTGTCAGGAACGCTTCGATCTCAGCACTTCCCATCTCATTAGGATGCCGTTTGTTGTGAAACAAGATAAAAATAGTCTAAACGCAAATGACAAAAATGTGTGGTTTCTCCTCGAGCATGGGTTGGCATCACATAACGAATTTCCACTTCATTGCCAGTCACGATTACCCGATCGATTAGTAGCTCAATTAACTTCCGTTTCTGGTCAAAGCTAGCTTGACTCAATCCTGTCTTGACACGTTGACAAAATTCTTCAATTCCTTGAGCTAAATTGGCGACCTCAAGTTTTTTATGAGCTTGAAGAGTCAGTTGTTGCTGCTGCACAACCGAAGCCTGTATCTGGCTCTCCAATTGAGCACGTCGTCGCTGATATTCGTCCAGTTGAACAACATTAACCAAGTAGGCTTGGGTTAACCGTTCTAGTTGCTGCTGCAAGTTATTTTCAGCTTGCTTTAGCTGTGCTAGTCTTGCCTGTAACTCCTGAGGTAGCCATTGGCCCGCTTGAAGCTGTTCTATTGCTTGTGTAATGCTCTCAGGATGCTGCAATATTTCACAAATATCGTTCCAAACAATTTTCTCTAGTTGTTGAGCAGGAATATAGGAAGCGTTACATTTATCGTTTCCTTCTAGATGTTTTGCAACTATTCTTCGATTACACACATAGTATCGATATCCTTTTCCTCTAGCACAACTAAAACAACTACTTTGACAGTGTCCACAACTCACAAGTGTTCGCAGTAGATACTCATGGGTTTTATTGTTCCGCTTACCGAATTGCTGATTATGTTGCAGGTTCATTTGAGCCGCATCAAATTGCTCTTGGCTGATAATGGCGGGTATCTGGCAAACCAGTAGCCATTCTGATCTGTCCTGCTGACGGGTACTACTCTTGCGTCCAATCGGTTTGAGGGCAGAACGTCGTTGCTGGGCAGGACAACTCCGAGTCCGGTTGCTAAATACTTGCCCCATGTAGCAAGGATTCTTCAGGATGCTACGCAGACTCGATCGAGTCCAATAGTCCTTACCCGTTGGAGACGGTATCCCTAGCTCATGCAAATGCCAACTCAGTTGCACTAAGGAAATGTGTTCTGTCCCATATCGGCTAAAAATCTCACGAACGACCGCTGCTTGAGCCGGATTGATCTCAACTCCGGCAGGATCACGAGGGTGTTCAATGCTGCAACGATAGCCATAGGGAACAACTGTCCAAGGCAGCAAAGTACCCGATTGTAGTTTACTCAATCGTCCTCGTCTCATGCGTTCAGCAATCAAGGTTCGTTCATATTCCGCTACGGCTCCTCGAATTTGAAGCAGTAGTTGATCATGGGGGTCTTGGCTCATCGGACGTTCTAGAAACTCGACTTGACAACCGCGGTTTTGAAGTTCTTCTACTAACAGAGTTTGGTGGACAAAATTTCGAGCCAGTCGATCCGGAGCCAGGACTAACAAACGATTGATCTGAGCCATTGCAACTTGGTCTCGCAATTGGTCCAACCCAGGACGATTGAGCCGAGCACCACTGTAACCATCGTCTCGAAAGATATATTCCTGGGCGATCTGCCACCCTTGACGATTGGCATAGCTTTGTAATTGCTCGAGTTGCTGTTCAATGGTTTGCGCTTGCGCTTGACGTTGAGTCGAGACTCGGACATAAATGGCAGTGTTCATCGTGCTGCTCCGGTAAAACAAGTGGGGACAGAGCATCAGCCTGAGCAGGTGACAAAGGTGAAACTGCGAGTTGAGAGATTTCTATCAACAGTTGATAGGTGCTATTCCACCGACGTTGAGCGGTTGGGTATTCAACCCCTCTGCGCTTAACGCTCCAATTGCGTTTCATGGTCGTGCTCTTGAGGACTATAGAGATCCTCTCGATCTTCGACTGCTTACTCTGTAAGTCCAACTCGACAGCGTAACGGAACCCGACTCCAACTCAAGCTGAGGTGGGCGTGCCTCACAAAGCAGAATTTATCATTTGTGATTAGTCCATTAAGCGCCGAATCCAATGAACGTAAGTTTCTTCTGTGCGATAGGAATAGTGCTTGAGCCGAATTACCTCGCGCACCTGATCTAACAGCTTTTTGGGACGAGCCTCCATTCTTGCAAACACTCCGTTAATGCAAATGTACTACTCAAGAGTATCAATGTAGATAAGAATTTCTCATCTGAAGATTTACCCAAAACATCTGCCTAATTCCAGAATCAAGGGTTAATATGCAGAAAATTGTCTGCCTAATTCTCCATCCAGGATCTTAGGCAGACAAGGATCTTCATAAACTCCTGATTTGGGTAAATAGGCAGATTCAAGTCTGCCTATTTACCGTCTAAGGGGTAGTTAGGCAGACTATGTCTGTCTAATAACAAGTTAGATGCTCGCTGGCTCCAACGCCTCTCCCATGTACTGCGAGACACATATTGATGAGTTTACAAGAGAGTTGGAACATCACCCGTTGCCACCTAAAGAGGGCTCGTCACTTGCTTCCTCAGCCGTTGCGGGAGGATTCAGAGGGCGGTAGCCTGACTGCGTTCGAGGAGTTCTTATTGCACAATGAGTTGGGGCTGGCGTTCGATGAGCTGGAAATGATCGGTATGGGTAATCATTGCCCGCCTGCGTTCTGGCGGGCAATGTTAGCCGCTGCGGAGAGCATGCAACTGTTCGACCAAGCGGAGAGATGCCGCGCCGAACTGCTGTGAATCCCGCATCTAACAATTGCGGTGCAACGGATTGACCGAAGCCGCTTGAGTGGGATGCAAAGACCTGGCCAACCGCTGACCGCAACCGTTCGACTGCCAAACTGCTAGTGCTGGTGCTGCCGTAACTTGAAAGCTACCTGTGAGTTGTATAAGTAATGCTATAAAGTTTGTAAGCCTTGAAAGTGAGGATCGATAGATTTGGAGATCCAGAGGTTATCTCAATGGCAAGTTCAACACTCAATTGCTAGTCTTGCTTTTCAGGCTGGAACCTCACGTTTGTTTACCGGAAACCAGGCTGGAGACATACACTGCTACGACTTTAAAAGTGGTTTAGAAGTTGCAACTCTTCAGTGGCATAAATCCCCAGTAGTAGCAATTAAGTGTTGTGAAGACTATCTATACTCTTTTGATAAGTTGCAAAACCTTGCTTGTTGGAATATCAACACATTTCAGATTGAACGAACTCATTTTCTCTCTATGGAGAAGATTCCAATCTATGGGCAGACAACCGCGCAATCCTTATCTAATAGCCGAACTTCATCAGTCCCTTGGACAGTAGAATGCGCTCAATTTACTCCTAATGGCAAATATCTCATATTCGGGATTTATCCGCCTCCTCGGAATCTCATCGAAGGAGTAGACGGACTTTATATGGTGGATACTAAAACTGCATCACTTGTAAGGTGGTTTAGTGGGAACTCATGGATTAATACAGATTGTAGAAATCTTGATACGATCACAATTTCCAAAGATGGGACACAACTAGCTGCTAGCGGAATAGATAGTTCTTGGTCTCCAGAAGCCGGTTGGATATATTGTCGTGAGCTTGTTGATCAGTGGTGTATTGAGGATGGGGAGCACGTTTGCACTTATGAATATGACTCCTATATAGATAGAGTAGTGGATCGCAAAAGAATTGATCTAGCTTTCTCGCCAGATAACCAGAAGATTCTATTCTCTAAAAAGGAGGAGGGGATTGGTGCTCTCTCTCTATGGAATGTACCACCTGTGGAAAGCCGTCGCATACCTAGGACTGAACATTCGGAAAACATGCTACTTCTAGACTCACCTGGAGTATTTGATTGGTCGCCCACCAAGGATTTTGTTGCTTTTGGTGCACCAGATGGCTTTCTGCGTTTTGTTGACATCGAGAATGCTGCAATACTTTCTAAACCATCGTTTCCTCAATCTGTTGAACAATCTGTTCATGTTAAAAATGTTGCAGTTCTTCTTGAGCAACAGGTTTCTCAATCTGGTATTGAGCAATTGTGCTTTTCACAAACTGGTGAGTATCTCGCTTTAAGTTCCCAAGATTTAATGCTTCAGGTTTGGCAAATCTTGTAAAACAAGGGTGCAAACATTATTTTGTAATGATGCTAGGCACGTACTTCAAAAGTTTGTGGCACAGTCGAACACTGCGTTGGAACGGCGGAGAAGGGGCGATCGGTTATGATGCAAAAGTTGGTTGCCGCCGTTCAACTACGACGTGTGCGATTCGTTCATCCTAAGTGAATAGCAATATTCAGGGACGGATGGCGAGGATAAAACCTCGACAACTGGATAATCGTGAGGGTGTGAGTCCCTCTCT